>NZ_JARVSL010000013.1:0-357937 GCF_030209215.1 Pseudomonas sp. efr-133-TYG-23 | reverse complement strand
TCGTCAAGATTAAATTCCGAAACCCCAATTGCGAAAGCAGTTGGGGTTTTGTTTTGTGCGCTCGAAAAGCCGTGGGCATCATCAGCGCCGACTTCGGTGCTAAAGTCCATACCCCCGATTTTGCTTTACCAAGGAAGCTGTTATGCCGGATGCGATGTCCCTCAGCGCTGGATTCATGGTGGTTCACGGTAACCGCTTGGATGAGTTGCGCAGCCTGGTGGTTAGCTGGATGCGCCGGTATCCCCTCGCGCCCCTGGAAAATGAAATTGCATTGGTACAAAGCAACGGTATCGCCCAGTGGCTCAAGCTGGCATTGGCTGAAGATCCGGAAGACGATGACATGGGCGGCTGCGGCATCGCTGCTGCCATCGACGTACAACTTCCCGGCAGTTTTATGTGGCAGCTCTATCGCATGGTCCTGGGGCGTGACGAAATCCCTCCCAAATCCTTGCTCGATAAAGCCCCACTCACTTGGCGGTTGATGCGCCTACTGCCCGAGCTCATTGACCAACCGCACTTCGAGCCGTTGCAGCGCTTCCTGACCCACGACACCGACCTGCGCAAACGCTATCAATTGGCCGAACGCCTGGCCGACCTGTTCGACCAATATCAGGTCTACCGCGCCGACTGGCTGGAAGATTGGGCTGCCGGTCGCCATCAACTGCGCAATGGACGAGGTGAGGCCAAGCCCCTCAGTCCGGCGAACTGCTGGCAGGCCGAGTTATGGCGTGCGTTGCTGCTGGATGTCGGTGAGGAGGGCATGGCCGAAAGCCGTGCCGGCGTGCATCAGCGTTTTATCGAACGCATCAATACCCTGGAGGAAGCTCCACCCGACCTACCTTCACGGGTCATCGTGTTCGGTATTTCGTCGTTACCCGCCCAGGCTCTCGAAGCACTCGCCGGTCTGGCTCGTTTCAGTCAAGTTCTGTTATGCGTACACAACCCCTGTCGCCACCATTGGTCCGACATCGTGGCCGACAAAGACCTGCTTCGAAACAAATACAAACGCCAGGCGCGTAAAGCCGGCATGCCGATCAGTATCGACCCGCAAACCCTGCACCAGCATGCCCATCCGCTGTTGGCTGCTTGGGGCAAACAGGGGCGCGACTACATCAGCCTGCTGGACAGTTACGATGATCCCAATAGCTACCGCGCCGCATTCCGCGATGGACGCATCGATCTGTTCAGCGAGAGCACCCCGACCACACTGCTCAATCAGTTGCAGGACGATATCCTCGAACTGCGCCCACTCAATGAAACCCGCGATCTATGGCCCGCTGTCGACTTGGAGCATGATTCGTCTATCCGTTTCCACATCGCCCACAGCGCGCAACGTGAAGTCGAAGTGCTGCACGACCAACTGCTGCAGCGCTTCAGTGCCGATCCCACGCTGCGTCCTCGTGACATCATCGTTATGGTCCCGGATGTCGACAGCTACGCGCCGCACATACGCGCTGTGTTCGGTCAGCTTGAGCGCAACGATCCGCGCTTTATCCCGTTCACCCTGACGGACCAGGGCCAACGCGGCCGCGATCCGTTGCTGATCGCAGTCGAGCATCTACTTAAACTCCCCGACAGCCGCTTCCCCGTCAGCGAAGTCCTCGATCTGCTCGACGTCCCCGCCCTGCGCGAACGCTTTGCAATCAAGGAACGCGACCTGCCGACGCTGCATCGCTGGATCGAAGGCGCTGGTATCCGCTGGGGGCTCGACGCGCAACAGCGTGCCGGCCTGGGCCTGCCTGCTGAGCTTGAACAGAACAGCTGGCGCTTCGGCCTGCGCCGCATGTTGCTGGGGTACGCGGTGGGCAGCGGCGCGGCCTGCGAAGGTATCGAACCTTACGACGAAATTGGCGGCCTCGACGCGGCGCTGATTGGCCCGTTGGTTGCCTTGCTCGATGCGCTGAGTGACGCTCATCAGGCCTTGTCCGAGCCAGCAGCGCCGCAGCAATGGGGCGAGCGCTTGCAAGACTTGATGCAGCGGTTCTTCCTGGCCAGTAGTGAACACGATGACTATCTGCTGAGCCAACTGGAACAGCTGCGAGAAACCTGGTTGGAAACCTGTGAGTCCGTCGGCCTGCAGGACGAGTTACCGCTCACCGTGGTCCGCGAAGCCTGGCTCGCCGGTCTGGATCAAGGCCGACTGTCCCAACGTTTCCTCGCCGGAGCTGTCAATTTCTGCACCCTGATGCCCATGCGTGCCATTCCCTTCAAGCTGGTCTGCCTGCTGGGTATGAACGACGGCGATTACCCTCGCGCCCAACCACCGCTGGACTTCGACCTGATGGGCAGCGACTACCGCCCAGGCGACCGGTCCCGTCGCGAAGACGACCGTTACTTGCTGCTCGAAGCCCTGCTCTCTGCCCGAGACCAGCTCTATATCAGTTGGGTCGGCCGCAGCATCCGCGACAACAGCGAGCGTCCGGCTTCGGTGCTGATCGGCCAGTTGCGCGATCATCTCGCCAGCGGCTGGAAGCACGCGGCGAACGACGCCCCCCTCATTGACGCGCTGACCCAGGAACACCCATTGCAGCCGTTCAGCGCCCGCTATTTCCACGCAGGCGATCCGCTGTTCAGCTACGCCCGCGAATGGCAGGTATTGCACGAGGACGTGCCCGTCACCGGCACGGAGCCGGAATTGGCGCAGCATCAGCAAGAAGAACCTCTAAGTCTCGGTCAGTTACAGGATTTCCTACGCAACCCGGTTAAGCATTTCTTCAGCCAGCGTCTGAAAGTGTTCTTTGAGGCCGCCGAAGTACCTCTGGCCGATGAGGAACCCTTCGTCCTTGATGCTCTGCAACGCTACAGCCTGAGCGACAGCCTGCTCAATGCCGCGCTGAGCCAACCGGAGCACCTCGACCAGGCGCTCAAGGCGCAGGCCCAGCGCCTACAAGGCAGTGGCCTGCTGCCCATGGTTGGTTTCGGCGAATGCCTGCGCAACGAACTGATCGAGCCTTTGCCCGGCCTGCTGCAACGCTACCAGCAACTACTGGCCCTATGGCCAATCCCGCATACCGCGACGGAACCGGTCAGTTTTGAGCATCAGGGGATCAGGTTGGAAGGCTGGATCAGTGGGCTGCATCGGCGCAGTGATGGCGGGTTGCTTAGCGTCAGCACCATCCCTAATAGCATCGGCTCGATCAAGACACGCAAGTGGCATCGTCTGATCCGCCCATGGGTCAATCATCTGGTGGCCTGCGCTTGCGGGCTGCCGTTGAGTACCGGCCTGGTGGCCAGTGATGACACCTTGCTGTTGGCCCCCCTGGACCCAGCGCTCGCCCAGGATATCCTCGGCCACCTGCTCCTGGCCTGGCACAGCGGCATGCGCAAGCCGCTGCCGGTGGCGGTCAAGACCGCATTCGCCTGGTTGGGCCAGACCGATCCGGCCAAAGCCCATGCCGCGGCGAGCAAAGCCTACGAAGGCGACGGGCTGACCACCGACGGCGAACGCCGGGAAACCCCCGCACTCACGCGCCAATTTCCGGATTACGCAGCCTTGGTGGCCAGCGAAGAATTCGAAGGTTGGTGCGAAACACTGTACCGACCCATGCTTGATGCGCCGTGGCGATCACTTACTGGCGAGGAGGCCGGCGCATGAGCAGCACACCTTTGGCCCTGGCCTTCCCACTCAAAGGTAGCCAGCTGATTGAAGCCAGCGCCGGCACCGGCAAGACCTTCACCATCTCCGCCTTGTACCTGCGCCTGGTGCTTGGCCACGGCGGCGATGCGTGGGGTTTTGGTCGTGAATTGCTGCCGCCGCAGATCCTGGTGGTGACCTTCACCGACGCCGCCACCAAGGAGCTGCGTGAGCGTATCCGCATTCGCCTGGCTGAAGCTGCGCGGTTTTTCCGCGATGAGATCCCGTCGCCCGACGCTCTGATCGCCGACCTGCGTGTGCACTATGCGCCTGAGCAGTGGCCCGCCTGCGCTAACCGCCTGGACATCGCTGCCCAGTGGATGGACGAAGCGGCTGTGTCCACCATCCACAGTTGGTGCCAGCGCATGCTGCGCGAACATGCGTTCGACAGCGGCAGCCTGTTTACCCAGACATTGGAAACCGATCACAGCGACCTGCTCGGCGAAGTACTGCGCGATTACTGGCGGCTGTTCTGCTACCCGATGCACGACGATGCCCTAAACTGGGTGCGCACTCATTGGGGCGGCCCCGCTGCGCTGATGCCGCGCGTGCGCGCGCTGTTCGGCAGCGAGCGTCCCAGCGACGAAACCCGCGATCCCGCCGAGTTGATCAACGCCTGTTTGCAGGAGCGCCGCGAAGCGCTGGTCGCCCTCAAAGCGCCATGGCAGCAGTGGGCCGCCGAACTGCGCGATCTTTGCCTGCAGGCCGTGGCTGCCAAAGCCGTCGACGGTCGCAAGATGCAAGCGCGCTATTTCGAGCCCTGGTTCGAAAAAATCAGTGCTTGGGCAAGCGATGAAACCCAGGAGCAACTGGACATCGGCACCGGCTTCACACGCCTCACGCCCGAGGGCATGGCCGAAGCCTGGAAGGGCGAGCCGCCCCGGCATCCCGCTATCGATGCCATGGCCAACCTCAAAGCCAGCCTTGACGCGTTGCCCACCCCCGACGCCGCCGTGTTGCAACACGCCGCCGCCTGGGTGGGTAAACGCTTCGAAGAGGAAAAACGTCGACGCGCCGAAATGGGCTTCGATGACATGCTGATCCGTCTCAACGCGGCCCTTCAAGCAGAGGGCGGCGAGCGCCTGGCCAGCGTGATCCGCGAGCAATTCCCAGTCGCGTTGATCGATGAGTTCCAGGACACCGATCCGGTGCAATACAGCATTTTCGACAGCATCTATCGCATCGAAGAAAACCACCTGGATAGCGGCCTGTTCCTGATCGGTGACCCCAAGCAAGCGATCTACGCTTTCCGTGGCGCCGACATTTACACCTACCTGCGCGCACGTAAATCCACACTCGGCCGCCATCACACCCTGGGCACCAACTTCCGCTCCAGCCATGCAATGGTCGACGCAGTGAATCATGTGTTCCAGCGTGCGGAATCCGGGCGTGGCGCGTTTTTATTCCGCGAGCCGAATGGCGATAACCCGGTGCCGTTCCAGCCGGTATTGTCCCAAGGCCGCAAAGAGACCTTGCTGGTCGACGGCCAGCCTGTGCCGGCGATGAACCTCTGGCACTTGGCAACCGACCAGCCGATTTCCAACGCGGTGTACCGCCAGCAGCTGGCTGCTGCTTGTGCTACGCAGATTGTTGAGCTGCTCAATGCCGGGCAGCAAGGCAAGGCCGGTTTCCTACAGCCGGACGCCAGCTTCAAAGGTGTATTGCCGTCGGATATCGCCATCCTGGTCCGCGACGGCAAGGAGGCCCAAGCCGTGCGTGCGGAATTGGCCGCTCGGGGTGTGCGAAGCGTGTACCTGTCCGATAAGGACTCGGTGTTCGCCGCCCAGGAAGCCCACGACCTGCTGGCCTGGCTCAAAGCCTGCGCCGAGCCGGATATGGAGCGCCCCCTGCGTGCCGCCCTGGCGTGTGTCACGTTAAATCTGTCGCTGCCCGAACTGGAGCGTCTGAATCAGGACGAATTGGCGTGGGAAAGCCGCGTTATGCAGTTTCGCGGTTACCGTGCGATTTGGCGCACCCAAGGCGTGCTCCCGATGCTGCGGCGTTTGCTGCACGATTTCAAATTGCCGCAGACCCTGATCGCCCGCAGCGACGGCGAACGTGTGTTGACCAACCTCTTGCACTTGAGCGAACTGCTGCAACAGGCCGCCTCGGAGCTGGACGGCGAACAAGCATTGATCCGCCACCTGGCCGAGCATCTGGCGCTGTCGGGTCAAGCCGGTGAAGAGCAGATCCTGCGCCTGGAAAGCGATGAGCAATTGGTCAAAGTGGTCACCATCCACAAATCCAAAGGTCTGGAATACGACCTGGTGTTTCTGCCGTTTATTTGTTCGGCCAAACCCGTGGACGGCAGCCGCCTGCCGCTGCACTACCACGATGAACATGGCAAATCCCAGGTCAGCCTGCGCCCGACCGCCGAGCTGATTGCCCAGGCTGACGACGAGCGGCTGGCCGAAGACCTGCGCTTGTTCTACGTCGCCCTGACCCGCGCCAAGCACGCGTGCTGGCTGGGCGTCGCCGACCTCAAGCGCGGCAACAGCAGTAGTTCGGTCCTGCACTTGTGTGCGCTGGGCTATTTGCTTGGCGGCGGCAGTGTGCTGCGCGAGTCGACGGGCCTGGCCCGTTGGCTGCTGGATTTGCAGGACGGTTGCCCAGCCATCCATTACGCCCAAGTGCCTGAGGCGCAAAAGGTGCTGTTCCACCCGCCGCGCAACCAGGCCACGCTGCTCGCGCCGTTGTTGCCCAGCCGCAAGGCGGCGGAAAACTGGTGGATTGCGTCCTACAGCGCACTGCGTATTGGCGACAGCCTGAGCACCGCGACCCTCGAAGCGCCCGAAAACCCACAAGCGCAAAAGCTGTTCGATGACGAGCGCCTGGACCCGGATGCACCGCGTGAAGTGGTAGCGTCTGGTGGCGACATTCACCGTTTCCCACGCGGCCCCAACCCCGGCACCTTCCTGCACGGTTTGCTGGAATGGGCGGGTGAAGAAGGCTTCAACGTGACGCCGCAGGCCATCGAAAAAGCCGTCGGCGCGCGTTGCAATCGGCGCAACTGGGAGGGGTGGATCGTTACCCTCAGTGCCTGGCTGGGCCATCTGCTGCACACGCCACTGCCTGTGGATAACGGTCGCGTGGCCTTGAGCGGCCTGCGGCACTATCAGATCGAGATGGAGTTCTGGTTCGCCAGTCATAAGGTCGATGTGCTCGCCCTGGATAAACTGGTGTGTCAGTACACCCATGACGGCGTCGCCCGGGTGGCTGCCGAACCAGTGCTGCTCAACGGCATGTTCAAGGGGTTTATCGACCTGACGTTCGAACACGACGGCCGCTACTACGTGGCCGACTACAAATCCAACTGGCTCGGGCCCGACGATTCGGCCTACACCCCGCAAGCCATGGAACAGTCGATCCTTGAGCATCGGTATGACCTGCAATACGTCCTCTACCTACTGGCCCTGCATCGCCAGCTCAAGGCACGTTTGCCCGACTACGATTATGACCGCCACATTGGCGGCGCACTGTATCTGTTCCTGCGCGGCACCCAGTCTTCCAGCCAAGGCGCGTATTTCACCCGGCCGCCACGGGCGCTGATCGAAGGCCTGGACCTGTTGTTCCAAGGCAAACCGCTGCCACCCAAAACTGAGCCGGCCTGGGAACAAGGAGTGCTGTTATGAGCCTGTCGCCATTACCGCTGGAGGCACTAGCGCCGCTGGAACGCTCCGCCGATCTAGTGCAATTACTGGAACGCTGGGTCGAGCGCGGCTGGTTGCGGGCGCTGGATAAGGCTTTCGTTGGCTTCCTGCACGAACTCGATCCCCAGGCCGATCCTCTGGTGTTGCTCGCTGCGGCGTTGACCAGCCACCAATTGGGTCACGGGCACGTCTGCCTTGATCTGTTCGAAACCCTAAAGGCGCCGGATTTTGCCCTGTCCCTACCGCCCGAAGGCGACCTGCAGACCGGCGCGATGTTGCTTCCGTCGCAGTTGCTCGATGGCCTCGATGGCGCCCATTGGTGCCATGCACTGGCCGCCAGCTCGTTGGTCGCCCTTGCACTCGACGGCAGTGAAGCGGCACAAAGCCGGCCTCTGGTGCTGTCGGGGAAACGTCTGTACCTGCGGCGCTACTGGACCTACGAGCGACGTATCGATTTCGCATTGCGCCAGCGCCTGGCGACGCAGGAAAACTTCACCGCCGATTTGCCAGAGCGGCTCAATGGCCTGTTCGCTCAACCCGCGCCCGACGGCGTAGTGGACTGGCAGAAACTCGCCTGCGCCCTGGCTACCCGAGGGGCATTCAGCATCGTTACCGGCGGCCCCGGCACCGGCAAGACCACCACTGTGGTGCGCCTGCTCGCGCTGTTGCAGGCGCCGGCCGTGGAATCCGGCAGCCCGCTGCGCATTCGCCTGGCCGCTCCCACTGGCAAAGCGGCGGCGCGCCTGACCGAATCCATCAGCCAGCAAGTGCTGTCGCTGAGTGTTCCCGATACGGTGCGGGAAAAGATCCCGACCCAAGTCACCACCGTCCACCGTTTGCTGGGCAGTCGCCCTGGCACTCGGCATTTCCGTCACCATGCGGGCAACTTGCTGCCCCTGGATGTACTGGTGGTGGATGAAGCCTCGATGATCGACCTGGAGATGATGGCCAATCTGCTGGACGCGCTGCCGCCTCATGCCCGTCTGGTATTGCTGGGCGACAAGGATCAACTGGCCTCGGTGGAAGCCGGTGCCGTGCTCGGCGATTTATGCCGCGACGCCGAAGCCGGTTGGTACAGCCCCGACACGCGCCAGTGGCTACAAGCCGTCAGCGGTGAAGACCTCAGCACCAGCGGCCTGAGCGAAGACCTGGACCACAGCCACCCCCTGGCGCAACAAGTGGTGATGCTGCGCTATTCGCGGCGGTTCGGCGAAGGTAGCGGCATCGGCCAACTGGCGCGCTGGGTCAACCAGCAAAAAGCCGAAGAGGCCCGCAAGCTGCTGGCCGCGCGCAGCCACAGCGACCTGTTCTGCGTCAGCCTCAAGGGCGAACACGACCACGCGCTTGAGCGCCTGGTGCTGGACGGGCAGGGCGGCGGTGCCGAGGGCTATCGCTATTACCTGAACCTGCTGCAATCGGCGCGTCCGTCACCCGCCACCCCCCGTGACGACCACGCCTGGACGGCCTGGGCGCAGCAATTGTTGCAGGCCTTCGACGCGTTCCAATTGCTCTGCGCCGTGCGCAAAGGTCCGTGGGGTGTGGAGGGGTTGAACCTGCGAATCACCGCGGCGCTGCGTAAAGTGCGGCTGATCGAAGGTGACGAGCAATGGTACGAAGGTCGCCCGGTGCTGATGACGCGCAACGACTACGGCCTGGGCCTGATGAATGGCGATATCGGCATCGCCCTCAAACTGCCCGAAAGCGACGGTGGCCCTCAGGTGCTACGGGTGGCTTTCCCACGTAATGACGGCCAGGGCGGCGTGCGATTCGTGCTGCCCAGCCGCCTGAACGATGTGGAAACCGTGTACGCCATGACCGTGCACAAATCCCAAGGCTCGGAATTCACCCACACTGCGCTGATCCTGCCCGACGCCCTGAACCCGGTGTTGACCAAAGAATTGATATACACCGGCATCACCCGCGCCAAGCGCTGGTTCAGCCTGATCGAGCCGCGCGGCGGTGTGTTTGAGGAAGCGGTGCGGCGCAAGGTCAAGCGCTTGAGTGGGTTAATGCTGGAGTTGGACCAAGGCGCCTAAAAAATTGACTGATAGGTCATCTAATATTTCTGATTCTACTGCCTGAATTTTCTGAAAAAATAGCGGACCTCGCGAAGGCACTGCCTCGCGGGGTTTTCCGCCGCTGTGCTATCGTTGCGGCATCACCCCACGAAAACACCTGAGAGAATCGCAGCATGAACGTGGCTGTCTCGCCCACAGAGTGCCGTTGGAGCTGGAGACGCCTGCTGCTGATGGCGCTGCTGTGTGCGCTGGCGCCATACGGGTTTGCGGACGTCCCGGCCACCGAGGGTATGGCCGCGCAGCGTGCCCAGGCGGTCACTCAGGTGGTACTCGGTATTCTCAGTTACGCGCGGTGGCCGGTGGAGCCAGCGCAATTGCGCCTGTGTATCGTCGGGCCCACCCAATACACCGATGACCTGATCAAAGGCACCACCCAGGCGACCGGCCGTCCGGTGGTGGTGCAGCGCCTGTTGGTCAACCATCCCGATATCGTCAACGCCTGCGACGCGGTGTACATCGGCAAGCTTACCGCCGATGAGCGCAGCCAATTGTTTGCCTCGTTGATCGGCCACCCGGTGCTCAGCATCAGCGAAGGCGGCGACCAGTGCACCGTCGGCAGCTTGTTTTGCCTGCGCGTAAGCGATGAACAAGTGTCGTTCGAGGTCAACCTCGACTCGGTGGCACGCAGCGGCGTGCGCATTCACCCCAGCGTGCTGCAACTGTCCCGCCGCCGGGCGCCTGCTCCATGACCCATGTGAAAGTGCGACCTAGCCTGCGCTCGGTTATCGGCCGTGGTCATTTGATCCTGGCTCTGGTGGCGGTGACCCTGGCCAGTGTGTCCCTGACCCTGCTCGGCGTGCTGGCGCTGCGCGTCTATGCCGAACACAACTTGCACCTGATCGCACGCTCCATCACTTACACCGTGGAAGCGGCGGTGGTGTTCAACGACCGCGCCGCAGCCACCGAGGCACTGAGCCTGATTGCGTCCACCGAAGAGGTGGCCGATGCCGACGTTTTCGACGCCAACGGCAAGTTACTGGCCCACTGGGCACGCCCCGAAACCGGCATGCTCTCGCGGGTGGAACTGGCACTGGCGCATGCCCTGCTTGAACAGCCGATCAACCAACCGATCCTGCACCAGGGCCGCACCGTCGGCAGTATCCACCTGACCGGCCACGGCGGCAGCCTGCTGCGCTTCCTGCTCAGTGGTCTGGCCGGGATTCTGATCTGCACCGCCCTCAGCGCCTGGGTCGCATTACACCTGGCCCGGCGACTGCTGCGCGGGATCACCGTGCCGTTGCAAAGCCTGGCCGCCGTGGCTCACGCCGCTCGCAGCGAGCGGGATTTTGATCGACGTGTACCGCCCGCGCGCATCGCCGAACTCGACAGCCTGGGCAGTGACTTCAATGCCTTGCTCGGCGAAATGGAAGCCTGGCAAAGCCACCTGCAAAGCGAAAACGAAACCCTGGCCCACCAGGCCAACCACGACAGCCTGACCGGCCTGCCCAACCGCGCGTTCTTCGAAGGTCGGCTGATTCGAGCCCTGCGCGGCGCGGCCAAGCTCGACGAGCGGGTCGCGGTATTGTTCCTCGACAGCGATCGCTTCAAAGACATCAACGACAACTTCGGCCACGCCGCCGGCGACGCGGTGCTGGTGGCTGTCGCTGCCCGTGTGCGCGCGCAACTGCGTGACGGTGACCTGGTGGCGCGCCTGGGCGGTGACGAGTTCGCCATCCTGCTTGCGCCGTTGCACAAGGCCGAGGACGCGCAACGCATCGCTGACAAGATCATCGCCAGCATGGACATGCCGATTGAGGTGCCGGGTGGCACTCAAGTGCTGACGTCGCTCAGCATCGGCATTGCTATTTACCCCGAGCATGGCGCCACACCCGGCACCTTGCTCAATGCCGCCGACGCGGCGATGTACCAGGCCAAACGCCTGACCCAGGGCGGCCAGCACACGGCGGAGTCGGAGCACTCTGCTGTTAACGTTCAACACAGGAGTTGATCCCTTGTTCTCGACTGCACGCGTTCTGTTTCTTACCGTGCTGGTGGCCTTGTTGGCCCTCGGCGGCTGTCAGACACAACCCCCTAAAGGCCTGACCCCGGCGCAAGTCGCGGTGCTCAAACAACAGGGCTTTGAACTCACGGATGACGGCTGGGCATTCGGCCTGTCGGGCAAAGTGCTGTTCGGCAGCGACATCGAAACCCTCAACCCGCCGAGCACCGCGATCGTCCAACGCATCGGTAAAGCCCTGCTCGGCGTGGGCATAGAGCGCGTACGCGTGGACGGCCACACCGACGCCTCCGGCAAAGAAGCCTACAACGAGCAACTCTCCCTGCGCCGCGCCAAAAGCGTGGCCACGGTGCTGACGAGCGTGGGTATGAAAGAAGAAAACATCCAACTGCGCGGCTTGGGCAGCAGCCAGCCCGTGGCGTCGAACGATACAGCCGCAGGGCGCACCGAGAATCGACGGGTGGCGATTGTGGTGATTGCCGACTGAGCGGTTTCGGGTGCTTCAACCTGAATGCCGATCAAGTATGAGCTTGCCCCCCCGAAAGCGGTGGGTCTGCAACACAGGTATCGACTGAGCAGGCCCCATCGGGGGCAAGCCCCCTCCCACATTTGATCTGGTTTCGTCAGCCAGGTATTCAACCTGCAACGCATTCGAGGTGGGAGGGGGCAAGCCCTCTCCCACATTTGATCTGGTTTCGTCAGCCAGGTATTCAACTTGCAACGCATTCGAGGTGGGAGGGGGCAAGCCCTCTCCCACATTTGATCTGGTTTCGTCAGCCAGGTATTCAACCTGCAATGCATTCGAGGTGGGAGGGGGCTTGCCCCCGATGGCGGCGTGGCTGAACCACGGCGAGTCCCTGCCCACCTGTTGGTCTGGCTTCGGCCGATTAATCCGCAAACCGCATCTCCCGCGTTTCCCCCATCAACAACCCCCGGTTCTGCTCGGTCACTTCCCGGATGTAGTCCCACAACAACGTAATCCGCTTCAGCTTCCTTAAGTCCTCCCGGCAATACATCCAAAACTGGCGCGTGATCGTGATTTGCTCCCCCAGCACCGGCAACAAGCGTGGGTCTTGTGCCGCCAGGAAGCACGGCAGTATCGCCATCGAGCGGCCCTGTTGTGCCGCGACGTACTGCGCAATCACGCTGGTGCTGCGCAGGCTGGCGCTGGCGCCGGGGACTACGTTGGCCAGGTAGAGCAGCTCGGAGCTGAAGGCCAGGTCATCGACGTAACTGATAAACGGGTGGGTGGCCAGGTCCGCCGGGCGTTGGATCGGCGGGTGTTGGTCGAGGTAATCCTGGGTGGCGTACAGCTGTAGGGTGTAGTCGCACAGTTTGCAACACACGTACGGCCCGTGTTCCGGGCGTTCCAGGGCGATGACGATGTCGGCTTCGCGCTTGGACAGGCTGATGAAGTGGGGCAGGGGCAGGATGTCGACGGAGATCGCCGGGTAGGTGTCGACAAAGTGGCTCAATTGCGGCGTGACGAAGAAGCTGCCGAAGCCCTCGGTGCAGCCCATGCGCACATGCCCGGACAGAGCGACGCCGGAGCCGGACACCTGCTCGCAGGCCATGTGCAGGGTGCTTTCAATGGACTCGGCGTAGCCCAGCAATCGTTGGCCTTCGAGGGTGAGTACAAAGCCGTTGGTGCGGGATTTTTCGAACAGCAGCGTGCCCAATGACACTTCCAGCGAACTGATGCGCCGCGACACCGTGGTGTAGTCCACCGCCAGGCGCTTGGCGGCGACGCTGGCCTTGCGGGTGCGGGCCACTTCGAGGAAAAACTTCAGGTCATCCCAGTTCAGGGAGCCCAGCGACGTGATGTTTTTTTGCATATTGGTCCGGCTTTTATGTGCGTTCTTATTAGAGATTTGCACATCTATACTCCAAAAACAGTCCGAACGCCTCATTCTTCAAGGCGGTTCAACGCCTTGGTTCTCTGCATATAAATAAGAATTGGAGACCACATGAACGCATCTGCCGAAATTTCCGTACAACCGGTCAAGTTGCTGATCAACGGTGAGTGGGTCGAGTCCAAGACCACCCAGTGGCAAGACATCGTCAACCCCGCCACTCAGCAAGTGTTGGCCAAAGTCCCGTTTGCCACTGCCGATGAAGTCAACGCCGCCATCGATGCCGCCCATCGCGCCTTCCAGACCTGGAAGCTAACGCCGATCGGCGCGCGCATGCGCATCATGCTCAAGCTGCAGGCGTTGATTCGCGAACATTCCAAACGCATCGCTGTCGTGCTCAGCGCCGAGCAGGGTAAGACTATTGCCGATGCCGAGGGCGATATTTTCCGTGGCTTGGAAGTGGTGGAGCACGCCTGTTCCATCGGTACCCTGCAAATGGGCGAGTTCGCCGAGAACGTCGCCGGTGGCGTCGATACCTACACCCTGCGTCAGCCCATCGGCGTGTGTGCGGGCATTACCCCGTTCAACTTCCCGGCGATGATTCCGCTATGGATGTTCCCGATGGCCATCGCCTGTGGTAACACCTTCGTCCTCAAACCGTCCGAACAGGACCCACTATCGACCATGCTGCTGGTGGAGCTGGCGCTGGAAGCCGGCGTACCGGCCGGTGTGCTCAACGTGGTGCATGGCGGCAAGGACGTGGTAGATGCACTGTGCACTCATAAGGACATCAAGGCGGTGTCCTTCGTCGGCTCCACCGCCGTCGGCACCCACGTGTATGACCTGGCCGGCAAGCACGGCAAGCGCGTGCAGTCGATGATGGGCGCCAAGAACCACGCCGTCGTGCTGCCGGATGCCAACCGCGAACACACCCTCAATGCCTTGGTCGGCGCCGGTTTCGGTGCGGCAGGCCAGCGCTGCATGGCCACGTCGGTGGTGGTGCTGGTGGGCGCGTCCAAGCAATGGCTGCCGGACCTGAAGGCGCTGGCGCAGAAGCTCAAGGTCAACGCCGGCAGCGAAGCCGGCACCGATGTCGGCCCGGTGATTTCTAAGCGCGCCAAGGCACGCATCCTGGAGCTGATCGAAAGTGGCGTGCAGCAAGGCGCCAAGCTCGAATTGGACGGTCGCGACATCCAGGTGCCGGGTTTCGAGCAGGGCAACTTTGTCGGCCCGACCCTGTTCTCGGGCGTGACCACGGACATGCGCATCTACACCGAAGAAATCTTCGGCCCGGTGCTGGTGGTGATCGAAGTCGACACCCTTGATGAGGCCATCGCCCTGGTCAACGCCAACCCGTTCGGCAATGGCACCGGCCTGTTTACCCAGAGTGGGGCGGCGGCGCGTAAATTCCAGAGCGAAATCGACGTGGGCCAGGTGGGTATCAACATCCCGATCCCTGTGCCGGTGCCGTTCTTCAGCTTCACCGGTTCCCGTGGTTCCAAGCTCGGTGACCTCGGCCCCTACGGCAAGCAAGTGGTGCAGTTCTACACCCAGACCAAAACCGTCACGAGCCGCTGGTTCGACGACGACACGGTCAACGATGGCGTCAACACCACCATCAACCTGCGCTGATTCCGGGAGACCCTCATGAAGATTGCATTTATCGGTTTGGGCAACATGGGCGCGCCCATGGCCCGCAACTTGATCAAGGCCGGCCACGCGCTGAACCTGTTCGACCTCAACCATACCGTGCTCAAGGAACTCGCCGAACTGGGCGGTACCATCAGCGACTCGCCACGCCATGCGGCCCAGGGCGCAGAGCTGGTGATTACCATGCTGCCGGCCGCCGCCCATGTACGCAGTGTGTGGCTCAATGACGATGGCGTACTCGCCGGTATCGGTAGCGGCGTGCCGGCGGTGGATTGCAGCACCATCGACCCGCAGACTGCTCGCGATGTGGCCGCAGCGGCAGCCAAACACGGCGTGGCGATGGCCGACGCGCCCGTCTCCGGCGGCACCGGCGGCGCCCAGGCGGGTACGCTGACCTTTATGGTCGGCGCGACCCCTGAACTGTTCGCTACCCTGCAACCGGTACTGGGGCAAA
Organism: Pseudomonas sp. efr-133-TYG-23; assembly: GCF_030209215.1. Taxonomy (NCBI): domain Bacteria; kingdom Pseudomonadati; phylum Pseudomonadota; class Gammaproteobacteria; order Pseudomonadales; family Pseudomonadaceae; genus Pseudomonas; species Pseudomonas sp. efr-133-TYG-23. Next base: position 342,661 of record NZ_JARVSL010000013.1, on the reverse strand, counting down.
TGGGCCGCAACATCGTGCATTGCGGTGAAGTAGGTACTGGTCAGATCGCCAAGATCTGCAACAACCTGTTGCTGGGCATCAGCATGGTGGGCGTCAGCGAAGCCATGGCTTTAGGCGATGCGTTGGGGATCGACACCCAGGTGCTTGCGGGCATTATCAACAGCTCCACCGGGCGCTGCTGGAGTTCCGACACTTACAACCCGTGGCCAGGCGTGATCGAAACTGCCCCTGCGTCGCGCGGCTATACCGGCGGTTTCGGCGCGGACCTGATGCTCAAGGACTTGGGGTTGGCCACCGAAGCTGCCCGCCAGGCCAAGCAACCGGTGATTCTGGGCGCTGTGGCCCAACAGTTGTATCAATCCATGAGCCAGCGCGGGGAGGGCGGCAAGGACTTCTCGGCGATTGTTAACAGCTATCGCAAGCCTAAGTAGATCCTACGCAAAGGAAACTGCGTGGTGAGCAGGACCAGCCCGCTCACCACCAACCTGCCCAATCCCCCCATAAGCGGGTGATTACTCAGGCAAACACAAAATACTTACGCACCGTCTCGACCACTTCCCACGTCCCCTTCATCCCTGGCTCCACCACAAAGATATCCCCAGCCCGCAAGTGAATCGGCTCCATCCCTTCGGGGGTGATCACGCAGTAGCCTTCCTGGAAGTGGCAGTATTCCCACTTCACGTATTCCACATACCACTTGCCTGGGGTGCAGATCCAAGTGCCCATGATCTTGCTGCCGTCTTCGCTGGTGTAGGCGTTAAGGTTGACGGTGTGCGGGTCGCCTTCGAGCTTCTCCCATTTGCAGGCATCCAGGACCGGCAAGGGATGGGTGTCGCGCAGTACGGTAATGGGCTTGGACATGATGACTCCGAGGCAAGGAAACGAGAGTCGAACCCTATAGCGTCGCCGGCACCCTCAGTGGTCTGAACTCGACATCGGGATGTCCAGAAACGCAGGTGAATAGGGTGTTATTGGCACGGCGAGGTCAGTGTGGGAGGGGCTTGCCCTTGATGGCGGCGTCACAACGGGCACCTGGATCAACTGGCCCACTTAATCGGGGGCAAGCCCCCCTCCCACATTAGGCGACATATTCGAGCGTGAATAAGCCTGTTTCTCGCAGTAAGTGCGAAAGAACTCACCTCTTACGCCAGAATTTGCAAGAAAATTCACAGCAGGCCCTCGTATCATTCACTCCAGTAACGACCGAGAGCCTTGAGCATGAACCCAATAAAAACGTGGTGGGACATCAGCCCGCCCTTGAGCGCGGCCACGCCCACCTGGCCGGGCGATACGCCGTTTCAGGAAGAACGCGTATGGCAGTTGGGCCCGGAGTGTCCGGTGAATGTCGGGCGTGTGACCTTTTCGCCGCATACCGGCGCCCATGTGGATGCACCGCTGCATTACAGCGCCGACGGCGCGCCGATTGGCGAGGTGTCGCTGGATGTGTACATGGGCCCGTGCCGAGTGCTGCATTGCCTGGACAGTGGCGCGCTGGTGCAGCCCCATCAGCTCGACGGTCGTGTGGATAACTTGCCCGAGCGCGTATTGCTGCGTACTTATCCACAAGCGCCGCTGACCGAGTGGGATGAGAATTTCACCGCCATCGCCGCGCAAACCATCGAGCGGCTTGCCAGCCTGGGGGTGCGACTGATCGGTATCGACACCCCGTCCCTGGACCCGCAACAGTCCAAGACCATGGACGCTCACAACGCCGTGGCCCGGCATGGCATGGCGATTCTCGAAGGCATCGTGCTCGACGACGTGCCGGAGGGCGACTACGAGCTGATCGCCTTGCCGCTGCGCTTTGCCCACCTCGACGCCAGCCCGGTCCGCGCAATCCTGCGCCCGCTCAAGGAGCCCACGCGATGAGCCAATGTCCCTTTTCTGCCGACTACCAAGCCCCGGAAGAATGGCATAACGCCGAGCTGAATTTTTCCGAGTCCATGAGCTACGGCGACTACCTGGACCTGGGCAAAGTGCTCAGCGCCCAGCACCCTCTGTCGCCGGACCACAACGAAATGCTGTTTATCATCCAGCACCAGACCTCCGAGCTGTGGATGAAGCTGATGCTCCATGAACTCAAGGCCGCCCGCGAGCATGTGCGCCTGGGCGAGTTGCCGCCGGCGTTCAAGATGCTGGCGCGGGTGTCGCGAATCTTCGACCAACTGGTGCATGCCTGGGCCGTGCTGGCGACCATGACACCGTCGGAATACAAGGCCATTCGCCCGTTCCTGGGGCAGTCGTCGGGGTTCCAGTCGTTTCAGTACCGTGAGATCGAATTTATTCTCGGCAACAAGAGCCCGGCATTGTTGCGGCCCCATGCCCATCGACCGGAATTGTTGCAGCAACTGCAAGTGGCGATTGCCACGCCGTCGCTGTATGACGAGGCGATCAATTTGATGGTCAAGGCCGGTTTGGCGATTGACCCGCAACGCGCCGAACGCGACCCAACGGCCGCGACCGTACACGATGACTCGGTGGAGGCGGCATGGCGCGAGGTGTATCGCGATCCGAGCCGTTACTGGGACCTGTACCAGTTGGCCGAAAAGTTTATCGACCTGGAGGACTCGTTCCGCCAGTGGCGCTTCCGCCATGTGACCACGGTAGAGCGCATCATCGGCTTCCAACCGGGCACCGGGGGAACCGAAGGCGTGGGTTACCTGCGCAAGATGCTCGACACGGTGTTGTTCCCCGAGCTGTGGCGAGTGCGTTCCACGCTGTAAACAAATATGGGAGGGGGGCAAGCCCTCTCCCATATGGCTATCACTGCGCAGCGGCGACCGCTTTCGCCTTACTCATTCGCAACCGATAGGCCACATAGATCACCCCCACCCACACCGGCATCGCAAACACCGACTCGCGAATCCCCGGAATGGCCAGCATCACGCTGACGATCATCAACATGAACGCCAGGCACAGGTAGTTGCTGAACGGGAACCAGAAGGTCTTGAACGACGGCTCCACGCCTTGCTGGCCCATGGCCTTGCGGAACTTGATATGGGTGATGCTGATCAGCGCCCAGTTGATCATCAACGAGGCAACCACCAGGGCGAACAGCAACTCCAGCGCGCTCTGCGGCGCGACGTAGTTGACCACCACGCACAGCATCGTCACCAGCGCCGAGATCGCCAGGGCTCGCAGCGGCACGCCTTGCTTGTTGAGCTTCATCAGCGCTTTGGGCGCATCGCCTTGCTCGGCCAGGCCGAACAACATGCGGCTGTTGCAGTACACGCCGCTGTTGTACACCGACAGCGCCGCGGTCAGCACCACGAAGTTGAGGATGTGCGCAGCGGTGTCGTTACCGATCAGCGAGAAGATCTGCACGAACGGGCTGCCGCTGTAAGCGTCGCCCGACGCGCCGAGGGTTTGCAGCAATTGGTCCCATGGATACAGCGACAGCAGCACGGTCAGCGCACCCACGTAGAAAATCAGGATGCGGTACACCACCTGATTGATCGCCTTGGGGATCACCTTGCGCGGTTCGCTGGCCTCGGCGGCGGTAATGCCCACCAGCTCCAGGCCACCGAAGGAGAACATGATGAACGCCATGGACATCAACAGCCCCATGCCGCCATTGGGGAAGAACCCGCCGTGGCTCCACAGATTGTCGATGGAGGCCTGGGGGCCGCCGCTGCCGCTGAACAGCAAATAGCAGCCGAGCACGATCATGCCGACAATCGCCACCACCTTGATGATCGCGAACCAGAACTCGGCCTCACCGAAGAACTTCACGTTCAGCGTATTGATCAAGTTCACTGCGACGAAGAACACCAACGCACTGACCCAGGTCGGAATCTCCGGCCACCAGAACTGGATGTATTTGCCCACCGCCGTCAGTTCGGCCATGCCCACCAGCACATACAGCACCCAGTAGTTCCAGCCTGCCAGGAAGCCCGCGTAACCGCCCCAGTATTTGTGCGCGAAGTGGCTGAAAGAACCGGCCACCGGCTCTTCGACGATCATTTCGCCGAGCTGGCGCATGATCAGGAAGGCGATGAAACCGGCGATCGCGTAGCCGAGGATCATCGACGGCCCGGCAGACTTGAGTACCCCGGCCGAGCCGAGGAACAACCCCGTACCGATGGCGCCGCCCAAAGCGATCAGCTGAATATGCCGGTTCTTCAAGCCACGCTTGAGGCCCACCGGGTTAACCATGTCATCCGCCATTAACGTTCCCTTCTACTTGTTTTTCTTAAGGGTGAGTGCAGGCCGCATCAGCCCCTCAGAAGTGCTGGGGTCAGATATTACTCTGCGTGAACTGTTCGTAATACAGCTGAACGCCATCAAGTGCCTGATCCAACAGCCATTGTTGGGCGGATTCCACCATTGTTGAGGTGGCCGTGCTTGCCGGGTCAACTCCCTCTCACATTTGAATGGGGGCGTGGCTGATTATTTGCGCACGACCAGATCCAACACCTCATCCCGATCCTTGATTTTCTGCAGCACGATCTCCGAGCGAATATCCGTCACCCCCGCCGTGCGGTTTAGGTGGTTCACGATAAAGTCCGAAAAATGCTTGAGGTTACGCGCCTGTACCCGTAGCACATAGTTGCTGGCGCCGGTGATCACATAGGCGCTGGCCACTTCCGGCCAGCCTTGCACTTTCTTGATGAACGTCTCGTGCCAATCCTCCACGTCCTGGCGCAAAGACAGGTGAACGATGGCCTCCAATTCGATCCCCAGTTGCTCGGCATTCAGCACCGCCCGGTAGCCGCTGATCACGCCTTCGCTCTCCAGCAGGCGTAGGCGGCGCAGGCAGGCAGAGGGCGACAGGGCGACTTTTTCCGCCAGTTCCTGGTTGCTGATACGGCCATCCTGTTGCAGGAAATGCAGGAGGCGCAGGTCGGTGGGGTCAAGAATCATGCTTAGAATAATTCCGCGTATTTAGAGGTTTAATTCGAATTTCCTACAGCTTAATTAGCTTGTTGCCCACCACTTTGCACGAAAATTCTCTAAAGCTTCGTTAATAATTTGGCTCATCTTCTCTTATAAAAACCAGGATCGCCCATGCCCCTTCGAAGCCATTGCCAAACCCTTGATGCCCAGGACCCATTGGCGCCTTTGCGTGAGCAGTTCGCTCTGCCCCACGGCATGATCTATCTGGATGGCAACTCCCTGGGCGCCCGCCCCGTGGCATCGCTGGCACGGGCGCAACAGGTGATTGCCCAGGAGTGGGGCGACGGCTTGATTCGCAGTTGGAACAGCGCGGGCTGGGCGGATCTGGCCCTGCGCCTGGGCGACCGGTTGGCCCCGCTGATCGGCGCACGCGATGGCGAAGTGGCGATCACCGATACCACCTCGATCAACCTGTTCAAAGTGCTCAGTGCCGCGTTGAGTGTGCAGCGCCAGCGGGCGCCGACGCGCAAGGTGATCGTCAGCGAGGCCGGCAACTTTCCCACCGACCTGTACATCGCCGAAGGCCTGGCCGAGTTGCTGCAACAGGGCTATTCGCTGCGCTTGGTGAGCAGCCCCGACGAGCTGACCCAGGCCATCGACGCCGACGTGGCCGTGGTAATGCTCACCCACGTCAACTACAAGACCGGCTACCTGTACGACATGCAGGGCGTGACCACCCTGAGCCACGAGTGCGGTGCGCTGACGATCTGGGACCTGGCGCATTCGGCGGGCGCGGTGCCGGTGGACCTGCATCGGGCCGGCGCCGATTACGCAATTGGCTGCACCTACAAATACCTCAACGGCGGCCCCGGTTCCCAGGCGTTCGTGTGGGTCAACCCGGCGCTGGTAAACCTGGTGCGCCAGCCGTTGTCGGGCTGGTTCGGGCATACACGGCAGTTCGCCATGGAGACCAGCTATGCGCCGAGCGCCGGCATCGCTCGTTACCTGTGCGGCACCCAGCCGATCACGTCGCTGGCGATGGTGGAATGCGGGCTGGAACTGTTCGAACGGACCGACATGGCCAGCCTGCGCCGCAAATCCCTGGCGTTGACCGATCTGTTTATCGACTTGGTGGAGGCTCGCTGCGCGGCCCATCACCTTGTGCTGATTACCCCGCGTGAACACGCCCGGCGTGGCAGCCATGTGAGCTTCGAGCATCCTGAAGGCTACGCGGTGATCCAGGCCCTGATCGCCCGAGGCGTGATCGGCGATTACCGCGAACCGCGCATCATGCGTTTTGGGTTTACCCCGTTGTACACAAGCTTCACCGAAGTCTTCGATGCCGTGGAAATCCTCGGTGAGATTCTCGATAACCGCACCTGGGACCAGCCGCAATTCAAGGTCCGCCACAGTGTCACCTGAAATGTGTGAGGGCGCTGGTTCCCGATAGGTCGGTTAGCCCATCTGTCACTGACGTACCGTCTTCGGGGGCAAGCCCTCTCCCCCAGGGGATCTGGCCAGCGCATCGAACAAGGCCTTGGCGTAACCCGGCAGTTGTTCGAACGAGCGCGCGCATAACAGCAGTCGCCGACAGGCCCAGTCCTCGCGCAGGGGCTGGGCTTTAAAGTGATGCTCCCCCGGCCAACGGTCCAACGCGGCCTGGGGCACGATCCCCAGGCCGGCGCCGCGGGCGACCATGCGCATCACCCCATCAAAGCTCTCGGCGCGGATGCGCGCGTGCAGGCGAAAGCCGGCGTGCAACGCTTGTTCGTCCAGGTACACCGCCAGCGCACTGTGGGCGGCCAGGCCGACGAAATCGTGTTGCAGGCTGTCGACAAAACTGACCGGGCCTGCCGCCAACGTATGCTCCGTCGGCATGATCAGCAGCAGTGGGTCGTCGCGAAAGGGCAGGGTCTGCAAGCCGTGGGTGTCGACGGCGTCGGAGATAATCCCCAAATCGGCCGTGCCCTGGCGTAACGCCTGGGTGATGCGCAGGCTGGGCAGTTCCTGCATGTCGATATCCAGGTTGGGATGTTCGCGCAGTACATCCGCCAGCAGTTCAGGCAAGTATTCACTCAGTGCGGTGGTATTGCAGAGCAAGCGCACCTGGCCTTTGACGCCGTTGGCGTAGGCGGCCAGGTCCTGTCGCAAGTGATCGGCCTGTTGCAATAACAGCCGCGCGTGGCGAGCCAGGGCTTTGCCGGCGGGCGTTGGGCTGACGCCGCGGCGACCGCGTTGCAGCAGCTCGATGCCCAGCGACGCTTCCATGGCCCGGATGCGCGCGCTGGCGGCGGCCAGGGACAAATGGCTGCGGGATGCGCCAGCGGTGATATTGCCGGCGTCCAGGGTGTGCAGGTAGAGACGCAGGTCGATCAGGTCAAAGTGCATGACTGGTTTCTCGGGTGGCTCAGCGGGCCTAATCGGCGGCAAGCCCCCTCCCACATTGGCGTTTCGAGGGGCGCTAAGCCTCAAGCTAAACAAGAGGCTGGCTCAGTATATGGCGAATTTTCGAGCCCATCGGAAAACGTCATTATCGATCAATGACGACTTTCCTTACGTTTTACCAAAATATCGGCCTGGCCTTGTCTTTGCTGGTGATCGGCACCTTTATGCTGGCAGGCACCGTCAAAGGGGTGGTCGGCCTGGGCTTGCCCACCGTGGCCATGGGCTTGCTCGGTCTGGCTATGTTACCGGCGCAGGCTGCGGCGTTGCTGATCATTCCTTCGACCGTTACCAACCTCTGGCAATTGGCGTTCGGCGGCCATCTGAGTGCGCTGTTCAAGCGCCTGTGGCCGATGCTGCTGCTGATTTTTCTCGGCACCGGGCTCGGTACGCTGTGGCTGGGCATGGACAGTGGTGACTGGGTGACGCGCGCATTGGGCGCAGCCTTGCTGATGTATGCATTGAGCGGGTTGTTCTTGCCCACATTCAACGTCGGCTCGGCGACGGAACGCTGGCTGGGCCCGTTATGCGGATTGCTCACCGGCATCGTGACCGCCGCCACCGGAGTGTTTGTGATCCCCGCCGTGCCGTATCTGCAGGCGCTGGGCTTGCAGCGCGATCAACTGGTGCAGGCGTTGGGGCTGTCGTTCAGCGTGTCTACCCTGGCTTTGGCTGCCGGGCTGGCCTGGCGCGGCGGGCTGGGCGGCGCCGAACTGAATGCCTCGCTGCTGGCGCTGGTGCCGGCGTTGTTGGGCATGTGGCTGGGTCAGTGGGTACGCCAGCGCATCAGTGCCGTGGTGTTCAAACGGGTATTTTTTGTTGGTATGGCGTTTTTGGGCGGGCATCTGCTGATCAGTGGTTAACAATGGCTGCGTATTCGTGCCTGTAGGTCAAATGTATTTTGCCGGTTCATGGCTTATTCAAAGGGAGCCGGATGGATAGTCTGCGTCCAGACCTTTCAACCTTCTGGAATCTCCCATGAAAAAAGTCCTATTGCTCAACGGCGGTAAACAATTCGCCCACTCCGATGGCCGCTACAACGCCACCCTGCATGACGCGGCGGCGGCGGTGCTGGACCGTGCCGGTATCGACGTCAAGGTCACCCATATCGACGCCGGCTATGACGTGGCCGAAGAGGTCGCCAAGTTCCTGTGGGCCGACGTGATCATCTATCAGATGCCTGGTTGGTGGATGGGCGCGCCGTGGATCGTCAAGAAGTACATCGACGAAGTCTTCACCGAAGGCCACGGCAGCCTGTATGCCAGCGATGGTCGCACCCGTTCCGATGCGTCGCAGAAATACGGCAGCGGCGGCCTGATCCAGGGCAAGCAGTACATGTTGTCGCTGACCTGGAACGCACCGCAGCAAGCGTTCGACGACCCCAGTGACTTCTTTGAAGCCAAGGGCGTGGACGCGGTGTACTTCCCATTCCACAAGGCCAATCAGTTCCTCGGCATGACCGGCCTGCCGACGTTCCTCTGCGTGGACGTGATGAAGCGTCCGGCCATCGAGGCGGATGTGGCGCGCTATGAGCAGCATCTGGCGCAGGTGTTCAACCTCTCGGTGTAAGCTGCCCCTCTAGATGAGAGAGGAGCGCCCGTGAAAGCCCGGTCCGATGAACTACAGATCTTTGTCAGCGTGATCGAGTGCGGTTCGATTTCCGCGGCGGCGGAGCAGGCCGGGCAGACGCCGTCGGCGGTCAGCCGGACCTTGTCGCGCCTGGAAGCCAAGCTCGACACCACGCTGATCAACCGCACCACGCGACGCATGGACCTGACCGAAGAGGGCAAATACTTCTTCGAGCAGGCCAAGGTGATCCTGGCGCAGATGGATGAGCTGGAAGAACGCTTGTCCTCGCGCCAGCAAACACCGGCCGGGCGCTTGCGCATCAACGCGGCGGTGCCGTTCATGCTGCACGGGATCATTCCGTACATCGCCGAATTCCGCCGCCTGTACCCGCAGATCCAGCTGGAGCTCAACAGCGATGACCTGATCATCGACCTGCTGGAACAGAGCACCGACATTGCGATTCGCATCGGTGCATTGGCCGATTCGAGCCTGCATGCGCGTTCCTTGGGCTGCACGCCGTTGCATATCCTCGCCAGCCCCGACTATTTGGAACGCCACGGCACCCCGCGCACGGTCGCTGAACTGGCGAGCCACACCTTGCTGGGCTTCACCCAGACCGAAACCCTCAACCACTGGCCGTTGCGCCACGCGGCAGGCGACCGCTGGTTGATTCAGCCGAGCATCGCCGCTTCCAGTGGCGAGACCCTGCGTCACCTGGCATTGGAGGGGCAAGGCATAGCGTGCCTGTCGAACTTCATGACCTTCGACGATATCGACGCCGGGCGCCTGGTGCCGCTGCTGGAAACGTTCTACAGCGGCTACCGCCAACCGATCCACGCGGTGTTTTATCGCAACTCCCAGTTGGCGCTGCGCATCCAGTGCTTCCTGGACTTTATCCAGGCCAAGCTGGCGCGGTATGCCTGCTGATTCGACTCCCACAGTCATGGGGGAGGGGGCTTGCCCCCGATCGGCCCCACTCGGCCTTCAAGACTAGCCCCACCCCGCTCAATTCCGTACCATTCCCGGCCTTATTCCCCGCAATACCTTGGTACTTCATGAACCTCACCCGTCTGCGCGCCGATACCCTGGCCGGCCTCACCACGTCCTTTGCGTTGCTGCCCGAGTGCATCGCCTTTGCTCTGGTCGCTCACCTCAACCCACTGATGGGCCTGTACGGCGCTTTTATCATCTGCACCCTCACGGCGCTGTTCGGCGGGCGGCCGGGGATGGTGTCGGGGGCGGCCGGTTCGATGGCCGTGGTGATCGTCGCGCTGGTGGTGCAGCACGGCGTGGACTATTTGCTCGCCACCGTGCTGCTGGGCGGGCTGATCATGGTTGCCTTCGGCCTGTTGCGCCTGGGCAAACTGGTGCGCATGGTGCCGCACCCGGTGATGCTGGGGTTCGTCAACGGCCTGGCGATCATCATTGCCTTGGCGCAGTTGGAACACTTCAAGAACGGTGAAGCCTGGCTCAGCGGTACGCCGTTGTATGTGATGGCCGGCCTGGTGCTGGTGACCATGGCGATTGTCTATGTGTTGCCGCGCATCACCCGCGCAGTGCCGCCAGCGCTGGTGGCGATCCTCGGCGTGGGCCTGGCGGTGTACCTGCTGGGTTTGCCGACGCGCACCCTGGGCGACATGGCCCACATCGCCGGCGGCTTGCCGAGCTTTGCGCTGCCGCAGATTCCCTGGACCCTGGAAACCCTGGGCATCATCGCGCCCTACGCGTTCCTGATGGCCATGGTCGGTCTGCTGGAAACCCTGCTGACCCTCAACCTCACCGACGAAATCACCGAAACCCGTGGCTACCCCGACCGCGAAAGCGTGGCCCTGGGCGCGGCGAATATGGTCTCGGGTCTGTTCGGCGGCATGGGTGGTTGCGCGATGATCGGGCAAACTGTGATCAACCTCAGCTCCGGCGGGCGCGGGCGTTTTTCCGGGGTGTTTGCCGGGGTGATGATTCTGTTGTTCATTCTGTTTCTGTCACCGCTGATCGAGCGGATCCCGTTGGCGGCGCTGGTGGGGGTGATGTTCGTGGTGTCGCAGCAGACTTTCGCCTGGGCGTCGCTGAGGGTGATCAATAAAGTGCCGCTCAACGACGTACTGGTGATTATCGCGGTGACGGTGATCACCGTGTTCACCGACCTGGCCACCGCCGTGCTGTGCGGGATCGTGATTGCAGCGCTGAATTTCGCCTGGCAACAGGCCCGCGAGTTGTATGCCGATGAACACCTGGAAGCCGACGGCAGCAAGCTCTATCGCCTGCACGGCACCTTGTTCTTCGCCTCGACCACGCCGTTTCTGAACCAGTTCGACCCGGCCAACGACCCGGCCCAGGTGACGCTGGATTGTCGTCACCTGAGCTTCGTCGATTATTCCGCGATTGCCGCGTTGATGACCTTGCGCGAGCGCTACAGCAAGGCCGGCAAGCACCTGCGGGTGCTGCATTTGTCCGAGCGCTGCAAGAAACTGCTCAAGCGCGCGCGGGTGCATCATGACTGATCTTCAACTCTGAGTGAGGGTTATGGCCCGACCAGGTCTTCGAGTTCCTGGGCGCGGGTCTGGGTCATGTCCAGCACGCAGCCGGAGCCGTTGACCCGATCGATGGAACCACCGGTTGCCGAACCGGCGAAGGCGCAATTAGCGTCGCGATACTTTATCCACAGGCGCTGCACGTCCTGCAGTTGCTGTTTACGCGGGCCTTCCTGGGCGGCGAGGGCGGTTTTGTAGGCGCGGTTCAGGCGCTCGTCCTGAACCTTGGCCGCTTTGGTGTTGCAGGTGACCATGTCGAACGTGGTGGTGGCGCTGTCCATGCATTTTTCCAGCGCCGCGTTATCGGCAGCCGATGCGTGGCCGCACAAAGCCAGAAGCACGGCGCCGGTGGCGAGAGAGCTACGAATCATCATCGATTTTCCTGGGCATGAGTGGATGCGCATTCTAAGACCCAACGGCGCGGTTTGAGTTTCCGGCAGCGTCCGATCCTCATGTAAGAACACCCCCCTGATTTTCATCCGATGGCGCCGGGCATGCCCGATGGCGACAGCGCTTATCCGTGGACGAAAGTTACTTTCATGCAGTTTGAAAATGCCGTGCGGAAATGATTTATGACTTTCACAACCAATTCGACGTGACCCTTTCCGAGGAGTACCGCATGGCCGCATCACCGGGCTTCGGGCTGTTGGCATACGCTGCCATCGCCATCATTGCTTTGATCGTGCTGATTGCACGTTACCGACTCAACCCGTTCATCGTTATCACTCTGGTGTCCATCGGCCTAGCGCTGATGGCCGGCATGCCGGCGGACACCATCATGGGGTCCTATGAAGCGGGCGTAGGCAAAACCCTGGGGCACATCGCCCTGGTGGTGGCACTGGGCACGATGCTTGGCAAGATGATGGCCGAGTCCGGCGGCGCCGAGCAGGTGGCGCGCACGTTGATCCATCGTTTCGGCGAGCGCAACGCGCATTGGGCCATGGTGTGTATCGCGTTCCTGGTGGGGCTGCCGCTGTTTTTCGAGGTGGGCTTTGTGTTGTTGGTGCCCATCGCCTTTACAGTGGCGCGTGGGGGTGTCGATCCTGATGGTCGGTTTGCCGATGGTGGCCGGGTTGTCGGTGGTGCATGCGCTGGTGCCGCCGCACCCGGCGGCGATGATGGCGGTGCTGGCGTACAACGCGTCGGTGGGGCAGACCGTGCTGTATGCGATTCTGATCGGCATTCCGACGGCGATCATTGCCGGTCCCGTCTACGCCAAGTACATCGTCCCGCGTATCCACCTGCCAGCGGAAAACCCGTTGGAGCGCCAGTTTATCGAGCGCGAACCGCGTAGCCGCCTCCCGAGTTTTAGCCTGACCATGGCCACCATTCTGTTGCCGGTGGTACTGATGATGATCGGCGGTTGGGCCAATGTGATTTCCACGCCGGGCACGGGGTTCAACCAGTTCCTGTTGTTTATCGGTAACTCGGTGATCGCGCTGCTGGTGGCGACCCTGGTGAGCTTCTGGACCCTGGGCCTGGCTCAAGGCTTCAATCGCGAGTCGATCCTCAAATTTACCAACGAATGCCTGGCACCGACCGCCAGCATTACGCTGCTGGTGGGTGCGGGTGGCGGTTTGAATCGCATCCTGGTGGATGCCGGCGTGACCAACGAGATTCTTGGCCTGGCCCATGCCTTCCACCTGTCGCCGTTGGTGATGGGCTGGTTGTTCGCCGCATTGATGCGCATCGCCACTGGCTCGGCGACAGTGGCCATGACCACCGCCTCCGGTGTGGTGGCGCCGGTGGCCCTGGGCCTGGGTTATCCACACCCGGAATTATTGGTGCTGGCCACCGGCGCCGGTTCGGTGATCTTTTCCCACGTCAATGACGGCGGCTTCTGGCTGATCAAGGAATACTTCAATATGACGGTGATCCAGACCTTCAAGACCTGGACCGTGCTGGAGACCCTGATTTCGGTGGTTGCCTTCGGTCTGACCTATGGTCTGGCCTGCCTGCTGTAATTCGGAGACGCCATGGACATCCTCTACCAGATCCGCGCCCGCCAGGCGTCCTTCAGCGCCGGCGAAGGGCGCATCGCCCGGCTGATGCTGGAAGACGTGGGGTTTGCTGCGTCGGCCAGCCTGGAAGCGTTGTCCCAACGGGCGGAGGTCAGCACCGCCACCTTGTCGCGCTTTGCCCGCAGTGTGGGGTGTCGCGACCTGCGCGATTTGCGCCTGCAATTGGCCCAGGCCAGCGGCGTCGGCAGTCGCTTCCTGGACCCGGCGGGCACACCGGAGCAGTCGGCGTTTCACCGGCAGATCCTGGGGGATATCGAAGCTACTCTGCGTCAGCACCTGTCGGGCTTCGAGCAGGCAGGTTTCGCTGATGCCGTCAGCCTGTTGAGCCGGGCGCGTATGGTGCACGCGTTTGGCATGGGCGGGCCGTCGAGCCTGTGCAGCGACGAGTTGCAAGTACGCCTGGTGCGCCTGGGTTTTCCGATTGCGGCCTGTCATGACCCGGTGATGATGCGCGTCACCGCCGCCACGCTGGGCCCGCAGCATGTATTGATCGTCTGCTCGCTGACCGGCCTGACGCCCGAGTTGCTCGATGTGGTGGAACTGGCGCGCAACTACGACGCACGCGTTATCGCCATCACCCTCGCCGACTCTCCTTTGGCGCGCATGGCCGACGTCGTGCTGCCGCTGCAACCGGCCGAAACCAGTTTTATCTACAAACCCACGGCGGCGCGCTACGGCATGCTGTTGGCCATTGACCTGCTCGCCACCGAGCTGGCGCTGGCCATGCCGGACGATAACCAGGAGCGCTTGCGCCGCATCAAGCTGGCCCTGGACGACTACCGCGGCGGCCCCGATGCCTTACCGCTTGGAGATTGAAATGAAGTACGACACGTTGATCCGCCAGGCGCTGATTATCGATGGCAGCAACACCCCGGGATATGTCGCCGATGTAGGACTGTTGGCCGGGCGCATCGAATCGATCGGTGACCTGTCGGCTGCCGTGGCCGAGCATCACATCGAGGCTACCGGCCGCGTGCTGGCACCAGGGTTTATCGACGTGCACACCCATGACGACACCGTGGTGATCCGCCAACCGCAGATGCTGCCCAAACTGAGCCAGGGCGTGACTACGGTGATCGTCGGCAACTGTGGCATCAGCGCCGCGCCGGTCAGCCTGCGCGGCGATCCTCCGGACCCGATGAACCTGCTGGGTCGGCGCGACGCCTTTGCCTACCCGCGCTTTGCCGACTACCGCCAGGCGGTGGAAAACGCCCAGCCGGCAGTCAATGTCGCGGCGCTGATCGGCCACACGGCGCTGCGCAGCAACCATCTGGATGACCTGTACCGCACGGCCAGCCCGGCGGAAATTGCGGCCATGCGCGCGCAGTTGAAGGAAAGCCTCGAGGCGGGCGCTCTGGGTTTGTCCACCGGTCTGGCCTACGCCAGCGCGTTCAACGCCGAGACCGATGAGGTGCTGCAACTGAGCGAAGAACTCACCGCCTTCGGCGCGGTGTACACCACCCATTTGCGCAGCGAATTCGAACCGGTGCTGGAGGCCATGGACGAGGCGTTCCTGATCGGTCGGCATGCCCAGGCGCCGGTGATCATTTCCCACCTCAAATGTGCCGGCGCGGGTAACTGGGGGCGTAGTCCGCAGTTGCTGGCGTCCTTGGAACACGCCGCGAACACCCATCCGGTGGGCTGCGATTGCTACCCCTACGCCGCCAGTTCCTCGACCCTGGACCTCAAGCAAGTCACCGATGCTTTCCCCATCACCATCACCTGGTCGACGCCGCACCCGTCCATGGGTGGGCGCGACTTGCAGGACATTGCCGCCGAGTGGGACGTTTCGCTGCTCGACGCAGCACGTCGCCTGCAACCGGCGGGGGCGGTGTACTACGGCATGGATGAGACAGATGTGCGGCGCATCCTCGCGCATCCGTTGTCGATGGTGGGCTCCGACGGCTTGCCGGAAGACCCATTCCCCCATCCGCGCCTGTGGGGTGCGTTCCCACGGGTGCTCGGGCACTTCAGCCGGGATGTGGGGCTGTTCCCACTGCATACGGCGGTACACAAAATGACGGGCTTGTCGGCGGCGCGGTTTGGTTTGTCGGAGCGCGGTCAAATTCGTGAAGGGCACTGGGCAGATCTGGTGTTGTTCGATCCTCTGCGGGTGCGCGACGTGGCCGATTTCAAAGCGCCGCAGCGGGCGGCAGAAGGCATTGAGGGGGTGTGGGTCAACGGCGTTTTGAGCTACCACGATGGGCAGGCCAACGGTCAACGACCGGGTCGCTTCCTGGCGCGCAGCGGGGATTTGCGCGGTGGCTTTTCGTCTTTATAGTGGGCGCCTTCATACACGGAGCGAGCGCCATGCACTTAGGAAAAGTCACCCCCATCCTGCGGATTTTCGACGAGGCCAAGGCCTTGGAATTCTACGTCGACTTCCTGGGTTTCAAGGTGGATTGGCAGCACCGTTTCGAGGCCAATTATCCGTTGTACCTGCAAGTGTCACTGGGCGAGTGTGTGCTGCATCTGTCCGAGCACCATGGCGATGCCTCGCCTGGCGCCGCTGTGCGTATCCAGGCACAAGGCGTGGACGGTTATCAGCAGCAATTGTTGGCCAAAAATTATCGCTACGCTAAGCCAGGGGTCGAGGAAACGCCATGGGGCTCGCGGGAGATGAGCATCAAGGACCCGTTCGGCAATCGGCTGGTGTTTGTGGAGGAGGGCGAGGGCTGAGCGGTAAATCGCAGGCAATAAAAAACCGTCTTGGTTAAGACGGTTTTTTTGCAGTCCCGGTTTGCGGCCAGGGCTGCGGCTCACAGGAGCACTGACGTGCTGGCGATACTACTGCGGCTTCAAGGCTTTATGCAACACCTTTTGAGGATGCCGTAGACGCCAGTTTTCCGCGTTCATATCTGCAAAAAACGGCAACAACTTTTAAGGGTAAATGGCGGTTTCTCGTCACACCTTGGCGCGGAGGGGTGAGCTAGTATCGCCCCCGTTCTGCATCATCGTGAAGAGGTTGGCTGGGTTCGCGCGCAGATATTTGGACCGACTGCCACGGGCTTGCAACCCGTGCCGGATTCACGCACGAGGACCTTAAACCTGGCCGCCTCACAGGAGCACTGACGTGCATCCGAAGGCCCACATGTTCCGGTAAGTGCGCTGGAGGTAAGGCCCAACTCACGGAGGGCCGAGTATGTCTAAGTTTGCACGACGTATGTGGAACCTCGTAGTGAACTGCCTGCGTGCTTATCACGTATGGAAGTTCCTGCGAGACAGCTTCGATGACCGCTAAGGTCTGAAAAGCGGAGCCGCCTCGGTGTATGCCGAGGCGGCTTTTTGGTTTCTTATACCCGGAAGTGACTCACCATCTGCTGCAACTGGCTGCCCAGTCGGGCCAGTTCCACGCTGGATTTGGCGGTCTCCTCACTGGCGGTGGCGGTCTGTTCCGATACATCCCGTACGTTGACGATGCTGCGGCTGATCTCTTCGGCCACGGCGCTCTGTTCTTCGGCGGCAGCCGCGATCTGCTGGTTCATCGATTGAATGTTGGACACCGTCCGCGTGATGTTCTCCAGCGACACTCCGGCTTTGCGGGTCAGTTCCACGCTGCTGTCGGTGAGGCTGCGGCTGTTGTTCATCACCGTGGCCACTTGTTGGGTGCCGTTCTGTAAACCGGCCACCAGACCTTCGATTTCTTCGGTGGATTTCTGTGTGCGCTGGGCCAGGCCACGTACTTCGTCCGCGACCACCGCAAACCCACGACCGGCTTCACCGGCACGCGCTGCTTCGATGGCGGCGTTGAGGGCCAGCAGGTTGGTCTGTTCGGCCACAGCCTTGATCACGTCCATGACGCTGCCGATCTTGTTGCTCTCCTGCTGCAGGTGCGTCATGGCGTCGGTGGAGCGTGCCACTTCGGCGGCCAGTCGCTCGATCTGGGCGATCGCCTCGGCCACCACCTTGTCGCCTTCACGGGCCTGGCCATCGGCATCGGACGCGGCTTGGGAGGCCTGCTCGGCGTTGCGCGCCACTTCCTGCACGGTGGCGGTCATCTCGTGCATCGCGGTGGCAACCTGGTCGGTCTCGATTTTCTGGCTATTCACGCCGGCGCTGGTTTGCTCGGTCACGGCCGACAACTCTTCGGCGGCGCTGGCGATTTGCGTGACGCCGTCACGAATCCCGCTGATCAGTTCACGCAAGGTCGTACCCATGCGCTGGATGCCTTGTTGCAGTACGCCCAGTTCGTCGCGACGGGTGACCTGGATGTTATGGCTCAAATCACCGGAGGCAATACGTTCCACTACGGCCAGGGTGTCCTGGATCGGGCGGGTGATCTGGCGGGTAATCACCAGCGCGGCGATGATGCCAACCAGCAGTGCCAGCAAGGTGCTGATCAATTGCAGGCTGCGGGCCTGGGCGCTTTCGGCGTCGCGGCGCTCAAGCTGAATGTCGTAGAGCTTGTCGCTGATGGTGACGATATCGGCACCCTGGGTGGTCATCTCGGCCCGGGCGGCGACGATGTTGGCGTTGGCGGCCTTGTAGTTCTGCACGGCACTGCGATAGGCGCTCAGCGCGGTTTCAAGGGCGGTCAATGCGCTTTGCTGGCTGCTGCCGAACACCGCGCTCAAGCCTTTCAAGCCGGTGATGGCTTTCTCGATTTGTGCCGCGGCACGGGCTTCAGTGTCAGGGTTGACGTTGTTGGTATAGCCGCGCACTTCGTAGCGCGCTAACAGGAATTGCTGTTTGGCATTGGTCAATGCCTGGAACTGCGTGAAGCGTTCCGGGCTGTCCGGCATCTGCTGCACATTGGTGTCCAGTGCTTCGATCTGAGCGTTGGCAATGTCGGCCTTGTCGCCCATGACCTGGCGTGAAGCGTTGCCGTTGCGGTAAGCCTCGCGCATTTTGTTCAGGGACTGCTGATAGGCGGTGATCACGGCCTTCTGGTCGGTCAGCAGCTTAACGTTTTCCGGACTCTTGAAACTGTCCAGCAGCTTCTGCTGTTGCGCGGCGAACGCATCCAGGCTGGTCTGCACATTCTGCGCCACGGCTTCGTCGCCGTTGGCCAGCATGTACTGCAAACGCACGATGCGCAGTTTGGTCAGTGATGCATTGAGCTGGGTGATATCGCTCATCCAGTTACTGCGGTTGATCAGGCTGCCGAGGCTGGTCCAGCCAGTGAAGGCCAGGATGGACGTAAGGACCAGCACCAGACCGAAGCCCAGGCCGAGTTTGAGGTTGACGCTGATGTTACCGAACCAGCTGTTCATCGAATGCTCCGCAAAAGTGATTTGTCTGCTGGACGGTGTTGTTGTTTGAGCCAGCCAAGTTGAGAAGGGTTGTATCGGCAGGCGGACGAGAACCTGAAACGTTTATTCATAAAACCCGACACACAGTCTTGTACAGCGACCAGCGGTACGATGTCGGCATGCCGCGAAGGCTCATCGAGGGCATATATTCTGTGCTAGTCTGCGGGCCCTTTTAGTTTTGGGCGGTGCGGGAGACAGTGTTTTCAGTACCGTCCTACAGCGGAGCCTCTTCATGTCCGAAGTTAATCTGTCCACCGACGAAACCCGCGTCAGCTACGGTATCGGCCGTCAGTTGGGCGACCAACTGCGCGACAACCCGCCACCGGGCGTGAGCCTGGACGCGATCCTGGCCGGCCTGACCGACGCTTTCGCGGGCAAGCCAAGCCGTGTTGATCAGGAACAAATGGCTGCCAGCTTCAAGGTGATCCGCGAAGTCATGCAAGCTGAAGCAACTGCCAAGGCTGAAGCGGCCGCCGGTGCCGGCCTGGCCTTCCTGGCTGAAAACGCCAAGCGCGAAGGCATCACCACCCTGGCTTCCGGCCTGCAATTTGAAGTGCTGACCCAGGGCGACGGCGCCAAGCCGACCCGTGAAGACCAAGTGCGTACCCACTACCACGGCACCCTGATCGACGGCACGGTGTTCGACAGCTCCTACGAGCGTGGCCAGCCAGCCGAATTCCCGGTCGGCGGCGTGATCGCCGGTTGGACCGAAGCTCTGCAACTGATGAATGCCGGCAGCAAATGGCGCCTGTACGTGCCGAGCGAGCTGGCTTACGGCGCTCAAGGCGTTGGCAGCATCCCGCCGCACAGCGTTCTGGTGTTTGACGTCGAGCTGCTCGACGTTCTGTAAGACTGTTGGCTGATCACCTGTAGGAGCGAGTTTGCTCGCTCCTACAGTGTTGGGTGGCGTAGCTCATGGATGAAACTTGCCATTGAGCTCAGTGGTCGGGCGCAAGGCTCGGGCATAGCAGAACAGAAACAGGTTACGCACCACCTCTTTGAGCACACCGGGTTCGCTCGAACTCAGGCCGTTGACGTCCAGGTCGCCCTGGTCTTGCAGTTCATTCAACGCTTCTTCTTCAAGCACCGCGCAGACTTCGCCGGTTTCCCGATGCAGGATCCGCAGGTAAGGGTGTGGGCGATCCAGCCAGGCGTCGATCAAATAAGTCATGGTCAATTCTCCTTGATGAGTTTCAATGAGAATAATTCTTATTCGCTGAATAGCAAGTGCCTATTGGCGATTTTCTGTTTTTTCTGGAAGGGCATTGCGTTCGGTCAACGCAGAGGGCGAAACGCCATCCCGCGGCGGGCGCGGGATGGAAGCAGCAGATTCAGACTTTGCGCACGAACTCGGACTTGAGTTTCATCGGGCCGATGCCGTCGATCTTGCAATCGATATCGTGGTCGCCGTCGCACAGGCGAATGTTCTTCACCTTGGTGCCGACTTTTACCACCAGCGAGGTGCCCTTGACCTTGAGGTCTTTGATCACGGTGATGGTGTCGCCGTCCCGCAGCACGTTGCCCACGGAGTCCTTCTTAACGGTTTCATCGCCGGCTGCTTCGGTCTCGCCATTGGCGGACCACTCATGGGCGCATTCCGGGCAGATCAGTTGAGTGCCGTCTTCGTAGGTGAATTCGGAATTGCATTTCGGGCAGGGTGGCAAAGTGCTCACTTGCGCTCCTTAAAGGTCAGGATGGCTAAAGTCGCACATTGTATAGGGATTTATGGTCTTACAGGTTGAATGAAATCTAAATGTGGAAGGAGACAAGCTCCTCCCACATTGAATGACTTAGTGCGTACGGGCTACCGCGAACTCACTCAGCTCAACCAGGGCGTCCCGGTATTCGCTGGCGGGCAGGGCATCCAGGCACTGAATGGCACGGGCTACGTAGTCACGGGCCAGTTGCGCGGTGTATTCCAGCGAACCAGACGCCTCGACGGCCTCACGGATGCTTTCGAGGTCTTCGATCCCGCCTTTCTGGATGGCTTTGCGCACCAGGGCTGCCTGCTCCGGCGTACCTTCGCGCATGGTGTAGATCAGTGGCAGGGTGGGCTTGCCTTCGGCCAGGTCGTCGCCGACGTTCTTGCCCAGGGTTTCGGCGTCGCCACGGTAGTCGAGCAAATCGTCCACCAACTGGAATGCCACGCCCAGATGATCGCCGAACGTACGCAAGGCTTCGGCCTGCTCGGCGGTCGCGCCGCACAACGCGGCGGCGCTGTGGGTGGAGGCCTCGAAGAGCATCGCGGTTTTGCCGCGAATCACTTCCATATAGGTTTCTTCGGTGGTGCTGGCGTCGCGCACCTTGGACAGTTGCAGCACTTCGCCCTCGGCGATGATGCGCGTGGCCTGGGACAGGATTTTCATCACCGGCATCGAGCCCAGCTCGACCATCATTTCGAACGAGCGCGAATACAGGAAGTCACCCACCAGCACACTGGGCGCGTTGCCCCACATGGCATTGGCGGTCTCGCGGCCACGGCGCATGCCGGACATGTCGACCACGTCGTCATGCAGCAGGGTGGCGGTGTGCAGGAATTCAATGGTGGCGGCCAGCAGGCGCAGGTCATCGCCTTCGCGGCCCAGGGCCTTGCCGCACAGCAACACTAATAAAGGACGCAGGCGTTTGCCGCCGGCCGACGTAATGTAGTCGCCAATTTTGGAGACCAGCGGCACTTTAGATGTCAGCTGCTGCTTGATGATGCCGTCGACGGCGCTAAAATCGTCCGCGACCGCGCGGTAGAAAGCTTGGGGTTGCATCAGCGACAGTCGCTCCAGAAGGGTTGCGCGGCATGCTAGGACCCAGGCCCCGCAGTGTCAAGGCGCGATGGACGGCCTCTTGCAACACCCATTTACCTTGCGTACAATCGCGCACCCTGAACTTCCTGGGCAGCACCTGCCTTACGCAATTGCATTCGGGACGTCCATCCCATGCAGCCATGCCAGCCAATACCTCTTCTTATAAAGCGCTGGGTGAGCAGGATTATCGGAGAAATACCATGTCGTACGCAGTAATTGTTACTGGTGGCAAGCAATACAAGGTCGCCCCAGGTGAATACCTGAAGATCGAAAAACTGGAAATCGCTACCGGCGAATCCGTGACTTTTGATCGCGTTCTGTTGGTCGCCAATGGCGATGACGTGAACATCGGCGCTCCAGTCGTTGCTGGCGCTACCGTTGTGGCTGAAGTGATCTCCCAAGGTCGTCACGATAAAGTCCGCATCATCAAGTTCCGTCGTCGTAAGCACCACATGAAGCGTATGGGCCACCGCCAGTGGTACACCGAGATCAAAATCACCGGTATTCAGGCTTAATTTCAGCCTAATTCCTCACTAGGAGAATTGACTCATGGCACACAAAAAAGCTGGTGGTAGTACCCGTAACGGTCGCGACTCAGAAGCCAAACGCCTTGGCGTGAAGATGTATGGCGGCCAGAAAATCATTCCGGGCAACATCATCGTGCGTCAGCGCGGCACCCAATTCCACGCTGGCTACGGCGTTGGCATGGGTAAAGATCACACCCTCTTCGCTAAAATCGAAGGCGTGATCAAGTTTGAAGTAAAAGGCGCGTTCAACCGCCGTTACGTGAGCGTTGTCGCAGCTTAATTGCGAGATCGCTGGAAAAGCCCTGTCTTGCGACGGGGCTTTTTCGTTTGTGGAGTGAGTCTCTTGCAAAGCTGTTTGTGATGGGCAAGAGCAGCGGATTTTGCGGATGTTGCTTGAGGTCGCTGCGCTCATTTTTGCAAGAGTCTTATGTCTTGGTTTCTTAAGCTCGTCCATGCGACGAGAGGCGTTTTGTTATGAAGTTCGTTGATGAAGTTTCCATCCGAGTAAAAGCAGGCGACGGCGGTAACGGTTGCATGAGTTTCCGTCGCGAAAAATTCATCGAAAACGGTGGCCCCAACGGCGGCGACGGCGGTGACGGCGGTTCCATCTACATGATGGCCGACGAAAACCTCAACACCCTGGTCGACTACCGTTACACCCGGCACTTCGATGCCGAGCGTGGCTCCAACGGCGGCAGCACCGACTGCACCGGTAAGAAGGGTGAAGACCTGGTCCTGCGCGTACCCGTAGGCACCACGATCATCGACTCGGCGACCCAGGAAGTGATCGGCGACCTGACCAAGGCCGGTCAGAAACTGATGGTGGTACAGGGCGGCTGGCACGGTTTGGGTAACACCCGATTCAAATCCAGTACCAACCGTGCGCCGCGCCAGACTACGCCGGGCAAGCCGGGCGAGCAGCGTGACCTCAAGCTGGAAATGAAAGTACTAGCGGACGTGGGTCTGCTGGGCCTGCCGAACGCTGGCAAGAGTACCTTTATCCGCTCGGTATCGGCCGCCAAGCCGAAAGTCGCCGACTACCCGTTCACCACCCTGGTACCTAACCTGGGCGTGGTCAGCGTTGACCGCTGGAAAAGCTTCGTGATCGCCGACATTCCCGGCCTGATCGAAGGCGCTTCCGACGGTGCTGGCTTGGGTATTCGCTTCCTCAAGCACTTGTCCCGCACCCGGTTGCTGCTGCACCTCGTCGACATGGCACCGCTGGATGACACCAGTGCACCAGACGCCGCCGAAGTGATCGTCAGCGAGCTGACCAAGTTCAGCCCCTCCCTGGCCGAGCGTGATCGTTGGCTGGTGCTGAACAAGTGCGACCAGATCCTCGAAGAAGAACACGAGGAACGCGTCAAGGAAATCGTTGATCGCCTGGAATGGACCGGTCCGGTCTATGTGATCTCGGCCATCGCCAAAGAAGGCACCGAGCGCCTGACCCGCGACATCATGCGCTACCTGGAAGACCGCGCCGACCGCCTGGCGGCCGATCCAGTGTTCAAGGCCGAACTGGCCGAGCTCGACCAGCGTATCGAAGACGAAGCGCGCGCCCAACTGCAGGCCCTGGATGACCAGCGTGCCCTGCGCCGTAGCGGCGTGAAGTCGGTCCACGACATCGGCGACGATGATTGGGACGAAGAAGACGTGGATGACGAAGACGGTCCGGAAATCATTTACGTGCGCGACTGATTCGTTGCAGTAAACTTAAGCGCCGCTCACTTGAGCGGCGTTTTGGTATCTGTAGTCTTTAAAGTAGCCACGAATAACGTTATGGGCCGCGCTGGGTCGCGCAGCCCTCACTCTAAGGTTGAAGATGATGCGGAGCAAAGTGACAGGCGCGCAGCGCTGGGTCGTAAAGATCGGCAGTGCGCTGCTGACGGCGGATGGCAAGGGGCTCGATCGCGCAGCCATGAGCGTCTGGGTCGAGCAGATGGTGGCCTTGCATGAGGCCGGTGTTGAATTGGTACTGGTGTCGTCCGGGGCGGTTGCCGCCGGCATGAGCCGCCTCGGCTGGACCGCGCGACCCAGCGCGATGCACGAGCTGCAGGCGGCGGCCGCCATCGGCCAGATGGGCCTGGTGCAAGCCTGGGAATCCAGCTTTGCCGAGCACGGCCGTCACACCGCGCAGATCCTGCTGACCCACGACGACCTGTCCGACCGCAAACGCTACCTGAACGCCCGCAGCACCTTGCGCGCCCTGGTGGAGCTCAAGGTGATCCCGGTGATCAACGAGAACGATACCGTGGTCACCGACGAAATCCGCTTCGGCGACAACGACACCCTGGCCGCCCTGGTGGCCAACCTGGTGGAAGCCGATCTGCTGGTGATCCTCACCGACCGCGACGGCATGTTCGACGCCGACCCGCGCAACAACCCCGATGCCCAGCTTATTTACGAAGCGCGCGCCGATGACCCGGCGCTCGATGCCGTGGCCGGCAGTGTCGGCGGTGCTTTGGGCCGTGGCGGCATGCAGACCAAGCTGCGCGCTGCGCGCCTGGCGGCGCGTTCCGGCGCGCACACCATTATCGTCGGCGGGCGCTTGGAGCGCGTGCTGGACCGTCTCAAGGCCGGCGAGCGCATCGGCACGTTGCTGTCGCCGGAGCGCGGCATGTTGGCGGCGCGCAAGCAGTGGCTGGCGGGGCATTTGCAAACCCGTGGCACCCTGGTGCTGGACGACGGCGCTGTGGCGGCGTTGTCCCAAGGCAACAAAAGCTTGTTGCCGGTTGGCGTCAAGCAAGTGCAGGGCAGCTTCCGCCGTGGCGAGATGGTGGTCTGCGTGGCGCCGGACGGTCGTGAGATCGCCCGCGGCCTGGCCAACTACAGCGCTCTGGAAGCGCAAAAAATCATCGGGCAGCCGTCCGACGCGATTGTCGGTCTATTGGGTTACATGGCGGAGCCGGAACTGGTGCACCGCGATAACCTGATCCTGGTTTAACCAAAGGAATACACGATGCGCGTAATGAAAGGATTGCTCGGCCTGCTGTTGGCCATGCCGC
The DNA here is from genome assembly GCF_030209215.1 of Pseudomonas sp. efr-133-TYG-23. NCBI lineage: Bacteria > Pseudomonadati > Pseudomonadota > Gammaproteobacteria > Pseudomonadales > Pseudomonadaceae > Pseudomonas > Pseudomonas sp. efr-133-TYG-23. The sequence goes on along the minus strand of NZ_JARVSL010000013.1, from coordinate 317,680 downwards.
TGCTGGCGTCTGCCGAGGAAGTTGGCCAGGTGTCGACGGTGTTCAAGTTCGTCGGCCCCAATGACCGAATCGTGGTCGAAGCGTTCGATGACCCCAAGGTCGACGGCGTGACCTGCTACCTCTCGCGCGCCAAGACTGGCGGCGTGAAAGGCGGCCTTGGTCTGGCCGAAGACCGCGCCGAAGCCTCGATCGCCTGCCGTCAGGTCGGGCCGATCCGCTTCAAGGGCGAACTCAAGGATGGCGATGAAGTGTTCAAGGAGCGCACCTCGCTGGTGTTCAAGACCATGCAGGTAGTGCGTTTCCTCGACAAGAAGCGCAATACCCTGGTGTACCTGGTCTACAGCGACCGCCTGATCGAGGGCAGCCCGCAGAATGCCGTCACGGCGATTCCGATTTTGCCGTGGCCGACCGCTCAGTAACCCGCAGGCGGGTTTTGTAATCGCCGTCTATGATTGCAGGCTTGCGGTCTGTACTCTCGAACAGCCGCAATGCATAGAACATGGGATATCTGGAGTTCGTCATGAGTGCTTTCCACGACCTGAAACTCAAAGCTTTAGACGGACAGGAGCTGCCGCTGGCGCCTTTCAAGGGGCAAGTTGTGCTGGTGGTCAACGTTGCGTCCAAGTGCGGTTTGACCCCGCAATATGCGGCGTTGGAAAACCTCTACCAACAGTACAAAGGCCGCGGATTTACCGTGCTGGGCCTGCCGTGCAACCAGTTTGCCGGCCAGGAACCCGGCAGCGAGGAAGAAATCCGCGCGTTCTGCAGCCTGAACTACGACGTGACCTTCCCCCTGGGTAGCAAACTCGACGTGAATGGCCCTGAGCGTCACCAGTTGTACCGCCTGCTGGCGGGCGAGGGTGCTGAGTTTCCTGGGGATATCACCTGGAACTTCGAAAAATTCCTGCTGGGTAAAGATGGCCGCGTGCTTGCGCGCTTCTCGCCGCGCACGGCGCCCGATGATCCGACGGTCATTCAGGCCATCGAAAAAGCCTTGTCCTGATCCCCCTCACCTGTGGGCGCGAGCATGTTCGCGCCTGCAGGTGTTCGGCGTTTCTAAGCCTTAATCACTCAGATCAATAGTGCTACTCCACACACGGTGCTGGCCATATTATCCGCATCATAAATCCAGCCCTTCGTGGAGTGCTCCCATGCCTGCCCAAGCCTTGTTCAAACCGTTCCAGCTCGGTGCGCTGCACTTGCCGACCCGTGTGGTCATGGCGCCGATGACCCGTTCGTTCTCGCCCGGCGGCGTGCCCAATGCCAAAGTTGTCGAGTACTACCGCCGCCGTGCCGCCGCAGGCGTGGGTCTGATCATTACCGAAGGCACCGTGGTGGGTCATAAAGCCTCCAACGGCTACCCGAACGTCCCGCATTTCTATGGCGAAGCTGCTCTGGCCGGTTGGAAGAAAGTGGTGGACGCCGTGCACGCCGAGGGTGGCAAGATTGTCCCGCAGTTGTGGCATGTAGGCAGCGTACGCCGCATAGGCACCGAGCCAGACGCTAGCGTACCGGCCTACGGCCCGATGGAAAAACTCAAGGATGGCAACGTGGTCGTCCACGGCATGACCGCCCAGGACATCCAGGACGTCATCGCCGCCTTCGCCCAAGCGGCCAAAGACGCGCAACGTATCGGCATGGACGGCGTGGAAATCCACGGCGCCCACGGCTATCTGGTAGACCAGTTCTTCTGGGAAGGCAGCAACCAGCGCACCGACGAGTACGGCGGCAGCCTGGCCAACCGCTCGCGGTTCGCCATCGAGCTGATCCAAGCGACCCGCGCCGCTGTGGGCCCGGACTTTCCGATCATCTTCCGTTTCTCCCAGTGGAAACAACAGGACTACACCGCACGCCTGGTACAAACCCCCGAAGCGCTGGGTGAGTTCCTAAAGCCGTTGTCTGACGCGGGTGTGGATATTTTCCACTGCTCCACGCGGCGTTTTTGGGAGCCGGAGTTCGAAGGTTCCGACCTTAATCTGGCCGGCTGGACTCGCCAGCTCACCGGTAAACCCACCATCACCGTCGGCAGCGTCGGCTTGGATGGCGAGTTCCTGCAATTCATGGTCAACACCGACAAGGTCGCCCAACCGGCCAGCCTGGAAAAACTGCTGGAGCGTCTGAACAACGATGAGTTCGACTTGGTTGCCGTAGGTCGTGCGCTGCTGGTGGACCCGGATTGGGCCGTCAAGGTGCGCGAAGGCCGCGAAGCCGACATCCTTCCGTTCAGTCGTGAGGCGTTGACGACCCTGGTGTAAGCGGCGACAGGGCGGGTGCCAGGTGCCCGCCCTCGCAGACACCGCGCAATTGGCGCTCGAACTGCTCAATGATCGCCGGCCAGCCTTGGCGGCTCGCATGCTGGCGTGCATTCAGGCGTGCCCTGCGCAAACTTTCGCGTTCTTCCAGCAGCCAGTTGGCCGCATCGCAAAACGCGTCCTCATCTCCAGGCATCGCCAGCACACCGTTATAGCCATGGCGGATGTGCTGGGTCGCGGCCGCCTGATCGTACGCCACCACGCCCAATCCTGAGGCCATGGCTTCCAACACAACATTGCCGAAGGTTTCTGTGAGGCTCGGAAACAGGAACAGGTCCCCCGAGGCATAGTGCCTGGCCAGGGTCTCGCCGCGCTGGGTGCCGCAGAAGATTGCGTCCGGAAGGTCGCGCTCCAGTTGAGGCCGCTGAGGGCCGTCGCCGACGATGATTAATTTCAGTCGGCGCTGTGGATAAGTGGTCTGCAAGGACTCGAAGCAACGTTTGAGCAACCCGAGGTTTTTTTCCTGGGCCAGTCGCCCGACATGCAGCACCGCCACATCCTCGTTGCCCAACCCCCAACTGTCGCGCAGTGCATTGTCGCGTTTGGCCGGGTGGAAGAGTTGGCTGTCGACGCCGCGCGACAGCATGCCCAGGCGCTCGAAATGTCGGCGTTCCAGTTCCAGGCGTTGGCTGGCGCTGGGCACCAGCGTCAAGCTGGAACGGTTATGGAACCAGCGCAGATAGTGGGTGACCATCCGGCTTAACAGGCTCAGGCCATATTGGTTCGAGTACTGCTGGAAATTGGTGTGGAAACCACTGACCACGCTGATCCCCAAACGCCGCGCCGCCCGCAACGCCGACAACCCCAAGGGGCCTTCGGTGGCGATGTACAGCACATCCGGGCGCTGACGTGTCCAGCGTCGTAGCAACTTGTGCATCGACGATTGGCCCCATTGCAGCCCCGGATAACCTGGCAGCGGCCAGCCACGACACAGTAGCAATTGGGCGTCGCTCGGGCGGCTCTGGTCAACGCTCTGGCGTGGGCGCACCAGTTCGACTTGATGGCCACGGGCGCGCAAACCATCGCACAAGCGGCCGAGGGTATTGGCCACCCCGTTGATCTCTGGCGGGAAGGTTTCGGTAATCAGGGTGATGTGAAGCGAAGCTGTCGTCATGACCCACAGTCTCACTGTGGGCCATGTCGTCAATGTGTCATCGGGATGATGGATTTATGACGGGTGTCGCTTTGTGTTGCTGCGCCATGGCCTCGGCCCCTTGTTCACGTACCCAGAAGAGCGTTGCGCCGGCCACCGCCGCCGGCATCATCAACAGGTTGACCACCGGCACCAATAGCACCAGATAGACGACGCCGCCGAAGCTCATGCTCTGCCAGCGTTTCTGCCGCAGCCAGGCGAGCATTTCGTTCCAGCCCAGTTTGTGGTTGTCCGCCGGGTAGTCGATGTACTGGATCGCCATCATCCATACGCCGAACAGCAGCCACAGCGGTGCGGCGACCAGGTTGACCACCGGAATGAACGACAGGATAAACAGGCCGATGGCCCGTGGCAGGAAGTAACCCAGCTTGCGCATTTCCCGGGCCAGGGTGCGGGGAACCATGGCGATCAGTTCGCCCCAACTGAAGGGCGGGAAGTCATCGGTGCCCCGCACCACCACTTCGACCTTCTCCGCCAGGAAGCCATTGAACGGCGCCGCGATGATGTTGGCGAGCATAGTGAAGGTGAAAAACACCATCAGCACCACCAGCACCACAAACAGTGGCCACAGCAGATAATTGAGAAAACTCAGCCAACTGGGCAGGGTCGGCATCAAGTGGTCGACCCAGAGGCTGAACTGATGGCCGGCAAAATAGATCAGGCCGACGAACAAGATCAGGTTGATCGCCAGCGGCAGCAGCACAAACAAACGCAGGCCGGGGCTCAACACCAGTTTGAGGCCCTCGCGCAGGTATTGCGGGCCGGAAAGTACAGGGGCGGGCATGACGAACTCCGAGCAGAATGACGAACGCGCCGACCTTACCGGCTTTGTCTTCAGGGCGAAAGCGTGGTCAGCGCGACGACATCAAAGGTAACAAACGCGTCGATCAAGGGCGTCGACTGCATAGAGACCGCCTATGAGCTGGATTGTTAATCCGTATTTCCTTAATCTTGCCCCCCTCTATACGCTGCACCCATTATTTTTCAGGATCTGCGAGTTCAAGCCTTCCCCAAGTGCTTCGCAGTCCTTTTTTTATTCCAGCCGTCTTGTGGTTCGGGCGGTCGATAGGAGCGAGTCATGTCTGATACCCGTCATTCGCGAGTGATTATTCTCGGTTCCGGCCCTGCCGGTTACAGCGCTGCCGTCTATGCGGCCCGCGCCAACCTCAAGCCGCTGCTGATCACCGGCATGCAGGCGGGCGGTCAGCTGACCACCACCACCGAAGTCGACAACTGGCCGGGCGACGTCCACGGCCTGACCGGCCCGGCGCTGATGGAGCGTATGAAAGAACACGCCGAGCGCTTTGAGACCGAAATTGTTTTCGACCACATCAACCAGGTCGATTTCTCGAAGAAGCCTTACAGCCTGACCGGCGACAGCGGCGTGTACACCTGTGATGCCCTGATCATCGCCACCGGTGCCAGCGCCCGTTACCTGGGCCTGCCGTCGGAAGAAGCGTTTATGGGCAAGGGCGTGTCCGCCTGCGCCACCTGCGACGGTTTCTTCTACCGTAACAAGCCGGTCGCCGTGGTTGGTGGCGGCAACACTGCCGTGGAAGAGGCGCTGTACCTGGCCAACATCGCCAGCACCGTGACCCTGATCCACCGTCGTGAGACCTTCCGTGCCGAAAAGATCCTGATCGACAAGCTGCACGCCCGCGTCGCCGAAGGCAAAATCATCCTCAAGCTCAACGCCACCCTGGACGAAGTCCTGGGCGACAATATGGGCGTGACCGGTGCTCGCCTGAAAAACAACGACGGCAGCTTCGACGAGCTGAAAGTCGACGGTGTGTTCATCGCCATCGGCCACACCCCGAACACTTCGCTGTTCGAAGGCGTATTGGAAGCCAAGGACGGTTACCTGGTGGTACAGGGCGGCCGTGAAGGCAACGCCACCGCCACCAACATCGAAGGTATCTTCGCCGCCGGTGACGTGGCTGACCATGTATACCGTCAGGCCATCACCTCGGCCGGCGCCGGTTGCATGGCGGCCCTGGATGCCGAGCGTTACCTCGACGGTTTGAAGGACGCTGCGTTCTAAAGTGCCCATATAAAAAAACCGGCTGCGAGGCCGGTTTTTTTTGGACACCGCTATCGGGGGCAAGCCCCCTCCCACACTGAATCTGCGTTTGCCTTCAGCTTGGCGCATTGTGGAGGCATGGACCCGATCAGATTTGTGGGAGGGGGCTTGCCCCCGATGCAGATGTACCCGCTGCAGAATAGTTGGCTGACCTGACCCTATCTGGGCAAGTCTATTACCTGCATCTGACTCAGGACTTGCGCGTCAGGGGCGGTGCCGCAAATTTCACCCCGGCCAACCCATGGGCCATCAACGCGCGAATATTGCCATGGTCACTGCCCTCCGGCGTGGCCACCACCGCACGGTAGTGCTCCCCAAACGCCAGCAGCGCTTCCTGATCGCTCAAGCCTTCCAGCAGGGCCAATCCCAGGGTCTTGCACGAACCTTCGTTCTGCAAAGCGGCGTTTTCCACGTTGCCATTGGTGAACGCTTGGGGCTGGTAATCGTAACCGGCCGCGACAAACGCCAGGGTATCGGCAAAAACGTGCTCGCCACTGTTAAGGCTGGCGCGCAGAGTGTTCAGATCAGTCATGGGGTTTTCCTTGGGCGAACGCGGCCTGTTGCTCGGCGCTGGCTTCTTTCTGGTATTGGGCTTTCCACTCGGCGTACGGCATGCCGTACACCACTTCACGGGCGTCATCGAGGCTCAGCTCGATCTGGCGCTCATCGGCCTCGGCCTTGTACCACTTGGACAGGCAATTGCGGCAGAAGCCGGCGAGGTTCATCAGGTCGATATTCTGCACGTCCTTGCGGCTGTCCAGATGCGCTACCAGTCGGCGGAAGGCAGCGGCTTCGAGTTCGAGGCGTTGTTGATCGTTCATAGTGGAGCTCTTCGAGGCAGCTTCAAGCGGGTGAGCTTCAAGCTGCAAGTTGGAATGGGGTTGGCCATTAGCTTGCAGCTTATAGCTAGCGGCTTGCAGCTAACGTTATCGACACCGACTCGGCAAACCGCAGCGCGTGGGGCTTGTCCACTTCGACTTCGGCATACAGCACCGATGCGTTGCTCATCACCAGGTCCAACAGTTCCTGGGTCAGGCGCTCCAGCAGGGCAAAGCGGTTGCCCTCCACATGGGCAATGATGGCCTTGGTGATGGTGCGGTAGTTCAGCGCGTGGTCGATGTCGTTGTCGCGCACGGCTTCCTGGGCGGCATACAGGATGGTCAGGTTGATCAGCACGTCCTGCTTATTGAGGATTTCGTCCTCATTGATGCCGATATAGGTACGCAGGCACAGGTCCTTGACCCGGATGCGCGCCATGCCTGGTTGAAGTTGTGGCATTGCTACTTGCTCCGTCCAATCAGTTGCAGGAACTCCATGCGCGTGGTGTTCGACTCGCGAAACGCGCCGAGCATCACCGAGGTGTTCATGGTTGAATTCTGTTTCTCCACGCCGCGCATCATCATGCACATGTGCTGGGCCTCGATCACCACGGCCACGCCAGCGGCCTGGGTGACCTCCTGGATCGCATCGGCGATTTGCCGCGTGAGGTTTTCCTGGATCTGCAGGCGTCGGGCGAACATGTCGACGATGCGCGCCAGCTTCGACAGGCCCAGCACGCGGCCGGTCGGGATATACGCCACATGGGCTTTGCCGATAAAGGGCAGCAGGTGGTGCTCGCACAGCGAATACAGCTCGATGTCCTTGAGGATCACCATCTCGTCATTGTCGGAGGCGAACAGCGCGCCATTGACGATCTCTTCCAGGTTCTGCTCGTAGCCATGACACAGGTATTGCATGGCTTTGGCGGCGCGCTTGGGGGTATCGAGCAAGCCTTCGCGTTCCGGGTCTTCGCCCAGGCCCATGAGGATCTCGCGGTAATGGTGGGGCAGGGAAAAGGTCATACAACATCCTCAAAACGGCTTACTTGATATGCCGCCCGCCATTGACGGTCAGGGTGGTACCGGTGACATAAGGGTTATCCAACAGGTAACGCACGCTCTGGTAGATCACGTCGGGGCCGGGCTCGATGCCCAGTGCCGATTTGGCCAGGACTTTGGCGCGATAGGCCGCGTCATCACCCTCGTTGAACATCACCATGGCCGGCGCAATGCCGTTGACCTTGATCCGCGGCGCGAACTGCGCGGCGAACGACAGGGTCAGGCTGTCGAGCCCGGCCTTGGTGGCGCAATAGGCGATGTGCTGGCGGCTGCCCTTGCGCACCACGTCATCGCTGATATGCACGATATCGGCGGGTGAAGAGCGTTGCAGCAAAGGTGAACAATGCAGGTTGATCAGGTACGGCGCAAGCATGTGCACATTGAACATGTCGATAAACGCGCGGCTTTCATCACCCGGGGTTTCCGCGATCCAGGCCGAGGCGTTATGAATGATCGCGCGCAGGCTTTGAGTGCGGGTGTGCACTTGCGCGATAAACGCCAGCACCCCGGCCTCGCTGGAGAAGTCAGCGAAGATGCCGATCGCGCCGCGTTCGCGCAAGGCCTGCACGCCGGGGCGTTCGCTGCGGTAACTGAAAATAACCGGTTGACCCTCGTCCAGCAGGCGATGGGCGCAATGCAGGCCGACACGCTGGCCGGCGCCGGTGATCAGGATCGGGGCGTTCGTTGCAGTCATGGGAGGCTCGCGTCGCTGGCAGGCTCGAATCATACCAGCGACACGCGGCCTCTGTATTTACGCCGCCGCTTCGGTGGTCTTGGGCGGTGGCGGGGTGGGGTGCAGCCAGTTCGCCAGCAGGTGGGTCGACAGCGGGATGAACAGGTAAACCATCAGTGGCGTCAGCGCCAGGGTACTGACCAGCACCCGAGGCACCAGCTCCAGCCCGTTGAGCAGCGGCCCCAACACAAAGTTGAACAGCAGCGACACCGGGAAAAAGGCCAGCCAGATCGCCACGGCCTGCTTCCAGCGCGGTGGACGTGCACCTACTGCGCCGAACCAACCGTCGATGCCACGCACACGGTGCTCGGACGGGTCGGCAAACAAGTCGCTGCCCCGGCTCAGCCAGGCACTGCGCGACGCCGAAAACTCCCAGGCGTGCAGGGTCTGTTCATCGGCGAACCGGAAAATGATCTGGAACTCATCGTCGTTGGGCGGTGGCGCGAGTACGCCCGAGCCCAGGTAACCAGGGAAGTCGGTGGCCAATTGCTCGCCTTCGCGCAGCCAGGCCATCAGTTCTTCGTAGCGTCCCTTGGCCACACGGCGGGCGACCATCAGGGTGACGGGAGAGGTAGACATTGTGTATCTCCAAATAGACAGGTGCGCTTGACCGGGTAGGTGGCACACAGACGAGGCTGCGGGGTAATGCAGCGACGTGGAAAAAACAGGCAAGGATTATTCCTGAATTCAGCCAATACACCAGCGACATTGGTCTGAAAAGCACAGGCCTTGAAATAGACAGCTTTAAAGGCGTTAAATGAGGCCCCGCTTACCGTTGGTTCTTTGGTCTTAAATGCCTGTGATCATTGCCCCTGTTGATAGTATTTCGCATTCAGATTCGACGGATTCCCAAGAGCTGTTTCCGATCCGCGAAGTGTCCAGAATGACAGGCATCAACCCCGTCACCCTGCGTGCCTGGGAGCGACGCTACGGTCTGATCCAGCCAATGCGCACCGAAAGTGGGCATCGGTTGTACTCTCGGCACGATATTGAGACGGTCAATCGCATTCTCAGTTGGGTCGAGCGTGGCGTGGCGGTCAGTAAAGTGGGCAAGATTCTCGCCCGGGATGCTCGCCAGGCTGAAGCGGTCCGCGCCGAAGGGGTTGCGCCGCAGGAGAATGAATGGCTGCAGTTACAGGCACGGCTGAGACAGGCCATCAGTGGTTTCGATGACCGCCAACTGGAGAGCCTGTACGGCCAGGTGCTTGCCACCTACCCCGTCAGCGTCGCATTCCAAGACATCCTGATGCCGTTATGGAGTGAGCTGCTGCGCCATCAAGGACGCTTCGGCCAGGCCAGTGAATGGTTGTTCTTCGACGCCTTCCTGCGCATGCAAGTATCGCAGCGTCTGCAACTGGCAAGCGCCGCAGCACCGCGTCGGGTTTTACTGGCGGCTCTGCCGGGCGAATGCCGTAAGTTGGAATTGCTGGTGGCGGGCTTGCTGATGGCGCGCGACGGCCTAGCCGTGAGGGTGCTCGGGATGGGCCAGCCTTTCGACGAGTTGACGCTGGTCTGCCAGAAGATCCAGCCCCAGGCGCTGGTGATCTTCTCCAATCATGCCCATAACCACGACCTGGCTGCGCGGTTGAACCGCCTGGCGCAAACCCTGGATTGCCCGCTATTTATCGCCGGGGATGCTTCGGACCTGGCCGAAAACGACCTGGCGGGCTCTTCCATCGGCTGCTTGGGCAATGACGGGCCGGTGATGCAGCGCCGCTTGCAGCAGTTCCTCAGCGGCAGCCTCGATACCTGATTTCAGGCGTGCACGTGCGGGTGCGCCAGGCGGTGCTGGTGCAGGATGAAGTGGCGCAGGCGTTCGGTTTCGTCCACGTTGCTCTGGCTAATGCGATAGGCGAACAGGCCCCGCGCGGTTTCCCGTTGCAGCGTGCCGCGCAGGGCGATGCGCTCGTAGCCGGAAGGGCTGAACCACAACGCGAAGGTTTTCGGCGGCTTGAAGCGCCCGCGGATTTCCACCAGCACGCCTTTGAATGACACCTCATGCACCCACAGGGCGCCAGGGATGCCCCGGATATTCTCCAATGCCACCGGCGTTTCCAGTGCCAGCCGCCACGGGCGAATCATGGGCCCGTCTTCGAAAATACTCGGCACGCCTAGCCGCAGATGCACAGCATTGAACTCGTCCTCTACCAACTGCAAAGGGAAGGTCAGTTGCTGGTTGTCGAACTGCGCCTGGATGGTCACATGGTCATGAGCCGCGAGGCGGGTGAGTAGATCGCGAATCTGCGCGCCGCCGTTGACGGTCAGGCTCGACGAAGAATCCCGCAGGTTGAGTTGCGGGTTGTGCTGCATGTTCTGAATGAAGTCCAGTTCATCCTGGGTCAGAAGTGCGTTGCGTGGCATCGCCGTTGCTCGGTAGGAGGTGCTAAAGCGCCATTATCCCCTTTAGTGATTCTGTTTTCTAAATTTTGTTTGAGCCGCTGGTCGCGCGAAGGGCGGCCAGCTCGGCCTTGACCTGGGCCAGTTCGGCTTCCAACTGGGCCACGCGTTGTTGGGCCTTGACCTGCTGGGTGACGTCCTTCTGCACACCGACAAAATACGTCTGCTTGTCGGCCTGGTTATAAACCGTCGAAAGAGAAAGCTCATTCCAGAAATGACTGCCGTCCTTGCGGTAATTACGCAGGATTTCTCGGCAGGCGCCGCCGCTCTCCAGCGTGTCGCGAATGGCCATCAGCGCGGGTTGGTCGCGATCGCCCGATTGCAGGAAGCGGCAGTCCTGATAGAGGATTTCATCCAAGGTGTAACCGGTCAGCCGTTCGAATGCCGGGTTGACGTAAATCAGTGGTTTGTCTTTGCCTTCGCGTTCGGCGACGACGATACCGTCGTTCGACGCATTGATGACCAGTTGCATCAGCTTGGCATTAATCATTGAGCGGTCCATGGCATGTCGGTGGAATGTGCAGTTTATGGCAAGTGCTGAATCTTGCACGGGGCGCCGCGAAATTTTTGCGCCAGCTGTTAATATCCCAGGTTTTCGCTCAACTACAGGATCAGATTGATGAAAGTCGCCATCCTTTCCGGCTCGGTGTACGGCACCGCAGAAGAAGTGGCCCGCCACGCCGTCGGCCTCCTCAAAGCCGCAGGCTTCGAGGCCTGGCACGATCCTCGCGCCACCCTGGCGGACGTGCAGGCGTATGCCCCCCAGGCGCTCGTGGCCGTGACGTCCACCACCGGCATGGGTGAATTGCCCGACAACCTCCAGCCTCTGTACTCGACACTTCGCGATCAACTACCTGCCGCTTTGCGCGGTTTGCCTGGCGCGGTAATCGCCCTGGGCGACGCCAGCTACGGCGATACCTTCTGCGCCGGTGGCGAGCAGATGCGCGAGCTGTTCGGCGAGCTGGGCGTGAGCGAAGTGCTGCCGATGCTGCGCCTGGATGCCAGCGAAAGCGTGACCCCGGAAACCGACGCCGAACCGTGGCTGGGCGAGTTGATCACGGCACTGCGCGGTTGAGTGGGTACTCACGCAACAGTGCCAGCCAGGCTTGGGCGGCTTTCGACAGATAAGCGCCTTCGCGCCAGATAAAAGCAATGTCCCAACGCAGATAATCCGGCGCTTGCAGGGGCACGCGCACCACCCCTGGACGCACCAGCCCACGGGCGACCACGCTGGGTAGCAGCACCACGCCCTGGCCGGCCGCGACCAGGGCCGCAAGGAAATCCGCCTGGCCGCTGCGCCCGGCTTCCTTGGGGGTAAAGCCCAGGCTTTGGCAGGCTTGCAGCAGCCGATCATTCAACACGAAGCTGCGCTGGTACATCAGGAACGGTGTGTCGGCCAGCGCCTCCAGGCGTACCTGTGGTTGTTGCGCCAAGGGGTGATCCACGGGCAGCAACGCGTCCAGCGGTTCATCGCAGAACGCCTGCCAGGCAAACGCCGGGTCGCTGGGCATCAGGCTGCCGCCCACTTCCAATTCGCCGTTGAGAATCGCCTGTTCGATGCTACGCGTGCCGCCTTCCAGCAATTGGATAGTCACGTTGGGGTAGCGTCGGCGGTATTCGGCAAATAGCTCGGCGAACAAGGTATCGCCGCCTAGCTGCGGCAGGCCCAGGCGTAACTCGCCACGGGTGAGCTGTTGCATGTCGTCCAGTTCGCTCTGCAGTTCGCTTTGCAAGCGCAGCATGGCTTCGGCGCGTTGCAACACGACGCGGCCAGCGGCGGTCAGGCGAATGTGCGAACCAGTGCGCTCCAGCAGCGGCGTGCCGAGGCTGTATTCCAATTGTGCGACCTGCTTACTGACCGCCGATTGGCTGATATGCAGGGTTTTACCGGCCTGGGTAAACCCGCCGCGATGAACCACTTCGACAAAACTGCGCAGCTGTTTGAATTCCATGGGTCCGATTCCAGTCTGGAATGGCTGGCAGTCTAACAATTCGCTTCGGGGATAGGCATGGGCTCTTTAAAATAGAAGCCCTGCGAGGACCCCAACCATGAATCGTCTTACCTTTAAACCCCTTGGCCGCCTGTTGACCGAACTGGTGGTGTTGCTGGCTATCTACCTGCTGGGATGCCAATTAGCCGCCTGGCTGGCCTGGCCGATTCCCGGCGGCGTGGTGGGCCTGGGCCTGTTGCTGGTGGCCTTCGCCAGTGGCTTGGTGCAACCGGCCACGCTGCAATTTGGCGCCGGTGTGTTAATGGCGGAAATGCTGCTGTTCTTTATTCCTGCATTGATGAGCCTGTTGGACTACGGCGGCCTGGTACGCAACGAAGGCTGGCGCATCCTGCTGGTGATCGGTTGCAGCACATTGGCTGTAATGCTGGTCACGGCGTTTACCGTGGAGCTGGTGTGCCGCTGGAGGTTGCGCCATGAAGTTTGAACTGATGCCGTTGTTCTGGCTTGCGCTGACCCTCGGCGCCTATGTCTTCAGCCGTTGGTTGTATCGACGCACCGGGCGTTATCTGTTGTCGCCGTTGGTCCTGGTGCCGGTGTTGCTGCTGGCGGTGGCGGTGCCGATGCATACCGCCTATGCCGAATACGCCACCGACACCCACTGGTTGATTGGGGTGCTAGGCCCGGTCACCGTGGCGTTCGCGGTGCCTATCTGGCAGCAGCGCCGTTTGTTGGCGCGACACTGGTCGGCGTTGTTGCTGGGGATGGTGGCGGGCAGCGCAGCCTCCATCGCCACCTCGTTTGGCCTGGCCAAAGCGCTGGCGTTGGACAGCTCGGTGGCGTTGTCGCTGGTGCCGCGCTCGATCACTACGCCGTTCGCCATGCCGGTGTCATCCGACCTTGGCGGGGTGCCGGAACTCACGGCTGTATTCGTGATGTTCACCGGGGTGATCGGCGCCATGCTCGGCGGCGTGTTGCTCAAATGGCTGCCGTTGCGCACGCCGTTGGCGCGTGGCGCGCTGTTCGGGGTAGGCGCCCACGGTGCGGGTGTGAGCCGCGCCCATGAGGTGGGTGGCGAAGAAGGCTCGGTGGCCGGCCTGGTGATGGTGCTGACCGGCCTGCTCAACCTGTTTGCCGCGCCTTTATTGGCGGCGCTTCTCTGACGGCGCTTGGACGAATTTCAACTATTCTCAAAGCTGACTCGCACAGTCATCAAGCTGGCTGCCAAGGCGACTCCGCCAGCCAAGGCGCCTGACTAGACTGGCCCATCCCAAAAAAAAACAATAAGAACGTGCGCCAAGGAGGTCATCACCGTGAGCCTAGCCCCGGTTGTATCGCCACACAATGTCCAGGCCCAGGTCAGCGCTGCCGAGTGGCAAACGCGTGTCGACCTTGCCGCGTGCTATCGCCTGGTAGCGATGCATGGTTGGGACGATCTGATCTTCACCCATATATCGGCCAAAGTGCCGGGCACCGACGATTTCCTGATCAACCCCTACGGCCTGATGTTCCACGAGATTACCGCGTCGAGCCTGGTCAAGGTCGACCAGGCCGGCAACAAGCGCATGGACAGCCCCTATGACATCAACCCGGCCGGCTACACCATCCACAGCGCCATCCATGAAGTGCGCCACGATGTGACCTGCGTGCTGCACACCCACACCGCCGCCGGTGTCGCCGTGGCTGCGCAGAAACAGGGCGTATTGCCCATCAGTCAGCAATCGATCTTCGTGCTCTCCAGCCTGGCCTATCACGCTTACGAAGGGGTGGCGCTGAACCACGAGGAAAAGGCCCGCCTGCAAGCCGATCTGGGCGACAGTCACTTTCTGATGTTGCACAACCATGGCCTGCTGACCTGCGGCGCTAGCATCGCCGACACATTCCTGATGATGTTTATCTTCCAGCGCGCCTGCGAAATCCAAGTACTGGCGCAAACCGGCGGTGCCGAGCTGATTGGCATCGAGCCGCAGATTCTCGCGGGAGCGAAGGCCATGAGCGCGGCCGTCACCAAGAGCGCTCAAGGCATGGGCGGCGCGCTGGCCTGGCCGGCGTTGCTGCGTAAGCTGGACCATCAAAACCCTGGGTATAAAACCTGATGCCAATCGCCGAGATCCCGCTTCGAGCCTGGCGCAAGCGTGGCCAGGATTTCGACTTTCATGGCCGTACCATCCGCTACTGGGTAGCGGGGCAGGGCGAGCCGCTGTTGCTGATCCACGGTTTTCCCACGGCCAGTTGGGACTGGCATTACCTGTGGCAAGCCCTGGCCCAGCGCTACCTAGTGATCGCCTGCGACATGCTCGGTTTCGGCGATTCGGACAAGCCCCTGGACCATGGCTACTGCCTGTTGGAACAGGCGGATTTGCAGCAGGCCCTGCTCGACCATCTGTGTGTGGATCAACCGGTACATGTGTTGGCCCACGACTATGGCGACAGCGTCGCCCAAGAACTGTTGGCGCGGCACTATGAAGGCCGCTTCCGCATGGCCAGTGGGGTGTTTCTCAACGGTGGGCTGTTTCCGGAAACCCATCGCCCGGCGCTGGTGCAGAAACTCTTGCTCAGCCCATTGGGTTGGATGATCGGGCGGGCCTTCGGGCGCAATGCCCTGTCGAAAAGCTTCAGCCAGATTTTCGGCCCCTCCACCCGCCCCAGCGAAAGTGCCCTGGATGATTACTGGAGCCTGATCAGTTGCAACGATGGCCCGCGCATCCTGCACAAATTGATCGCTTACATCCCCCAGCGTCGGCGCCTGCGCGAGCGTTGGGTGCAGGCCATGCAAAAGGGGGGCGTGCCGTTGCGGGTGATCGACGGCGAGATCGATCCGATTTCCGGTGCCCACATGGTGGAGCGTTACCAGCAGTTGATACCGAATGCTGATACGGTGCTGCTGGCCAATATCGGCCATTACCCACAGGTCGAGGCGCCGGTGCAGGTGCTCAAGCACTACCTGGCATTTCGTGACCGGATCGGGCGGCCCGCGTCGCAGGTGGCCTATTCCTGAGGCGCGCAATTATCCCTCAGCCTTATCGCGCACCATTCAGCCGCGACCGTATTTATTGTGACCAAAGGCCCTGTGCCTGACACTCCAGCCATTCCCATTGTCGCCATTGGAGTTCGGTATGAGTGAGTCAGTGCAGTTTCAGGATAAGGTCGTGATCGTCACCGGTGCCGGCGGCGGCTTGGGCCGGGCCCATGCGCTGTTGTTCGCCCGGCATGGCGCCAAGGTGCTGGTCAACGATCTCGGCGGTTCGACCCAGGGCGAGGGCGCCAGTGCGTCGGCGGCTGACCGTGTAGTGGCGGAGATTCGTGCGGCGGGCGGTATCGCCGAGGCCAACCATGACTCTGTCACCGACGGTGACAAGATCGTGCAGAACGCTCTCGATGCGTTTGGCCGTATCGACGTGGTGGTCAACAACGCCGGCATTCTGCGGGACAAGACCTTTCATAAAATGGACGACAGCGACTGGGACCTGGTTTACCGGGTGCATGTCGAAGGCGCCTACAAAGTCACCCGCGCCGCCTGGCCCCATCTGCGCGAGCAAGGTTATGGCCGGGTGATCTTCACCGCGTCCACCTCGGGCATCTACGGCAACTTCGGCCAGTCCAACTACGGCATGGCCAAGCTCGGCCTGTACGGCCTGACCCGCACCCTGGCGCTGGAAGGCCGCAAGAACAACATCCTGGTCAATGCCATAGCCCCGACCGGCGCCACGCGCATGACTGAAGGCTTGATTCCGCCGCAGGTGTTCGAACGCCTCAAGCCGGAGCTGGTCAGCCCGCTGGTGGTGTACTTGGGCAGTGAGGCCTGCCAGGAAACCTCGGGGCTGTTCGAAGTGGGCGGTGGCTGGATCGGCAAGACCCGCTGGGAGCGCAGCCTGGGCGTGGGCTTCGACCCCGAAGCCGGGTTCTCCCCGGACGATGTGGCCACCCATTGGGCGCAGATCTGCGACTTCGAAGGCGCCGCGCACCCCAAGGACAATATCGAAGCGTTGAAGGAGATGATGGCCAACTTGCAGAAATACAGCCTGTGATCATTGCCTGAACATGCTTGAATCCCACGGGGCGCTGATGGCGCCCCGTTTTGTTTCGCGCATAAAAAAGGCCGCTGCACAGGCAGCGGCCGAAGTAAGACGTTTGATCAAGGAGCAACAAATCAACGTCAGTGAACACCGGTAACAGATTGAAAAAAGGCATCAATCTATTGAACTTCAGCTTGTCTTCCAAACCTGGAAGCGGGCGGTTTGCCCTGAAAGCCCGGTCAGAATAGCGGTTTGTAACAAGATGAGTAATAGCGGTTCAGGACAAGGACTGTTACGTATCCGGAAACAGTCATAAGTTCGCCATCCATGTTCCTGATAGTGCCCCATCCACCCGGCGCATACCCGCGCCCGCACCCAGCCAGAGCGGCCTGTAATCCTTTCGAGCGACAACACGAATCCCTCCTTGGTGCGCTTATCGCTCCTGATGCGCGGCAGTAGGGTGGGGCCTTCTGTCACTCACCGGGGAAGACGCATGACAAAAACAACAATGCGCGCCATCTTCACGCCACAGGCGCTGGCCGCTGCGGTTGCGTTGGGTTGCTGCGCTCAGGCGCAGGCTGTTTCGTTCAACATTGGCGAGATCGAAGGGCAATTCGATTCGTCGCTGTCGGTCGGTTCGAGTTGGGGCATGCGCGATGCCGACAAGAAGCTCGTGGGCACCGTCAACGGCGGCACGGGCCAGGCTTCCACGGGGGATGACGGACGTCTCAACTTCAAGAAGGGCGAGACCTTCTCCAAAATCTTTAAAGGCTTGCACGATCTGGAGCTGAAGTACGGCGATACCGGCGTATTCGTGCGCGGCAAATACTGGTACGACTTCGAACTCAAGGACGAAGACCGCGAGTTCAAGCCCATCAGCGACCACAACCGCAAGGAAGGCGCCAAATCCAGCGGCGCAGAGATCCTCGATGCGTTCGTCTACCACAACTATTCCTTGGGCGACCTGCCGGGCACCGTGCGCGCCGGTAAGCAGGTGGTCAGTTGGGGCGAAAGCACCTTCATCGGTAACTCCATCAACAGCATCAACCCGATCGACGTGTCAGCGTTTCGTCGGCCGGGCGCCGAGATCAAGGAAGGCCTGATCCCGGTCAACATGCTGTTCGCGTCCCAGAGCCTGACCAACCAGCTGACCGTGGAAGGTTTCTATCAGCTGGAATGGGACCAGACCGTGTTGGACAACTGCGGCACGTTCTTCGGTGGCGATGTGGCGGCGGACGGTTGCACCAATAATTACACAGTCGGCAACCCGGCCATCCGCCCGTTGCAACCGGTAGCGGCGGCGTTCGGCCAGGGTTTTAGTGTGGCCAATGAAGGGGTGATCGTACGGCGTGCCGGCGACCGCGATGCGCGGGATTCCGGCCAGTTCGGCGCCGCATTGCGCTGGTTGGGCGACGACACCGAGTACGGCCTGTACTTCATGAACTACCACAGCCGGACCCCGACCGTGGGCACCATCACCAACAACACCAGCCTGGCCACCCTCGGCGCCATCGCCGGCGCGGCCAATGGCCTGGCCCCCGGTTCCGGTGCGGGCCTGGTGCAAAGCCTGATGCTCGGGCGTGGCCAGTACTACCTCGATTACCCGGAAGATATCCGACTGTTCGGCGCCAGTTTCTCCACCACGTTGCCCACCGGTACGGCCTGGACCGGGGAGATCAGCTACCGGCCGAATGCGCCGGTGCAACTGAACACCACCGACCTGACCCTGGCCTTGATCAACCCGGTCGCCGGCCAGGCGGCCTCGCCGATTCGCAGCAACTTCGGGGATGACAACACCGGCTACCGCCGCAAGGAAATCACCCAGATCCAGAGCTCCATGACCCAGTTCTTCGACCAGGTGTTGGGCGCTGAGCGTCTGACGGTGGTGGGCGAAGCGGCCGTGGTACATGTGGCGGGCCTGGAAGACAAATCCAAACTGCGTTACGGCCGCGACTCGGTGTATGGCGCTTACGGATTCCAGGGCGACACCGACGGTTTCGTCACCTCGACGTCCTGGGGTTACCGCGCGCGGGCGATCCTGGACTACAACAACGCGATTGCCGGGGTGAACCTCAAACCCAACCTGTCCTGGTCCCATGACGTTGCCGGCTACGGCCCCAACGGCCTGTTCAACAAAGGCGCCAAGGCCATCAGCGTGGGCGTCGATGCTGACTACCGCAGCACCTACACCGCCAGCCTCAGTTACACCGACTTCTTCGGCGGCGATTACAACACCCTGACCGACCGTGACTTCCTCGCCCTCAGCTTCGGCGTGAACTTCTGATTTGGCTTAAAGAAGGACAAGAACGTATGCGTAAGACAATTGCAGTGTTGGCCCTCAGCTTGTTGGCCGCCAACGTATGGGCCGCGGTTTCCCCGGAAGAAGCCGCCAAGCTTGGCACCACCCTCACTCCGGTGGGCGCGGAGAAGGCCGGTAATGCCGACGGTTCGATCCCGGCCTGGACCGGTGGCATCCCTAAAAACGCCGGCGCGGTGGACAGCAAAGGCTTTCTGGCTGACCCGTTCGCCAATGAAAAACCGCTGTTTGTGATCACCGCCGCTACGGTGGACAAGTACAAGGACAAACTATCCGACGGCCAAGTGGCGATGTTCAAGCGCTACCCCGAGACCTACAAGATCCCGGTCTACCCCAGCCACCGCACGGTGAACCTGCCGCCTGACATCTATGAATCGATCAAGCGCAGCGCGCTGAACGTCAAGGCGATCAACGACGGTAACGGCCTGGAGAACTTCACCGGCAATCGTTACTACGCGTTCCCGATTCCCAAGAATGGCGTGGAGGTGCTGTGGAACCACATCACCCGTTATCACGGCGGCAACCTGCGTCGCATCATCACCCAGGCCACCCCACAGACCAATGGCAGCTACACGCCGATCCGCTTCGAGGAAGAAGTGGCGGTGCCCCAGGCCATCCCGGATATCGACCCGGCCAAGGCGGCTAACGTGTTGAGTTACTTCAAGCAATCGGTGACCGCGCCGGCGCGCCTGGCGGGTAACGTGCTGCTGGTGCACGAAACCCTCGACCAGGTGAAAGAGCCGCGCCTGGCGTGGATCTACAACGCCGGTCAACGCCGCGTGCGGCGGGCGCCGCAAGTGTCCTATGACGGGCCGGGCACCGCGTCCGACGGTCTGCGCACCACCGACAACTTCGATATGTTCTCCGGCGCGCCCGACCGCTATGACTGGAAGCTGGTGGGCAAAAAAGAGATGTACATCCCCTACAACAGCTACAAGCTCGACTCGCCGTCGCTCAAGTATGACGACATCATCAAGGCCGGCCACATCAACCAGGACCTGACCCGCTACGAGCTGCACCGCGTGTGGGAAGTGGTCGGCACGGTCAAGCCGAGCGAGCGCCACATCTATGCCAAGCGTCACATGTACATCGATGAAGACAGCTGGCAAGTCGCGCTGGTGGATCACTATGACGGCCGTGGCCAACTGTGGCGGGTTGCCGAAGGCCATTCGCAGTTCTACTACGACCATCAGGTGCCGGCGTATACCGTCGAGACCCTGTATGACTTGATCGCCGGGCGTTATATCGCGCTGGGGATGAAGAACGAGGAGAAGAGCAGCTTCGTGTTCGGGTTCGCAGCCAAGGCGGCGGACTACACTCCGGCGGCGTTGCGAGCCGAAGGCGTGCGCTGATCCCGAATCAAAGGTGGGAGGAGGCTGGCCCCCTCCCACCTTGGGTTTTATGCATGGCCTTCAATCACCCCGCTGAATACTTCTTCAACAATCGCCCGCCACGGGTCTAGGGTACGCGTCAGGTTGCATAACAATAAAAACGCAGGATGCAGCAATGACCGCCATGACTCGCTGCCTGGACCGTCCTGGATTCATGCCTCGGCTGTCCGCCCATCATCTGCTGCGCCCGCGACTGGCTGAGCCGTTGCTGGCGTCTGCCGCGCGGGTAAAGTTGGTGTGCGCCCCCGGCGGCAGTGGCAAGAGCGCGCTGCTTGCCGAGTGCGCATTGCAGGCGCCCGAAGGCTGTCAGGTGTACTGGCTGCCGCTCAACGGCGTGGCGCTCGACCCCCTCGATCTCTGCCAGCGCTTGGCGCATAACCTGGGGTTGCCCTTTACCGATGAAGCCACGTTGCTACAGGACCTGGGTCGCTGGCAGGCGCCGGCGTGG
Source organism: Pseudomonas sp. efr-133-TYG-23 (assembly GCF_030209215.1). Classification (NCBI taxonomy): domain Bacteria; kingdom Pseudomonadati; phylum Pseudomonadota; class Gammaproteobacteria; order Pseudomonadales; family Pseudomonadaceae; genus Pseudomonas; species Pseudomonas sp. efr-133-TYG-23. The sequence continues at coordinate 297,007 of NZ_JARVSL010000013.1, read as the reverse complement.
TTGTTCCTCGATGACTTTTGCCGCTTGCCCGCTCCCGCAACCGATGCCTTGCTCGACCGCCTGTTTACCGCCAGCAGCCCGGCGCTGACCTGGTGGCTAGGCGCGCGGCGGCGGCCGGCGTGCAATTGGCCGCGGCTGCTGCTGGACGACGAACTGCTGGAATGCGGCGCGGAGCTGGCCTTCAGCGCCCCAGAGATCCAGGCGCTGCTCAACCATGCGCCGGGGCAGTCCGTCGAGGGCGTGCTGCAATTCAGCGCCGGCTGGTGCGCCGGTGTGCGCATCGCGTTGCTGGGCGACGGTCATCCCGACAAGACCCTACTCGACTACCTGCAACACGAACTGTTCAGCACGCTGCCCCCTGAGCTGGCCGACGCGTGGCGCGTGCTGGCCCACCTGCCGCGTTTCAACACCGGACTGTGCGAGCACCTGTTCGGCGCGGGCGACGGTGATCAGTACCTGCGTGACCTACAGGCCCTCGGCGCGTTTATCCAAGCGTGGGAAAGCAGCGATTGGTTGCAGGTGTTCCCACCCCTGGCACGCTTGATACGCGACGAGCCCTGGCCGACCAAGCGCTCCTGGCACCGCCGCGCCTGCCAATGGTTCACCGCCGAGCAGGACTGGCAGGCCGCCTTCGAACAGGCGCTGCTGGCCGAAGAATATGAAGTGGCGGTAAGCCTGTTGCAGCATTTCAGTTTCGAAGACCTGTTCCGTCAGCAGAACGCGGTGTTGCTGCTGCGCCTGCACGAGGAGCATGGCGACGAACTGATGCTCGGTTCGGCGCAGTTGGTGGGGCTGGTCACGGCGGCGCTGCTGTTTGCCGGGCGCTTCGAGCAGGCGGCGGTGTGCATCGACCAACTTGCGCGTTTCGCCCCGCAACCGACGGCGGCGCAACAGCGCCACTTGCTGGCGCGCTGGCAGGCACAGTGGGGGTGGTTGCTGCATTTGGACGGCGACGCCGAGGGTTCGCGCGCGCACTTTATCGAGGCCTTGCAAGCCTTGCCCGACAGCGCCTGGACCTCGCGGTTGATGTGCCTGTCGGGGCTCACCCAGCAAGCCTTGCTGCGCGGTGAATTGGATGTGGCACAAACCCTCAATCGCGAAGCGCTGTGCCTGGCGCGTGCCCATGGCTCATTGCTGTTGGAAGCGTTGTTGGAGCTGGATCACGCACAGTTACTGGAACAGCGCGGCGCGCCGCATCGGGCGCAGAGCCTGCTGGAACATATGCAGGCGATGTTGCTCAAGCAGCGGCTCAAGGCCGGACCGTTGCTCGGGCGTATCGCCTTGCGCCGCGGGCACCTGGCGTTGCGCCAGGGGCAGGATGCCTTGGCCGCGGAGTGTTTTGAGAGTGGCTTGCCCCTGTGCCTGCACAGCCAGGACAAACGCGTGCTCTACGGGTTTCTTGGCCTGGCGCTGCTGGCGGCCAACCGAGGCGATTACGCCCAGGCGTTCATTCAACTGCGCGAGGCCGAACGACTGATGCAGCAACGCCAGGTGCCGGACACCGTGTACCGCGCGGTGTTGCTGCTGGTCAGCGGGCATTTCTGGTTGCAGCAGGGCCGCGCCGAGTTGACCGTGGAAGCGCTGCGCCGCGTGCTGCGCCACTTCCGTGGGCCGCTGGCCAAGCAAGCGCCGCCGGCCACTCTGGAGTTGATCCCGCGCCTCGAATACTTATTGGTGCTGGCCGAGGTAAAACTGGGTTGCGCCGAACAGCCGCTGGCACGCCTGCAAGCGCTGCTGGACGCCACCCACCAGCGCGGCATGCTCTGTCTGGAAACCGAATTGCATCTGGTGCTGGGCGAAGTGGCTTGGCAACTGGGCGACGCCGGCCTGGCGCGTCGTTCATTGCACGCCGGGCTTGAATTGGCGGCGCGCTGCCAGGTGCAGCAAGCGATTCGCGAATTGCGTCTGCGCTCGCCGGGGCTGTTGAGCGAACTGGGGATGGAGCCCCAGGCCTCAAGCCCGGGCACGGTGGAAAACCCACTCAGTCAGCGCGAGTTGGAAGTGCTGCAATTGATTGCCCTGGGCAACTCCAACCTGGAAATCGCCGACCGTTTGTTTATCTCCCTGCACACCGTCAAGACCCATGCACGGCGCATCCACAGCAAGCTCGGCGTGGAGCGGCGTACCCAGGCGGTGGCCAAGGCCAAGACGTTGGGCTTGATGACCTAGGCGCAGAACGCCTGGCGATATTCCCCAGGCGTGGCGCCCATGGCCTGGCGGAAGCGGTGAGTGAAATGGCTGGCGCTGGAGAAGCCGCATATCAGCGCAATCTCGCCAAGGGGCAGGGTGCCGCCCCGCAACAGGCTCTGCGCACGAGCCAGGCGGCGCGCCAGCAGGTATTGATGGGGCGGCAGGCCGAAGCTTTGACGGAACATCCGCGCAAAGTGGTACTCCGACAGCGCGCACAACCCGGCCAATTGGCCGAGGCTGAGCGGAGCCTCCAAGTGGTAATCGATGTAGTCCACCAACAACCGCCGTTGGTGCGGCGCCAGCCCGCCCTTCAAACGCAACCCGTCGCGCAAGCCGACCTGGCTGAGCAAAGTGTGGTTGAGCAGTTCGTGGGCCAGGCTGCTGGTCAGCAAACGCTCGGCGGGTTCCTGCCAGTTCAGGGCGATCAACTGGTGAAAGCGTTGAGCTTGCCTGGGGTCTTCCAGAAACGTGCTCTCGTGCAACTGCACAGTGCGTGGTTCGCGGTCGAGCAGGGTCACGCAACCGAGGGCAAATTGTTCCTGGCTGAAGTACACATGGGCCAGGCGGATCTCGCCGTTGATCACCCACCCGGACTGATGCTCGGCGGGCAGGATGCACAGCTTGTCGGGGCCGCCCTTGGTGTCGGGCCGGTCGCGCCGAAACGTACCGGTGCCGCCGCCCACATAGCACGACAGGGTGTGATGCCCCGGCGCTTGGTAGTCCTGGGAGTCATGATGATTGCTCCACAGCGCCGCGGCGAGGCCGTCACCCAGCTCGGCGCAGGCTTCCAGGCGGGCGTGGGGCGAGCGGTTGAGGGCTTGGAAGACTTGCAGGGATTCCAGATCTGACATGGCGTGTACTCTCCGACGCCTTGCATCCTACTCCGCACTGCCGGCGCTGTGCGCTGCGCACCCGACAAAAGCGCAAGAATGTGCAAGAGCCGGGCGCGCCTTGGGGGCGACACTGAGGCTCAATCGATGGAGCCTGTCATGAACCTTTTCCTGTACTTACTCACCGTGCTGATCTGGGGCACCACCTGGATCGCCCTCAAGTGGCAACTGGGCGTGGTAGCGATTCCCGTGTCCATCGTCTATCGCTTCGCCCTGGCGGCGTTGGTGTTGTTTGCGTTGCTATTGCTCAGCCGCAAGTTGCAGGTGATGAACCGGCGCGGGCACCTGATCTGCCTGGCCCAGGGGTTGTGCCTGTTTTGCGTCAACTTCATGTGCTTTCTCACGGCCAGCCAATGGATCCCCAGCGGCTTGGTGGCGGTGGTGTTTTCCACCGCGACGCTGTGGAACGCGTTGAACGCGCGGGTCTTTTTCGGCCAGCGCGTGGCCCGCAACGTGTTGATGGGCGGTGGCCTTGGGTTGGCAGGTTTGGGGTTGTTGTTCTGGCCAGAACTGGTAGGGCATACCGCCAGCCCGCAGACCTTGCTGGGCCTGGGGTTGGCGCTGTTGGGGACGATGTGTTTCTCGGCCGGCAATATGTTGTCGAGCTTGCAGCAGAAGGCCGGGCTCAGGCCACTGACCACCAATGCCTGGGGCATGGCGTATGGCGCAGCCATGCTGGCGACCTGGTGTGTGCTGCGTGGCATTCCGTTCGAGATGGACTGGGGCGCGCGGTATATCGGCGCGTTGTGGTACCTGGTGATTCCGGGGTCGGTGATTGGGTTTACCGCGTATTTGACGCTGGTCGGGCGTATGGGGCCGGAGCGTGCGGCGTATTGCACGGTGTTGTTTCCGGTGGTGGCGTTGAATGTGTCGGCGTTCGCCGAGGGCTATCAGTGGACCGCCCCGGCGCTGGTGGGGTTAGGGTTGGTGATGGCGGGGAATGTGTTGGTATTTCGCAAGCCCAAGATTGTGAGTCCGGTCTTGAAGGCGAGAACAGTCTGAACAGGGGACAAGTCACTGATGCCCATCAGTAAAGGACTCAGTGAATGAATTTCTGCCCTGGACGGGACCAAATGTGGGAGGGGGCTTGCCCCCGATTACAGTGTGACAGTCAGCCCAGCTGTCACTGACGCACCGCTATCGGGGGCAAGCCCCCTCCCACTTTTGATAGTCATTGCCTGGGTTGGATCTGACTGGCATCAGGACTTTCCCCCTCATTTTGACCGAGTTCAGCGAGTTATTTTATTCCCAGGCGCTTGGCCAGGCGGGCGAGGTTGGCGCGGTTGAGGCCGAGTTCGCGGGCGGTGCTGGCCCAGTTGTGCTGGTGGCGTTCCAGGCAGGTATTGATGATTTGCCGTTGGTAATCTTCGGTGGCCTGGCGCAAGTCGCCGGTGATGGGCGTCGATGGTAGCTGGGCTTCGATTAGCGGCGCGCTGACGTCGGGCAGGTCGAGGTCGGCGGCGCTCAGGCTGAGAATCCTCGGACGTTCGCGACAGTTTCCCAGGGCCTTGAGCGCGCTGCGCCCGATCAAATGTTCCAGCTCCCGCACGTTGCCTGGCCAGTTATAGGCCAGCAGGGCTGCCTGGGCATCGCCGGTCAGGCGCAGACTGCCCAGGCCCATGCGTGAACGGTTCTGTTCGAGAAAGAAACCCGCCAGCAGCAGCACATCGCGACCGCGTTCGCGCAGGGCCGGTACTTGCAGCGGGTAAACACTCAGGCGGTGGTAGAAGTCGGCGCGATAGCGGCCATTGCGCACCTCATCGGCCAGGTCGCGGTTGGTGGCGGCGATCAGGCGCACATCCACGTGGTGTTCCTTGTCCGAGCCCAGGCGCTGCAACTGACCGCTTTGCAGCACGCGCAGCAGTTTGGCCTGCACCGTCAGGGACAGCTCGCCCACTTCGTCGAGAAACAAGGTGCCGCCGTTGGCCAGCTCGAACTTGCCCCGACGCTCGTTCAGCGCGCCGGTGAAGGCGCCACGCACATGGCCGAACAGCTCGCTCTCCACCAGGGTTTCCGGCAGGGCCGCGCAGTTTAGGCTGATCAGCGGTTTGTCGGCACGCGCCGAAGCGGCGTGAATCGCCTGGGCCACCAACTCCTTGCCCACCCCGGTTTCCCCGGTGATCAGCACGGTGAGGTCGCTGCCGCCCACCAGTTTGATTTCTTCCACCAGGCGCTTGTGGCTTTTGCTCTGGCCGATCATTTCCTTGTGTTGTTGGCCGCTGGCCTGACGGTAGATTTCGGCGCGTTGGTGTTCGTCTTCGGCGCGCAGGGCCAGGCGTTCGATGCGTTCGGCCACATTGACGGTGGCGGCGGCCAGGCTGGCGAAGGCTTGCAGGGCGTTCAGCTCGACCCGTTCGAAGCGCTCGGTGTCGAGCGCATCGAGGGTCAGCAGGCCCCAGGGCCGGTCGTCGACAAACAACGGGCAGCCTATGCAGTCGTGCACTGGCAGGTGCCCGTGCAGGCCGTCCACCAGGCCGTCATACGGGTCGGGCAACTCGCTGTCGCTGTCGAAGCGCGTGGGGCCGGGGCTGGCGAGCAACACCGCAAACCGTGGGTGTTCGCTGACCTTGAAGCGTCGGCCCAGGGTATCGGCGCTCAGGCCGTCCACCGCCAGCGGCACCAGCGCTTCACCGTCCAGGCGCAACAGCGCGGCGGCGTCGCAGGGCAGCAGAGTACGCATGGCTTGCAGCAGGCGGCGGTAGCGCTCGCCCTCCGGCAGGTCGCGGGACAGGTCGGCCACGAGAGGCAGGAGGGTGGTGAGCAGTGAGTGCGCAGTCATAATGACTCCTTGTAGTCCTTATGACTCTAGCGTGTAGGAAGTCATACTGACTACTCTTATTTCAACTACCTGATAAATAACGAATTTTTAGTTGGCACGAATGCTGAGTACTCAAGGGTAATCCTTAAAGAAGCCCTGGAGGCTCTCATGCTTAGTGCCCAAGACCGTGCCATCGTCAAATCCACCGTGCCTCTACTGGAAAGTGGCGGTGAAGCGCTGATCACCCATTTCTACCGCATGATGCTGTCCGAGTACCCCGAAGTTCGCCCGCTGTTCAACCAGGCCCACCAGGCCAGCGGCGATCAGCCCCGCGCCCTGGCCAATGGGGTGCTGATGTACGCGCGACATATCGACCAGTTGGATCAACTGGGCGATCTGGTGGCCAAGATCATCAATAAACATGTGGCCTTGCAGATCCTGCCGGAGCATTACCCGATTGTGGGCGCCTGCCTGCTGCGGGCGATTTCTGAAGTGCTGGGCAGCGAGATCGCCACGCCGGAGGTGATGAATGCCTGGGGCGCGGCCTACGGGCAATTGGCGGATATCCTGATCGGCGCCGAAGCGGCCATTTACGACGAGAAAGCCCAAGCCCCTGGCGGCTGGCGCGGTGCGCGGTCGTTCACGCTGGTCAAGCGGGGGGAGGAGAGCGCCGAGATCACCTCCTTCTATTTCGCCCCGGTGGATAACGGCCCGATCCTGGCGGCAGCGCCAGGCCAGTACATCGGTATGACGCTGGTGTTGGACGGCGAAGAGGTGCGTCGCAACTATTCGCTCTCGGCGTTGAGCGATGCTGGCCAGTACCGTATCAGCGTCAAGCGCGAAGCCGGCGGGCGAGTGTCCAATTACCTGCATGATGAGTTGCAGGTAGGCGCGACCCTCGACCTGTTCCCGCCGGCGGGGGAGTTCACCCTGGCCGCCAGCGATAAGCCGTTGGTGCTGATCAGCGGCGGCGTAGGCATCACCCCGACCCTGCCGATGCTCGAAGCGGCGCTGGCCACCGAGCGCCCGGTGCATTTTATCCACTGCGCGCGTAACGGCGGCGTGCATGCGTTTCGCGACTGGGTCGACGCCCTGGCGGCTAAGCACCCGCAGCTCAAGCGTTTCTATTGCTATGCCGAAGACGACGGCGTGAGCCCTGCGGCGGACAAGGTGGGCCTGCTCAGCCAGGAACAACTGGCCGCATGGTTGCCTGAACAGCGCGACCTGGATGCTTACTTCCTGGGACCTAAAGGCTTCATGGCCGCAATCAAACGCCACCTCAAAGCCCTGGGCGTGCCCGAAAAGCAAAGCCGCTACGAATTCTTCGGTCCGGCTGCCGCGTTGGAGTAACCGCCTTTGGAGTAGTAGGAAGCTGCAGCTTCAAGTAAAGGCCGGATCGAAGCCCGCTTTTTTACTTGCAGCTTGCAGCTTGCAACTTATCGCTACCCCCCAATTAATCCCCTGTTAACCCCTCTCTGTTTAAACCACTCCCTGTGTGTAAACTCGCGCCTACAGGCACAACCAAACAAAGGGAAACGGAGATGAGTGACGAATTGCGTTTAGGCAGGGAGCGGCGCTTTCTGGTGTTGCTGGGCATCATCTGCCTGGCGTTGATCGGCGGGGCCTTGTACATGCAGGTGGTGTTGGGCGAAGCGCCTTGCCCACTGTGCATCTTGCAGCGTTATGCCTTGTTATTGATTGCCATCTTCGCCTTTATCGGCGCCGCCATGCCCCGCAAAGGCGCCCTCACGTTTTTCGAAGGCTTGGTGATCCTCAGCGCCCTCGGCGGGGTCGCAGCTGCTGGCCATCATGTGTATACCCAGTTCTTTCCCCAGGTCAGTTGCGGCGTCGATGTGCTGCAGCCCATCGTCGATGACCTGCCGCTGGCCAAGGTCTTCCCACTGGGCTTTCAGGTCGATGGTTTCTGCAGCACGCCTTACCCACCGATCCTTGGGCTGTCCCTGGCGCAATGGGCGCTGGTGGCTTTTGTGCTGACCGTGATCCTGGTGCCGCTGGGCATTTACCGCAATCGCCGTCACATGGCCTGAGCCTCTGCACAAAAACGCCCCGGCTCCTCCTCTGGAGGGCCGGGGCGTTTTCGCAGGTAGGCTTTTATGAACAGAGCATGACGCCGGACAATTTCCGCTGTGCGCAGTGTGCGACATGTTGTCACACGGAAGCTGTCGCAGGACGTTTCTTACCCCCCGCAACCCCGCTTAAATTTGCACCGAACGGTCAAATTGTGCTGTCACTTCATCGTCTGGCCTAAGTCAGGAACCATGCGCCGTCCGCGCCATTCGATGATGTACGAATGCCTTGTTTTATGGGGACTTGGATGGCTTTGGCAAGCCCTTACAGAGGGTAAGGGATGTGGCGGATTGCCCTATAACACGGCAATTTTTGTGGTTTTTGTTGAGAATCGAACACGATAAGATCCCCGACCTTTGCAATTTTGGTGAAGGATTATTGCTGCTTTCGATAAAAATTATTTCTTTATAAGACATGGTTTATACATCGCTAGCTAACTACAATCGCCCGCACTGAATGTCCGGTGCTGTTCAATATTTGAGCATTGGAGCGGTCGAGGGGCAGATGGATGGCTCTGTGCGACCCCAGGTTCCGGCAGCCTTTCAACTATCCGCACCAAATGGAATTGGTCTGTAACAAGGCCTTTAACCACGAAATCGAATAAGAACTCACCGCAGGCTCGTAAATCGTCCATTCATGGCGTGCGAGCAGGCTCTTATTCAATCGAAGAGAAATGCCAACCCTTGGCAGGGTGAAGTGTTGGCGATCAAAACCCAACTGCATTGCGCAAGCTGCTTTAGAGGTCGTGAGATGAGTAAAAACAGGTACCCCCGATTACTAGGCTTTTTGCCGCTGCTTGGCATGATGTTAATGCTGGGAGGCTGCAAGTGGACCTTGCTCGACCCAAAAGGACAGGTCGGTCTGGATGAACGAAACCTGATCATCACCGCCACCCTGCTGATGCTGCTGGTCGTGGTCCCTGTGATCATCATGACCTTCGCCTTCGCCTGGAAATACCGCGCGTCGAACACCAGCGCCACCTACGCGCCGAAGTGGTCGCACTCCACCAAGATCGAAATCGCGGTGTGGCTGGTTCCGATCCTCATCATCATTGCCCTGGGTTATGTGACCTACAAGTCCACCCACGCGCTGGACCCGTACCGTCCGCTGGAATCGGACGCCAAGCCGATCAATATCGAAGTGGTCGCGCTGGACTGGAAGTGGCTGTTCATCTACCCGGACCTGGGTATCGCCACGGTTAACCAGATCCGCTTCCCGGAGCACACTCCGCTGAACTTCAAGATCACCTCCGACGCCGTGATGAACTCGTTCTTCATCCCAGCCCTGGGCGGCCAGATCTACGCGATGGCAGGCATGCAGACCAAGCTGCACCTGATCGCCAACCAGAAAGCTGAAATGGAAGGCATCTCCGCCAACTACAGCGGCGCTGGCTTCACCGGCATGAAATTCAAAGCGATCTCGACGAGCCAGGAAGACTTCAACGCCTGGGTAGCCGAAGTCAAGGCCGCACCTAAACAGCTTGATCAAGCTGAATACGACGCCCTGGCCAAACCAAGCCAGAACAACCCTGTCGCGCTGTACTCCTCGTACGAGCCGAACCTGTTTCAGAAAATCGTCGACAAGTACGAAGGTATGAAGCCAGGCAAGCCGGTCAAGCACGAGAAGAAAGAAGTGGCCGCGGTTGAAGGTTCTGAGACGGGCGCGCATTCAACTGCTGGGGCAGAGGAGTAAACGATGTTTGGTAAATTAAGTTGGGATGCGGTCCCGTTCCACGAGCCGATCGTGATGGTGACCATCGCCATGATCGCGCTGGGTGGTCTGGCACTGTTCGCGGGTATCACTTACTTCAAGAAGTGGACCTACCTGTGGACCGAGTGGCTGACTTCGGTCGACCACAAGAAAATCGGCGTGATGTACATCATCGTCGCCATGGTCATGCTGCTGCGCGGTTTTGCCGACGCCATCATGATGCGTACCCAGTTGGCCATGGCCACCGAGGGGTCGCCTGGCTACCTGCCACCTGAACACTATGACCAGATCTTCACCGCTCACGGTGTGATCATGATCATCTTCATGGCGATGCCATTCTTCACCGGCCTGATGAACCTGGCAGTGCCGCTGCAGATCGGCGCGCGTGACGTGGCCTATCCGTTCCTGAACTCCCTGAGCTTCTGGCTGCTGGTTTCCGGCGTGGTGCTGATCAACGTATCCCTGGGCGTCGGCGAATTCGCCAAGACCGGTTGGGTTGCGTATCCGCCGCTGTCGGGCATCCAGTACAGCCCTGGCGTGGGGGTGGACTACTACATCTGGGCGCTACAGCTATCAGGGCTAGGGACGACGCTGACGGGGGTCAACTTCCTGGCCACCGTCCTGAAAATGCGCGCCCCTGGCATGAAACTGATGGACATGCCGATCTTCACCTGGACCTGCACCTGGGCAAACGTCCTGATCGTGGCTTCGTTCCCGATCCTGGCCGCAACCATGGCGCTGCTGTCGCTTGACCGTTACCTGGATTTCCACATTTTCACCAACGAACTTGGTGGCAATCCAATGATGTACGTGAACCTGTTCTGGGCATGGGGTCACCCTGAGGTGTACATCCTGATCCTGCCAGCGTTCGGTATCTTCTCCGAAGTGATCTCGACCTTTACCGGCAAGCGCCTGTTCGGTCACCACTCGATGGTTTACGCATCGGGCGCAATTTCCGTACTGGGCTTCATGGTGTGGCTGCACCACTTCTTCACCATGGGTTCGGGGGCCAGCGTCAACGCCTTCTTCGGCTTGGCAACCATGCTGATTTCCATCCCGACGGGGGTGAAGCTATTCAACTGGCTGTTCACCATCTACCACGGCCGTCTGCGCATCACCAGCCAGGTGCTGTGGACCCTGGGCTTTATGGTGACCTTCGCCATCGGCGGCATGACCGGCGTACTGCTGGCCATCCCGGGTGCTGACTTCGTGCTGCACAACAGCCTGTTCGTGATCGCGCACTTCCACAACGTGATCATCGGTGGTGCGGTATTCGGTTACATCGCCGGTTTCAGCTTCTACTTCCCGAAAGCGTTCGGCTTCAAGCTGCACGAAGGTTGGGGCAAGGCTGCGTTCTGGTTCTGGATCTCGGGCTTCTTCGTCGCGTTCATGCCGCTCTATGCACTGGGCTTCATGGGCATGACCCGTCGTCTGAACGCCACCACCAACCCTGAGTGGGTGCCGTACCTGTACGTCGCCATGTTCGGTGCGGTGATGATTGCGGTGGGTATCGCCTGCCAGCTGATCCAGCTGTATGTCAGCGTGCGTGATCGCAAGCAGAACATGTGCGAATCCGGCGACCCATGGAACGGCCACACCCTGGAATGGTCGACCTCGTCGCCACCACCGTTCTACAACTTCGCCGTGATCCCGACTGCGAACACGATCGATGCGTTCACCGAAGCCAAGGAAGACGGTACTGCGTACCAGAAGCCTAAGCACTACGAACCGATCCACATGCCAAGCAACACCGCCACTGGCGTGGTGATGGGTGCGCTGTTGACCGTGTTCGGTTTCGCGATGATCTGGCACATCTGGTGGCTGGCGATCGTGAGTCTGGTGGGTACCATCGGTTACTTCATCGTCCACGCCGCACGTGATGATCAAGGCTACATGGTGCCGGTCGAAACGATCGAACGCATCGAAGCCGAGCAGCACGCTCGCCTGGTCGCCGAGAAGAAAATCCCGGCCAACCGTGTAGAAACCTCGTTGGAACAGGCTTAAACCATGTCGAACTTAGTGACCAATGCTGGACACGCCCATGTCGATGACCATGGGCACGATGACCATCACCACGACTCGGGGCCAATGACCGTCTTCGGTTTCTGGCTCTACCTGATGACCGACTGCATCTTGTTTGCGTCGATCTTCGCGGTGTACGCGGTACTGGTAAACAACGTAGCGGGTGGCCCGTCGGGCCACGACATCTTCGAACTGCCTTACGTGCTCGGCGAAACCGCCTTGCTGTTGTTCAGTTCGATCACCTACGGCTTCGCCATGTTGGCCTTCTACAAGGGCAACAAGAAAGGCGTGCTGAGCTGGTTGGCCCTGACCTTCCTGTTCGGCCTGGGCTTTATCGGCATGGAGATCAACGAGTTCCACCTGCTGATCTCCGAAGGCTACGGTCCACACCGTTCCGGTTTCCTGTCGGCGTTCTTTACGCTGGTCGGCACCCACGGTCTGCACGTCTCGGCCGGTCTGCTGTGGATGGCGGTGATGATGTATCAGGTCAATAAGCACGGCCTGACCAACACCAACAAGACCCGCCTGAGCTGCCTGAGCCTGTTCTGGCACTTCCTGGACGTGGTCTGGATCTGCGTATTCACCGTTGTCTACCTGATGGGGACTCTGTAATGGCTAATGCACACTCCCATGACAGCCACGATGCAAGCCACGGCAGCGTCAGGTCTTACGCTATCGGCTTCATCCTGTCGGTCATCCTGACCCTGATCCCGTTCGGCCTGGTGATGTACCCGACCCTGCCGAAGTCGATCACCTTGATGATCGTCCTGGCGTTCGCAGTGATTCAGGTACTGGTTCACCTGGTGTACTTCCTGCACCTGGACCGCTCCGAGGCCCAGCGCGAGAACGTGATTGCGTTCGTGTTCGCCGGCCTGGTGATCGTTCTGCTGGTTGGTCTGTCGCTGTGGATCATGTTCAGCATCCACACCTACATGATGGCGAAGTGAGGTAAGACCCGATGTCGCTTAAGCACTTTATCCAAATCACCAAACCGGGGATCATTTTCGGTAACGTGCTTTCTGTGGCGGGCGGTTTCTTCCTGGCCTCCAAGGGACATGTCGATCTGGCCATCTTCCTGGCTGCAATGATCGGCACATCCCTGGTGGTAGCTTCCGGTTGTGTCTTCAACAACTGCATCGACCGTGACATCGATATCAAGATGGAACGCACCAAAAACCGTGTGCTGGTGCAGGGCCTTATCTCCCTGAAACTGGCACTGGTCTACGCGACCGTCCTGGGTGTTGCCGGTGTGGCCCTGTTGTACAAGGTGGCCAATCCGTTGGCGGCGTTGTTTGCCGTGATCGGCTTTGTCATCTACGTCGGCCTCTACAGCCTGTACCTCAAGCGCAAGTCGGTTCACGGCACGCTGGTGGGCAGTCTGTCGGGGGCGATGCCGCCGGTGATTGGTTATGTGGCTGTGACCAATAGCTTCGACATGGCCGCGCTGACGCTGCTGGTGATGTTCAGCCTGTGGCAGATGCCGCATTCCTACGCCATCGCGATTTTCCGCTTCAATGACTACCTGGCTGCGTCGATTCCGGTTTTGCCGGTAAAACGTGGCATCCAGGTGGCCAAGAAACACATCCTGCTCTACATCCTGGCCTTCCTTGTGGCGACCTTGATGTTGACCTTCAGCGGCTACGCCGGCATGAGCTACCTCGCCGTCGCCGCCGCCATGGGCATGTACTGGTTGTACATGGCCTGGACCGGCTACAAGGCGGTGGACGACACCGTCTGGGCGCGCAAGCTGTTCGTGTTCTCGATCTTCACCATCACCGCGCTGAGCGTGATGATGTCCCTGGATTTCCAAGTACCGAAAGAGCTGTTGCTGACCTACGCCCACTGAGTGGTCCGAGCAGTAAAAGGCCCCGCCTTCGCAAGAAGCGCGGGGTTTTTTATGGCATGGCCTCTAAACTATCCCCCATTCCACGCATCCAGGAAGCACAGCGATGAGTAAAAAAGCCGTAATGGTGTTCAGTGGCGGGCAGGACTCGACGACCTGCCTGATCCAGGCACTGGCGTTGTATGACGAAGTGCACTGCATCACGTTCGATTATGGCCAGCGCCATGTGGCGGAAATCGAAGTGGCCCGCCAGCTTGCCAAGCAACTGGGCGCCACGGTGCACAAAGTGATGGATGTGTCCCTGCTCAACGAGTTGGCCATCAGTAGTCTTACCCGCGACAACATCCCCGTGCCTACCGTGAACAGTTCCGGCGAAAGCCTGCCGAGCACCTTTGTACCGGGGCGCAATATCCTGTTCCTGACCCTGGCGGCGATCTACGCGTACCAGGTCAAGGCCGAGACGGTCATTACCGGCGTGTGCGAAACCGACTTCTCGGGCTACCCCGACTGCCGCGATGAGTTCGTCAAAGCCCTGAACCAGGCGCTCAAGCTGGGCATGGAGTACGACGTACGGCTGGACACCCCGCTGATGTGGCTGAACAAGGCCGAGACCTGGGCCCTGGCCGATTACCACCATCAGTTGGACCTGGTGCGCGAACACACCTTGACTTGCTACAACGGCGTGATCGGCACCGGCTGCGGCGAATGCGACGCCTGCAACCTGCGCGCTCGTGGCCTGAACGAATACCTGCAGAACAAGGCGCAGGTCATGCACAGCCTCAAGCATAAGTTGCAGCTCAACTAGGGCTATTCGGCTTTAGCGTGGGGGAGGGTGCGCAATGCTCCTCCCCACTGCGACCCTGTTCCTGCTCTGCGGTGATGTGGGTTTTTCTCGGGCGTCAGGTTAAATCTGCCCACGCTTATCTCGTCATACCCCTCTGTACGCACTGTGCGAATCCATCACCCGCCTACAAGGAGTAGTCACCATGGTCAGCGTGAGTCGTCGGTCCCTTCTCGCCTTCAGCGCCGCCTTGCCCTTGCTGGGGCGCTTGGACTGGGCGGTCGCGGCGACGCCGCCGGCCAAGGCCGACAAGGTCCGTCTCAACTACAACGAAAGCCCCTACGGCTCAGCCCTGGCGGCCCGTGAAGCGATGCAGCGCGGTATCGCCACTGCCGGGCGCTACCCGTACAACCACATGTACGCACTGGCCGCATTGTTCGCTCAGCAACAGGGCATTGCCGAAGAACAGGTGGCGGTGTTTTCAGGCTCCATGGCGGCGTTGCGTTATGCGGTGCTGGCGTTCACCAGCGATACCCGTGGCCTGGTAATGGCCACGCCATCCTACGAAGTACCGCGCCAGGCCGCCGAAGCGCACAAGGCGCCGGTGCATGAAGTGAACCTCGACGCCCACCACGCCCACGATATCCCCGCCATGCTCGCCGCCGACCCCCAGGCCGGCATGCTCTACCTGTGCAACCCCAACAACCCCACCGGCACCCTGACTCCCACCCAGGCCATTCGCGACGCACTGGCGAACAAGCCCAAGGGCAGCGTGCTGGTGGTGGACGAGGCTTACATCGACTTCGCCGACGCCCCGAGCGTGGTCAGTTGGGTCAAGGACCACGACGACCTGCTGGTGCTGCGCACCTTCTCGAAAATCTACGGCATGGCGGGCGCACGCCTGGGCCTGGCCATCGGCCACCCAACGTTGCTGGAGCGGCTGGCGGTGTTTGGCGGCGACAATGTGCCGGCGGGCTCGTCGTTGCTCGGCGGTCTTGCCAGCCTGGAAGACGTCAAACTGCTGCCCCAGCGTAAAGCCCTCAATGCCCAGTTGCGCGATGAAACCCTGGCCTGGCTCAAGGGCCGTGGTTTCACTTGCACCGCTTCCCACAGCAATTGCTTCATGATCGACGTCAAGCAGCCCGCGCAGCAGGTCATCGAAAAGCTCGCCGCCGAAGGCGTATTGATCGGCCGGGTGTGGCAGAACTGGCCGCAGTGGGTAAGGGTGACAGTGGGGAACAAGCAGGAGATGGCGCGCTTTCGTGAGGTGTTTGCCGCGCGGGTCTAGCGCAGGACTACATGAGGGAAGGCGACGCTCCTCCCTCAATGAAGTCCCAGGTGTTATTGCTGCGCGATGCTGTACCCATCAAATGCGGTTTTCTGTTGCAAGGCATTCACCACGTTCTTGCGGTTGACCGGCAACTCGGCGCCGTTGTTGTCGGTGAACGACTCACGTTCCAGCTCGGCGTCATCCCCTTCGCCCACAAAGCTGAACCCTAGAAACTCGAACGCTTCGCGGTCCACGTTCAGCTTGGAGCGTGGCGTGCGCAGCGGCAGGGTGACGCTGATGCCGTCCTTGCTGATCACGAACACTTCGGCGTCTTTCTTGGCGCGTGCCGCCTTGCCCTTGCCGGCGCTCGGGTTGCTGATAGCTTGATGGGTCTGGTTCAGCACCTTGAGGGCCAGGCCGTAGACCAGTTCCTGAAACTCGGGGTCGTCCTTGAAGCTGGACAGGATGCGGCTGATGGAGAACTTGCTGCTCAAGTCTTCCAGGGCCAGGTTGTCGGCGGCTTCGGCGTCCTTGAGTTGCTTGAGCTGGCCCATCAGGTCGTAGGCCTTGTCGTCGTCGAACGCATCGTGGGCCTGGCGGATGGCGACGCGCAGTTCGCGGATCTGGTCGCTCTCCTTGGAAGTGTGAAACGCGTCCAGCACCATCTCGCTGATGGTCTTGGCCGCTGGCACATGCTGTGAAAGATTGATGGCGTTTTCGTATTCAGCTTTGGAGGCCAAGGCGACGACGGATTCTGCGGTGTAGGAATCGGACATTAATAGTTCACTACTTCAATAAACGGAGACAAAAAAGCGTCGCGCATTTTCAAGGGGCAGGGGAGTCAGGTCAAGGCGGCACACTGCCTTCGGCGTTCCGCTGATCCATATCAAAAGGCCATGCCGGAGAGTGGTTTACAACAACCTCGGGGCTGCCTGCGCCCCCGACTATTTGCCTGAGAACGCATAAAAACAATTGCAGACCTGCGCCGAGGAGACCGCTCCACGCCAGGTTCTTAAAGGACTATTGCGATGATGTTTGCCCTCTTACGCGTCAGCTTCGTGGGGATGCTGATGTGCCTGTCCCTCTCGCTGCACGCCAGCACGCCCGACACCCCTCTGCTCGAACGCGGCCACTACGTCGCTCAACTCGGCGACTGCATTGCCTGTCACACCGCCAAGCCAGGCGCGCTGATGGCCGGCGGCCTGGCGTTGAGTACGCCGATGGGGACGATCTACTCCAGCAATATCACGCCCGATGCCGAGACAGGCATCGGGCGCTACACCTTCGAGCAGTTCGACCGCGTCATGCGCGAAGGCGTTACCCCCAGTGGTATGAACTTGTACCCGGCGATGCCGTACCCGTCCTACGCGAAGATCAGCGAAGAGGACATGCGCGCGTTGTACGCCTACCTGATGCAGGGCGTGCCGGCGGTCCGCCAGGACAACCTGCCGGCGGACATGGGCTTTCCGTTCAATCAGCGCTGGGGCTTGGCATTGTGGAATTTCGCCTTTCTCGACAAGCAACCCTTCCAACCCGATCCTGGCCGCGACGCGGGGCTCAACCGTGGTGCCTACTTGGTTCAGGGCCTGGGGCATTGCGGCTCGTGCCATACGCCGAGGGGCATTGCGTTCCAGGAAAAAGCCATGAGCGATACCGAGCGCGGCGGCCAGCACTACCTGGCGGGGGAAACCGTCGAGCATTGGCGCGCCTTGAGCCTGCGCAACCTGTGGACCGTTGACGACACCGTGCAACTGCTCAAGACCGGGCAAAACCGTTTTGCCACAGTGTCGGGCAACATGGCCGATGTGATCCACCACAGCACCCAGCATTTTAGTGATGACGACCTGATTGCCATCGCCCGTTACTTAAAATCCCTGCCGGCGGGCCAGGAGGATCTGCCGATGCCTGCCGTGGCCAAAGCCCCGGTTGGCGTGCCTGACGACCTGTTCAGCAGTCGTGGCGGCCTGGGCTACACGCAGTTCTGCAGCGACTGCCACCGCAGTGACGGTGCCGGCGTGAAGGGCCTGTTCCCGCCGTTGGCCGGCAACCCGAGCGTGGTCGCCGCTAACCCAACATCTCTTTTGCATATCACCCTCACCGGCTGGGAAACCGCGCAAACCGCCACCCATCCGCGGGTCTACACCATGCCTGGGTTCGCGCGGCTGGCCGACCAGGAAATCGCCGAGATCCTCAGTTTTGTGCGCACCCACTGGGGCAACCAGGGCACGCCGGTCAGCCCCGCGCAGGTGAAAACCCTGCGCGAGCAGCTCAACCCGGCCAGCAGCGACATGTCCGCGTTCCAGACTCCGCGTCTGGCCGAGTTGCTGGCCGCGCCGAATGCCGACCAGGTGCTGCGTGGCATGCGGTTGCATCTGCAGACCAAGGCACTGCTGCCGGACAATGTCGGCAACGCGCTGAACTGCACCAGTTGCCATCTCAATGCAGGCACGGTGGCCGATGGATCGCCGTTCGTAGGGGTGTCGGCGTTTTTCCCCGGTTATGCCCCGCGTGCCGGCAAGGTAATCACGTTGGAGGAACGCATCAACGGCTGTTTCCGCCGGTCCATGAACGGCAAGCCGCTGGCGCCGCAATCGGCGGATATGCAGGCGATGGTGGCGTATTTCGACTGGATGAAAAACAACACCCGCCCGCAGGACAAAGTCGCCGGGCGCGGCGTGGGCAAGGTCGACCCGACGCTCAAACCCGACCTGGCCAATGGCAAAGCGGTGTACGCCAAGCAATGCGCGGTGTGCCATGGCGACAATGGCCAGGGCCTGACCCGTGCCGACGGTGAATGGATCTACCCGCCGCTGTGGGGTGAGCAGTCGTTCAATATCGGTGCGGGGATGGCGCGCACCTACACAGCCGCCGCGTTCGTCCAACGCAATATGCCGATTGGCTTCCACGAACGCTTCCCGCTGGGGCAGGGTGGCTTGACGGAACAGGAAGCGGTGGACGTCGCGGCGTACTTTTCCGGGCAGCCGCGTCCGGACTTCCCGGACAAGGTCAAAGACTGGCCGAACGGCGGCAAACCGGTGGATGCACGCTACTGATCCAGGCGCTTGAAGCAGGCTTCAAGGATATCCAGCCCTTCTTCCAGCACCGCCGGCTCTGTGGTCAGCGGTGCCAGCAGGCGGATGATGTGCCGTGCCTTGCCGCTGGGCATCAGCAGCAACCCGGCGTCCCGCGCCAGGCCGAGCAGTTGCGTCAATTGCCGGGGCGCCGGCGTGCCGTCGGCGTTGGCCAGTTCGATGCCGCGCATGGCGCCGACGCCGGTCAGGCGCCCGAGGTAGGGCGACAGCGCTTGGTCGCGCCAGGTCGCGTACCTGCGGACAATCGCGGCTTCCTGCTGCGCGCCCCACGCGTGCAAGTTTGCGTCCGTCATCACCTCCAGGGTGGCCAGCGCCGCCGCGCAGGCGATGGGGTTGCCGGAGTAAGTACCGCCCAGGCCGCCTTTGGGCAAGTTATCCATCAGGTTTTTGCGCCCGACCACCGCCCCCAGCGGTACACCGCCGGCAATGCTTTTGCCCAGCAAGATCAGGTCCGGCTCAATGCCCAGGCGCGAAAACGCGAAGCGTTGACCGGTACGGCCGAAGCCCGATTGGATTTCGTCGGCAATCAGCAGGATCTGTTTCTCGTCGCAGAAATGCCGCAGCGCCTGGGCAAATTCGACGTCCAGGGCCAGGAAGCCACCTTCGCCCTGCACCGGTTCGATGATGAAACAGGCGACGTCTTCCACGTCGATTTCCACGCTGAACAAACGCTCCATGGCCTTCAGTGCGTCGGCGCAGGTCACGCCGTTGTCGGCGCTGGGGTACGGCAGGTGATACACCGGGCCGGGCAGGACGCCGACCTTTTGCTTGTAGGGCGCGACCTTGCCGTTAAGGTTCAAGGTGGCCAGGGTGCGGCCATGGAAGGCACCGTCAAAGGCGATCACCGCAGTGCGGCCGGTGGCGCCGCGCACGATCTTCAAAGCGTTTTCCGCCGCTTCCGCGCCGCTATTGGTGAGCATGCCGCTGACCGGGTAGCTCACAGGGATAAAATCACTCAGGCGTGCCATCAGCTCGATGTAGGGCGCGTGCGGCGCGGCGTTGAAGGCATAGTGCGTAAGCCGAGTAGCCTGCTCGCGAATCGCCTCGACTACCCGCGGGTGGCAATGGCCGAGGTTGAGCACACCGATGCCGCCGACGAAGTCGATATAGCGCTTGCCTGTGGTATCCCACACTTCGGCGTTCTTGCCGTGGCTGAGGCTGATGGGGTGGACGATGGAAATCGACTGGCTGACGGTGGCGTGGCTCATGAATCCGGGACTCGGCAGTGGTGGGGCGTTTTTTATCTAAGCCGCCCGCCGGGGCCTGTCGCAAACGAAATAAAGTCTTTGGGTCATTCCAAATCGGAAGGAGCTACTGCCGAAGGGGGCGCGGACAAACCGGTCGACACTGGTCAAGTGCGCGCCGCTGCGCTGATGCCTCCGGTTATTCCGACACCCCGGCCTTGCCCGCGGCCTTGGCGCGATACAACGCCTGATCGGCGCGCTCCATCAGGGCGGCGGGGGATTCATCCGCGTGGCGCTCGGCCACGCCCAGGCTCAGGGTGACGGCGAAGTCGCCGGGGGCCTGGATTGTGCGTATCTTGCGGCAGATCTGCTCGGCTAACGCCTTGGCCGTTTCCAGGCTGCTCTCGGGCAGGATCACCATGAACTCATCGCCGCCCCAGCGTGCCAGCAGGTCACACGGGCGAATGCAGCTCTCCAGGCACTCCACCACCCGCACCAGGGTCTGGTCGCCAGCGCCGTGGCCATAGCGGTCGTTGATGGGCTTGAAGTCATCGATGTCCATGGCGATCAGGGCCAGCGGCAGGCGGAAGCGCTGGGCACGCTCGCACGCTTGCAGCAGGGTTTTTTCCAGGCGATAGCGGTTGGCAACCAGGGTCAAGGCGTCCCGCTCGGCCAAGGCGCGGTTTTCGTCCAACTGCAATTTGAGTTGCTGGTTGACCCGAGCCAGTTCACGGGTGCGCTCGGCCACCAGCGCTTCCAGCGACTGGTTGCGTTGTTCGAGTTGGGCGACAGAGTATTTGCGCGTCTGAATGTCGCGATGGGCGCCGACCATGCGCGCCACCGAACCGTCGGGGTTACGCGCGATCACGTAGCCGCGGTCCTCGATCCACAGGTAGCTGCCATCTTTTTTTCGGCAACGGTATTCGGTCTGGTAGTGCGGCGCGCGGCGGTTGATGTAGTCATCGAACAGCGCCATCACCTGGGGGTAGTCCTCTGGATGAATGATGTTTTCCCAGGTGAACAGGGTGTTTTCCAGCGCATGCCGCGGGTAGCCCAGCATTTCGTACCAGCCCGGATTGCGGTAGACGAACCCGGTGTTGGCGTTCCAGTCCCAGATGCCGTCGCTGACCAGCTCCAGGATGGTGTGCAGCATGTCGGCGTTGAGGTGCGAGAAGTCCTGCTTCGCCGGGTTGCTGCCTGAGGTATCGCCCATTGCTTTTGCTCCTTGCATGCGCACTGCGTTCGCCACCGCGCGCTATGGCGTGGGCGCAACCATCTGTGTGCGAGCCTTCCCGTTCGCATTGTGTTGGTAAATTGCGTCCGGTTGACCTTGTTCGTTGAAAAACACCTGACCGATGCCCGCCGAGTTCCATAACCGTTCGCCGGCCTCGGCATGTTCCGGAATATGCGGTACGACCTGCATGGTGCGACGGCGTGTGAACCAGTTGAGCGGCGAACGGGGTGAGTATAGCCAGCGGTTGAGACGGTCGAACCATTCCAGCAGGCGCGGTGGAAATTCGTTCTTGATGCCGCTGCTGGTGATCTGCCAGATCCGGGGGCCGGCATTGCGGTGGCGGATCAGCACGGCATAGACGAACGAGTAATGCACGTCACCGGAGAGAATCACGTAGTTACCCGGCGTACGCGAGTGGCGGAAAATATTGAGGATCACCTGGGCGGCGCCCCGGTGGGCCATCCAGTTTTCCGCGTCCACCAGCAGCGGGTAGCCGCACCAGCTGAAGACCTTCTGCACTGTCTCGATCAGCTTGACGCCGAAGATCGGCGCGGGCGAGACGATGATCGCCGACGGGTGGTCCAGCAGTTCCTGTTGCAGTTCGCTCAAAGCTTCCCAGTCCAGCAGGCCGGAGGGTTGCTTGAGGGTGAACTCACTGCGCCAGCGCCGGGTGCGGGTGTCGAGCACTACCAGGGCGGGGGTGCTGGGCAGCACGTAATGCCATTGTTGAAATTTGAGCAACGTGGCCAGCAAGGCATCCTGGACGGCGGCGTCGAGATGGTTGTCGGGGACGTGGGCGGTCAGCGCCTGGATGGGCGGCAACAGTTCGACGAAGGCATCCGGGTGGTTGCCCCAACCCTGGCACAGCAGATAGGCGAGCAGGGCATTGCCGATGATGCGTTTGGAAAACGGGTGGCCGTAGGCGGTTTCTTCCCATTGGGCGCTGAGGTTCCAGTCGTCGGTGATGTCGTGATCGTCAAAGATCATCAGGGTGGACAGGTGCGCGAAGACTCGCGCAACGCCGGGCAGGCCGTTGCGAAAGCGCTCGATGTGCACGTGCTCACGCGCATAGCGCGCCGATTCGTCCGGGCTCAGTGGTGGCGCTTGGGTTTCGATCAAGGTCCAGGGCGTGGGGGACCATACCAGCAGGTACATCGCCATGACTTCGGCAAAGGTGACCAGATGGTTGTCGGCGGTACTGCTGGTGAAAATCGGCTTTTTAACGCCGCCGAAGAAGCGCTCGCGCAGGGTCTGATTGCTGTCCAGTGCCGGTAGCAGGTCCGCGCGATGGTAATAGCTGGCGCGGTGCCCGTAGAGGCTGGCGCTGTCGTCCACTACGGCGCCCTCCAGATGTTCGTCGAACAGGCCCAGGCGCGCGATCAGTGCGTGGATCGCCCGAAGCATCGGCCCGGCCACATCGTCGGCGTAAACCTGGTCGCCGCTCATCATCAGCAAGGCCGGACGCTCATCGAGCGTGTGCGCATCGGCGAGCAGGCGATCGACGCAGAGCAGGCCGTCGTCGGCGGCGTGGTGAGGCTTGCGGCAGGAGCCGTGCACGAGCTGGTGGATGCGACTGTGCAGGACAAAATGCGGTGATGGCGCGTCGGCATACAGCAGATGCGCCGCCCAATGGGCGATACCGAGGCCGTCGATCAGCAGGTCGTAGTGGATGACCTCGTCCTGGGGCAGCGCTTCGTCCAGCGGCACATCAATCAGATGCACAAAGGCCTGTCGGCCTATGGGGATGACTTGGCACTGGCCTTGATCCAGCGGGATGTGCAGCGTGTGTCCGGCCCATTGCAGCTTCAAGGTCAGGTCCAGGGGACGACTGCCAGTCAGCCACAGCACCAGGCGCCTGGGTTCGAGACGTCGTAGCAAAGGGCCGGCAAGTACGGCGGGCAGGTTGTCGGGGTGCAGCATGCAGGGAAGGGCTCCGGCCAGGCTAGAACCGGCAAGGTTAGCGCAATGAATGTCAGTGTTTTGTTAAGGCACGGGGGGTACGAAGGGCAGCGGGCTGCCCTCCGTAGGTCGCTCTAGAGCAGGTTGCCCTTGCCGAGGCTGTCCAGGCTGCCGCTGCCGCTGCCGCGGCGCCGATTGTGACGTGGGGCGTTGTCGGTTTGCTGGGGATCAAGTGGGAGTGAGTGGCTGTCCAGGCTGCGCTTCTTGCGTTGCAGGGCTACATCATCGTGTTGTGGGGTGGGGAATTGCAGATGGCCTAGGAATGGACTGATAGCTCCAAGCATAAAAATATCCCTCTGTAAGTTAGATGGGCTCCGCGTCTGCGAAGCCGGGCCAAACTTATAGAGGCGCGAGGTGTTGGAGCTATAAACACCTCGTGGCAACGTGTAACGGCAATGGCGGTTTAGGGCCATCGAGCCCTTCAGCCGGACCGATCAGGTATGGGCGTCCTGCATCACCTTCGGCACCGTGAATCGGAACTCACTGCCACGGCCTACTTCACTTTCGGCCACGATCTTGCCGCCGTGGGCCTGCACGATGCCTTGGGTGATATACAGCCCCAGCCCGCTGCCGGTGGGATTGTTTTCGGTCTGTGTCCAGTAGCGGTCGAACACATACGGCAACAGCTCTGGGGCAATACCTTCGCCGGAGTCGCGCACCGAAAACACAATCTCTTCGCCGTTGCTCATGGCACTGATGCCGATATTGCCCTGGCGCGGGGTGAACTTGATGGCGTTGCCGATCAGGTTCGACAGCACTTGGAACAAGCGCTCGGGGTCGCCTTTGATCTGCAGGCCAGGTTCGGCGTTGAACGACAGGTCGATGCCTTTTTCCATCGCCAACGGTGCCAGCAAGGAGTACGCCTCCTCGAACATCTGGTTCACATCCAGCGCCACGGGCTTGACCACATAGCGGCCGGCCTCGATTTTCGAGGTGTCGAGCAGGTCTTCCAGCAACACATTCATGCGCCCGGCGGCTTGTTGCATGGTGTCGATGGCCGAGGAAATACGTCGCGAGGTGTGTGGGCCTTCGGAGCTGAAGGCTTTTTGCATCATGCCGCAGAGCATCGAGATGACAGTCATCGGGTTGCGCAGGTCGTGGGACACCACCGCCACCAGGTCATCACGGGCGCGCACGGCCTGTTGCTCGCGCTCGACCTGGCGGGCCAGGTCGTTTTCCAGGGCGGAGCGGCGCAGGTCGTTGGCGGCGAACAGGTCGCCGTGGCTCCACTTGGTGGAGATGCCGGCCATTTCCACTTTCCAGATTTCAAACGACGTGCGTGGGCGCAGGCGCATACCAGCGTCGGAATTTTCCAGGTCCAGCGGTTTTTTCGGGTCGCCGCTCCAATTGATGTTCTCTTTGACCTCGGGGCGGAACCACAGCACACCGTTGTCCACCGGCTTGGGCAGGCCCATGGCCAATACGCCGCTGGCCACTTGCTGAAACTCCGCCGCCGGAGGGTAAACCGAGGCCAGGTTATGGCTGGCGAACACCGGTTCGCCGCTGGCTTGCAGCCACTTGTGCAACGCCCTGATCTGCGCCGGTTCCGGGCAGTTGCCGTAGCGGTGCAGTTGTTTGTCTTCGATGATCGCCACGCCCCCGGCCAGGGTCAGGTCCATGAGCAATCGCGGTTGCTTGGCCAGGCCGTCGAACACGTTGTGGTCCGAGGCTTTCATGGCCTTGTCCAGTTGGGCCAAGGCTTCGACTTTTTCTTCGCGCTGGTGGCTCAGGTCCAGAGCCTCCATGGCGCTGATCTGCAGCGAGAGTACCTGGCCGATGGTCTGGCAGGCGGTACGCAGTTCGTTCGGTACCAGCAGCGGGGTGCGGTTGCCGCAACTGATCAGGCCCCAGAGTTTGTCGCCTTTCATCAGCGAAATGCTCATGGACGACAACACGCCCATGTTCTGCATGTACTGGCAATGAATCGGCGACACACTGCGCAGCGTCGCAAAGCTCAGGTCCAGCGGTTCGCCGGTATCCGGGCGCAATTTGGGCACCAGCGGCACCGGCGTGTAATCGGCGTTCGGGATAATCCGCAGCCAGTTGGTGCGGTACAGCTCGCGAGCCTGTTCGGGGATGTCAGATGCAGGGAAGAACAGACCGTTGAACAATTCCATGGACGGAGCGGATGCTTCGGCAATCACCTGACCATGGCCTTCTTCTTCGAAGCGGTAGATGAGCACCCGGTCGTAACCGGTCATGGCCTGGATTTCCGTGACGCTGATGTCGTACAGCGCCGCCAGGGTTTTTGCCGACTGCAAGCGGCGCAGCATCTTGCCCAGATCACTGGTGCGACCGTTGAGCGCCCTTGGTTGAAAATCCTTGAGGTGGGGTTCGAATTCCAGCACCAGCACATTTTGGTGGCGGTGCAACAAACCTTCGAACTCAGCGCCGTTGAGCGTCACGTGCAGCGGCGGCGCATCGGTAAAGGTGTTGAGTTCGGCCATGGCCTGCACGGCCTGGGCGTGTTCGGAGCCGATCAGGCTGTGCAGCGGCTGGCCCAACAGCGCCTCGGGCGTGCGGTTGAACAGCGTAGCGACGTTGGCGCTCACTTGGATAATCTTCAGGTCTGGCTCGGACAGCGTCAGCAGCACACCGTGAGGCTGAATCGCCCCAGGAAAGCGGATGGGTTCGTCGGCGCAGTTGGCAAGCAGCTGTTCAAAATCTTGGGGTTTCATAGCAGTACCTCCTGGCTGTCGAGCCATCGCTCAAAGCCGCTGAATGTCGAACGGGCGGCATGTACCGCGCGCTGTTGGGCTTCGGCGTCCAGCGCCTGGCTGCCCAGATAATCGAGAAAGTCTTTCCAACGCCGGCCCGTCTCAGGGCCATACACATCAAGAAACGCGCCGCCGTTGGTGGCATCGATGCCAAAGCGCTGGGCCATTTCCCGGCGCAGCACCTGGCCGCCCAACGTTGCGCCTTCAAGCACATACAACACACCGAGGCACGCCGCAGGGGTGTCGAGGCGCGGCAGGGCGGTGCAGTGGGGCGTGGCGTTGATAGCGGCGTCATCCAGGCCAAGACCGTGCAGGTCGCTGACCAATGTTGGCGTTTTCACACGCAGAGCAGTATCGAATCCCGCCGGGATCAGCCCACTGGCATACAGCGCCGCTTCAATGGGTGCGTAAAACCCGTGGTAGGCCTGCAGCAGGCGCCGGTAGCCGTCGGCATCCAGGCGCTCGGAAAAAAATGGCAGACGCTTTTCCAGCGCAACGTGCAACAGGCTGGTGCCTGTGCGTAACGCATCAAGCAATGAGGGCGCACCAACGTCATGGGCCTTTGAAAGCATGCAAATAGCTCGAGCTGTGGGCCTGCCGGCCATGAATGACGCGTGGAAATGGGCGACGATTCTACACAACTCATGGCCATTGACTGTACGCACAAGGCGAAAGGCCTGACCAGCGGATCAGAAAAGTCGCTCCTTGCCTTATGACTGACCGTACAGCGTACCGTGAAGTTCGGTTTAGGTGATATTGCG
Source organism: Pseudomonas sp. efr-133-TYG-23 (assembly GCF_030209215.1). Taxonomy (NCBI): domain Bacteria; kingdom Pseudomonadati; phylum Pseudomonadota; class Gammaproteobacteria; order Pseudomonadales; family Pseudomonadaceae; genus Pseudomonas; species Pseudomonas sp. efr-133-TYG-23. The sequence goes on along the minus strand of NZ_JARVSL010000013.1, from coordinate 270,508 downwards.
GCGCTATCAGTGCAGTGACGAACCTTGCTGAGTCAGCGCCGTTTGCACGCATTCGATCAGATGCTCAGTGCTCCATGGCTTGGGCAGGAAACGCACGGAACCGCCTAGCTCTTCAGCCATTTTTGTATTGCCCGAGGTTAGCAGCACCCGCACTGATGGCCAGCGATGGGCAACCACGCGGCTCAAGTCATAACCATTGAGCAGGCCAGGCATTTGTATGTCGCTGACAATCAGGTCCACGGGGTCGTCCTCGCGTTCCAGGTAAATCATCCCTTCATCCGCTGAGGGAAACGACGTCACAATCGCGCCGAAATCCTCCAGTACATCCACCATCAACGCCCGAATAATTTCGTCGTCTTCCAATACCAAAATCGATGGCTGAGCCATGATCCTTACTCCACCATCAGGGTTCAGTTAGGTGGAGTGGAACGCAGCGGTATAGGTTCGATTGGATGTGTCCCAGGCGATGGGTGGTCGTTCAGGGTGTCTAGGTTGCGTGTTTGCACCCGTGGCATTGCAGGCGGCGGTGATCCGGATGGAGATGCCAGGCATAATTCCCGCAACCGCCGATGTGGAGTCGCCCATGAAGTACGCCTTACTGACCCTCGCCCTGATTCTCAACACCGCCCCAGCCTTCGCCGCTGGCGATGCCGAAGCCGGCGGTAAGCTCTTCACCAAGACCTGCGGCGGCTGCCACAGCATCGGCGAAGGCGCGCGCGGCGGTTTCGGCCCGCAACTCAACGGCATCATCGACCGCCCCGCCGGCACCACCGAGGACTACCAGTATTCCGACGCGATGAAAAACTCCGGCGTGGTCTGGACCCGCGAAAAACTCGCCGCGTACATCGAAGACCCCAAGAAGGTAGTGAGCGGCACGCGGATGATCTTCTGGGGTATCAGCGATCAGGAGAAGATTGAAAATATCCTGGCGTATCTTGAGACGTTCCCGTCCAAGTAAGCGCTCTTTCGCCAGGCGATACTTCTGGCCGATTGATCACGTCAGCAGATGCTTGGAAATCAGCCGCGAGATTTCCACAATCGAGGTCTTCCCAGTGAACTCGAATTTCACTTTGCCCAGGGATGAAAAGTAAATCTCCAACTCCGAATCCAGGTCGAAGGTCCCGGACGTTTCCACCGAATACGCCACGATGTTTTTGTACGGCAGTGATGTGAAGTCCTTCTTGCTGCCGGTGATGCCTTGCACGTTTACCGCGATGATGCGTTTGGTGGTGAACACCACGCCGTCGCGCATGGCCTTGTAGGCGTCCACTACTTCTTCGCCATCGAGCAGCAAGGCCGAGACGCGTTCGGCGTATTCATTGTTTTGTTTGAGTTTGAAGAAGCCTTTGTTGTTGAAGTCGATCATGTAACGGTCCTTGTGGTCGGTCTGTGACGCCGCATAAGTTGACACTCATCGTGGTCAGGCTCGTTCCTTCAATGGAAGGTGTCACTGGATAGCTTTGAGGTAATGCTTGAGTGCGTCGAGCGGGGCATCGAGTTCCTCCAGGGTAGAGGCTTTTCGAGTGTCGGCGGCCAGTCTCTCCAGCTCACGCCCCAACACCGTCTCCGTTCCGCCCAACGCCTGCAGCGCCTGCATCACGCATTCATCGAGCTTACGTTGAATCAGGCGTAAGTCCCCTTGGCGCACCAGCAATCCAAACACTTCACGCTCATACGCGGCCATCGCCGGGTCGTCGCGCAATACCGGGCTGCCGCCGTCGGTTTCATGCACCAGTTTGAGTGCGAAGAGCGCAACAGCTTCCAGCGTCAATTCCATGGTAGGGCTTCCTCGGTGTGCGGGCGGAGCGCGATAATCACTGTTCTGCGGCTGAAAAAAAAGACTTCAAACGCTTGCACCTCAAGCTCTCCGCGGAACGATATTAATTAGCCATGTTCCAACCCGCCGTGCACAGCTCGCGCAGCCAGCCAATGGACCGGTGCGATGTTGAATCGGCACGTTTGACTCACTTACAGGGACGCAAGTACTTATGCAGCCATCCTCCACACCTGATTCATCCGCCACTGGCGATCTGATCGCGAGCTTTCGCCATGGCAAAGGTTTTCTCATTTTCAGCCTGATACTCGGCGTTGCGCTGTTGGCGCTCGCGGGATTTGTGCTGTATCTGGGTACGATCCTGCCGCCGGGTAATGAAGGGCCTATCGGTGTCACAACGTCCCGGGGCATGACGATTAACTTCAGCAGCGGGCAGTCGCTGATCAATCTCACCAGTGGCTTTCTGGCCATTCTTGGGCTGTGTGTATTCGGCCTTTACGCTTGGCATAAGAAATTGCGCAGTACCGCTTACGATGTGTACGAGCATGGCATCGCACGCATCAACCAAGGCCAGCGCGATTACACCCCGTTTATCGAGATCCAGGACTTGTATCTGTTCAGCTCCGGGCAAACGGTGATGACAGGCTTGATCACCAACCTGGCCTACCGTCGCACGGCCGCCGAGCCGTTTCATCGCGTGATTGAAAGCCTTAAGGGTTTTCAAAAATTCCAGCAATTGGTGCGCGAACTGCACGTCCGCGCGCGCATGCCGGAAGTGCTCAGTGTGCTGGAGTCGGGCGGGGCGGTGACGTTCAATTGCATCAGCTCCGGCCAAGTGTGGGGCAAGCGCATGAGCGGTAATTTCCTCAAAATCACCACGGCGCCCATCCTGGTGAGCGCTCAGTGCCTGGAATACCAGGGCCGTAAGGTGCCGATGTCGTCATTGCGCAGCGTCGACCTCAACGCCTGGAGCGAAAAAGTGGTGATCAAAGACGACAGCGGCCAACCGGTCCTGTCGACCATCGCCACCGGCATCCTGAGCCACGACCTGTTTCTGCATACGCTGGACACAGTGCTCACGGCTCAAACCCAAACGCGCGAGCTGGCGTGAACCGCTCGCGTAATCGTTGATTGTGCATAAAGGGATTAAACGATGATCTATCGCGGCGCAGGCTGGCTGACGCTGTTCACACCGGTGGCCATGATTTTGTTGCTGATGGTGTTGTGGCCCGACCCCAGCGTCAAGCCGGGCAACACCTCGTTGACGCAACTGCTGATGGGCGTGGGGATCGGCTCGGCCATCAACACGGTGCTGGGTTTTGTGCTGAATAGGGAAGTGCATGAAGATGGCGTGCGCCACCATTTCTTTTTCTTGCCCATGCAATGGCCGGCACTGGCGATCACACTGGTGTGCGTGGTGATTGCGCTGTTCAAGTAAGGTTACCGGCCGCCCGGCCAGGGCGGCCGGGTGTGTAATCGGGGGCCGACTACGACTTTTCCCTATGCCGCTTCAAACCTGGCTCCCACAGTGAACTGTGTTTCAGCTGAAAGAGGCGCTGAGCAATAAATCAGCAGAGTGCCCACTTTTCGACAGGCGAAAAAAAAGACCTTGAATTTCAAGGTCTTTTTTTAAGATGGTGCCCCGAGGGAGACTCGAACTCCCACTCCTTTCGAAAACGGATTTTGAATCCGCCGCGTCTACCAATTCCGCCATCAGGGCTCAATGGCGGCGAAGTATAGAGAGGTGATTACCGTTGGTCAATCACGTTTCATGGTCAATTTTGACTATTTCCGCTAGACTTCCCGGCCCTGCTAGACGAACCCCATCATGCGCGTTGCTGACTTTACTTTTGAGCTCCCTGATTCGCTGATCGCTCGCCACCCTTTGGCCGAGCGTCACGCCAGTCGACTGCTGACCCTGGACGGGCCAAGCGGTGCCCTCGCACACCGTCAATTCACTGATTTGCTTGAGCATTTACGCCCAGGCGATCTGATGGTGTTCAACAATACCCGGGTGATTCCGGCGCGGCTGTTTGGCCAGAAAGCCTCCGGCGGCAAGCTGGAAATTCTGGTGGAGCGGGTGCTGGACAGCCATCGCGTGCTGGCCCATGTGCGCTCCAGCAAATCGCCGAAACCGGGATCGAGCCTTCTTATCGATGGCGGTGGCGAAGCCGAGATGGTGGCGCGTCATGATGCGCTGTTCGAGCTGAAGTTCGCCGAAGAAGTCCTGCCGTTGCTGGAGCGCGTCGGCCATATGCCGTTGCCTCCTTATATCGACCGCCCGGATGAAGACGCTGACCGCGAACGCTATCAGACCGTGTATTCCCAGCGCCTGGGTGCGGTGGCCGCGCCTACGGCCGGGCTGCATTTCGACCAGCCGCTGCTGGAGGCGATTGCCGCCAAAGGCGTCGAGACCGCCTATGTGACCCTGCACGTGGGGGCCGGCACGTTTCAGCCGGTGCGTGTGGAGAACATCGAAGACCACCATATGCACAGCGAATGGCTGGAGGTTACTCAGGATGTGGTGGACGCGGTCAACGCGTGCAAGTCGCGCGGCGGGCGGGTGATTGCGGTGGGTACCACTAGCGTGCGCTCCCTGGAAAGCGCGGCGCGCGACGGCGTGCTCAAGCCGTTTAGCGGCGACACCGATATCTTCATTTACCCAGGCCGACCGTTCCACGTGGTCGATTGCCTGGTCACCAACTTCCATTTGCCGGAATCCACGCTGTTGATGCTGGTGTCGGCATTTGCCGGTTATCCCGAGACCATGGCCGCTTATCAAGCCGCCATCGAAAATGGATACCGTTTTTTCAGCTACGGTGATGCGATGTTCATCACCCGTAACCCGGCGCCGCGCGGCCCAGAGGAACAACTATGAGTCGTATGTCGTTTGAATTGCTGGCCACCGACGGTAAGGCCCGTCGCGGTCGCCTGACGTTCCCGCGCGGCACCGTGGAGACCCCGGCGTTCATGCCTGTCGGCACCTACGGCACCGTCAAGGGCATGCTGCCGCGCGATATCGTCGCCACCGGCGCCGAGATTATCCTCGGCAACACCTTCCACCTGTGGCTGCGCCCGGGCACGGAAGTGATCAAGAAGCATGGCGACCTGCATGACTTCATGAAGTGGCAGGGCCCGATCCTCACCGACTCCGGTGGTTTCCAGGTGTTCAGCCTGGGCGCCATGCGCAAGATCAAGGAGGAGGGCGTGACCTTCGCCTCGCCGGTGGATGGTTCCAAAGTGTTCATGGGCCCGGAAGAATCGATGCAGGTGCAGCGTGACCTGGGTTCGGACATCGTGATGATTTTCGACGAGTGCACGCCGTACCCGGCCGACGAAGACGTCGCGCGGGTGTCCATGGAGTTGTCGCTGCGTTGGGCCCAGCGTTCGAAAAACGCCCATGGCGATAACACTGCGGCGTTGTTCGGTATCGTCCAGGGCGGCATGCATGAAAGCCTGCGCAAGCGCTCGCTGGAAGGCCTCGACAAGATCGGCTTCGACGGCCTGGCCATCGGCGGTCTGTCGGTGGGCGAGCCCAAGCACGAGATGATCAAGGTGCTGGATTATCTGCCGGGCCTGATGCCGGCTGACAAACCTCGTTACCTTATGGGCGTTGGCAAACCGGAAGATCTCGTAGAGGGTGTGCGCCGCGGTGTGGACATGTTCGATTGCGTGATGCCAACCCGTAATGCCCGCAATGGGCATCTGTTCATCGATACAGGCGTGCTGAAGATCCGTAACGCGTTCCATCGCCATGATGATTCGCCGCTGGATCCCACCTGTGATTGCTACACCTGCCAGAACTTCTCCCGTGCTTATCTGCACCATCTGGACAAGTGCGGAGAAATGCTGGGTAGCATGTTGAATACCATCCACAATTTGCGTCATTACCAAGTCCTGATGGCTGGTTTGCGCGAGGCTATTCAACAGGGTACATTGGCCGCCTTCGTCGATGCCTTCTATGCCAAGCGCGGGCTCCCTGTGCCGCCCTTGGACTGAGTTTCCCGACCCTAAGATTCACTATTTGCAACTGGAGTGCTAAATGAGCTTTTTTATCTCTAACGCCATGGCCGACGCCGCTGCGCCTGCCGCTGCGGGCCCTATGGGCGGTGGTTTCGAGTGGATTTTCCTGGTCGGCTTCCTGGTCATCTTCTACCTGATGATCTGGCGTCCACAGGCCAAGCGCGCCAAAGAGCAGAAGAACCTGCTCAGCAGCCTGCAGAAAGGCGACGAAGTGGTCACCACTGGCGGTATCGCCGGCAAGATCACCAAGGTTTCCGATGCTTTCGTGGTGCTGGAAGTCTCCGACACCGTTGAAATGAAGTTCCAGAAGGGCGCCATCGCCGCCACGCTGCCTAAAGGCACGCTCAAAGCGATCTAAGTAACAACCTTTACCAATCGACGGGGCGCGCAAGGCGCCCCGCGTTATAAGCGGGCGGCGTGATGCTGAACAAATACCCTCTGTGGAAATACGTACTGATCCTGGCGGTGCTGGCGATCGGTTTTATTTATTCCGCTCCCAATCTCTATCCTGATGACCCGGCGATCCAGATCACTGGCGCCAGCACTTCGCTGCAGGTCAATCAGGCTGATCTGGACCGCGCGAGCAAGGCGCTCACCGACGCGGGTATCCAGGTCAAGGCGGCAACATTGGCGGCTGGTGCGAAGGGCGGCTTGTTGCGCCTGGCCAAGCAGGAAGACCAATTGCCGGCCAAGGATGTCGTGCGCAAGGCCATGGGTGACGACTATGTGGTCGCCTTGAACCTGGCGCAAACCACCCCGCAATGGCTGCGCAGCATTGGCGCGCACCCGATGAAGCTGGGTCTGGACTTGTCCGGTGGCGTGCACTTCCTGCTGGAAGTCGACATGGACAAAGCCCTCGACGCCCGCCTCAAGGTCTACGAAGGCGACGTGAAGAGCCTGCTGCGTAAAGAAAAGCTGCGTTATCGCAGCCTGCCGCAGCTCAACGGTGCCATCCAGCTGGGCTTCTCTGACGAAGCGTCCCGCGAACAGGCCCGTGCGCTGATCCGTAAGAACTTCAACGATTTCGACATCGTACCGGCCGACCTGAATGGTCAACCTGTACTGCGTCTGGCGATGAGCCCGGCCAAGATCGCGGAAATCCGCGAATACTCCATCAAGCAGAACTTGACCACGGTGCGTAACCGCGTCAACGAACTGGGTGTGGCCGAGCCGATCGTGCAGCGCCAGGGCGCCAACCGTATCGTGGTTGAGCTGCCGGGTGTGCAGGACACTGCTGAAGCCAAGCGTATCCTGGGCAAGACCGCCAACCTGGAATTCCGTTTGGCGGCTGAGCCGGGCGCTACCCGTGCTACTGCCGAAGAGTTCGAGTTCCGCGAAGGCAACCGTCCTCCGGCGCTGATCGAGCGTGGCTTGATCATCACCGGTGATCAGGTGACCGACGCCAAGGCCGGTTTTGGCGAGCACGGCACTCCTGAAGTGAATATCCGCCTGGATGGCCATGGCGGCGAACTGATGAGTCGCGCTACGCGCAGCAACGTCGGTCGCAGTATGGCGGTGATCTTCATCGAGCAACGCCCAATCACTACCTACACCAAGCAAATGGTCAACGGCGTCGAGAAAGACGTGCCGGTGCAGTCGTTCAAGGAAGAGAAGAAGATCATCAGTCTGGCGACCATTCAGTCGCCGCTGGGTGCTCAATTCCGCATCACCGGCCTGAACGGCCAGGGTGAATCGTCCGAACTGGCGCTGCTGCTGCGCGCCGGTGGCCTGGCCGCGCCGATGTACTTCGCCGAAGAACGTACCATTGGCCCGAGCCTGGGTGCGGACAACATCACCAAGGGTATCGATGCAGCCTTGTGGGGCATGCTTTTCGTATCGCTGTTCATCATCGCCATCTACCGCTTCTTCGGTGTCATCGCCACTGTGGCCCTGGCGGGCAACATGGTGATGCTGCTGGCTTTGATGTCGCTGCTGGGGGCAACGCTGACCCTGCCGGGTATCGCCGGTATCGTACTCACCATGGGTATGGCGGTGGATGCCAACGTGCTGATCTTCTCGCGAATTCGTGAAGAGATCGCCGCTGGCATGACGGTGCAGCGCGCAATCAACGAAGGCTTCGGCCGGGCATTTACCGCGATTCTCGACTCCAACCTGACCACATTGCTGGTCGGCGGGATTCTCTTTGCCATGGGCACCGGCCCGGTCAAAGGTTTTGCGGTGACCATGTCCCTCGGTATCTTTACCTCGATGTTCACGGCCATCATGGTGACCCGCGCAATGGTCAACCTGATCTTTGGCGGACGTGACTTCAAGAAGTTGTGGATTTAAGGGGCTGCCATGTTACGTACAATCAACTTCATGGGCGTTCGCAACATTGCGTTCGGCGCCACAGTGCTCCTTACCGTTCTGGCATTGTTCAGCTGGTTCCATAAGGGCCTGAACTACGGGCTGGACTTCACCGGCGGTACGCTCATCGAGCTGACCTACGAGAAGCCGGCCGACGTCACCCTGGTGCGCAACGAACTGGTCAAGGCCGGTTATCACGAAGCCGTGGTGCAGAACTTCGGCGCTACCACCGATCTGCTGGTGCGTATGCCTGGCGAAGACCCGCAACTGGGTCACCAGGTGGCCGAGGCTTTGCAGAAGGTCGGCGGCGATAACCCGGCGTCGGTCAAGCGCGTCGAGTTCGTGGGCCCGCAAGTGGGTGAAGAGCTGCGCGACCAGGGCGGCCTCGGCATGCTGATGGCGCTGGTCGGCATCATGATCTACCTGGCGTTCCGCTTTCAGTGGAAATTCGGCGTCGGCGCCATTGTGTCGCTGATCCATGACGTGATCGTAACCGTAGGCATCCTGGCTTACTTCCAGGTCACGTTCGACCTGACGGTGCTGGCGGCGGTGCTGGCGATCATTGGTTATTCGCTCAACGACACCATCGTGGTATTCGACCGGGTCCGCGAGAACTTCCGTGTACTGCGCAAGGCGACGTTGATCGAGAACATCAATATCTCCACCACCCAGACCCTGCTGCGGACCATGGCCACGTCGATCTCCACCTTGCTGGCGATCGCGGCGTTGATGATCTTCGGCGGCGACAACCTGTGGGGCTTCTCCCTGGCGCTGTTCATCGGCGTTCTGGCGGGCACCTACTCGTCGATCTACATCGCCAACGTGGTGTTGATCTGGCTGAACCTCAACAGCGAAGACCTGATTCCTCCGGCCATCACCGACAAGGAAGTCGACGATCGTCCTTGATGGGCGCTAGTTGATCGTTGTTACAAAGAAGGCACGAGTATTGAACTCGTGCCTTTTTTTTTGCTCCAAGGCTGGGTATAGCGCGGACCTTTCGGTCCGTTTGTGATGGTCAGGAGGTTCAACGTGAACAAGTCGTTACTGGTTGGTGCGGTATTGGGTGCTGTCGGTGTAACTGCCGGGGGTGCTGTCGCCACCTACAGCCTGGTAAAAAGCGGCCCTGAGTATGCGCAAGTACTGGCGGTGCAGCCGGTCAAGACCCAGATCAAAACCCCGCGTGAGGTCTGCAAGGACGTCACCGTGACCCGGCAGCGTCCGGTGCAGGATCAGCATCAAATCGCCGGTACCGTCGTCGGCGCCCTCGCAGGTGGCCTGCTGGGCAACCAGATCGGCGGCGGCAACGGTAAGAAACTGGCCACCGTGGCCGGTGCGGTCGGTGGTGGTTATGCCGGCAACAAGGTGCAGGAAGGTATGCAGAACCGCGATACCTACACCACCACGCAAACCCGTTGTAACACCGTCAACGACATCAGCGACAAGGTTGTCGGCTATGACGTGCGGTACACTTTGGATGGCAAGGAAGGTTCGGTGCGCATGGATCGTGATCCAGGCGGCCAGATTCCGGTCGATAAAGAAGGTCGTCTCATCCTGGGTCAGAATCAACAGTAATACCAGGAATGCACAGGCACAAAAAAAGCACCCCAGGGGTGCTTTTTTTGTGCTCGCTCGCTTAACGCTTCAGCGAGGCCGGCAGGTGCGGCTGGATCGCCGTCAGAACTGCCTTGAAGCATTTGGTGTTACCGGCAACGACATGGCCTTTTTCCAGGAAGTCGTGACCGCCGGTGAAGTCGCTCACCAGGCCGCCTGCTTCTTGAATCAGCAGTGCGCCTGCGGCCATGTCCCACTCGGACAGGCCCGACTCCCAGAAAGCGTCAAAACGACCGGCGGCAACGTAGGCCAGGTCCAGGCTGGCGGCGCCGGCGCGGCGGATGCCGGCGGTCTGGCCAACCAGGGCGCGGAACATGCCCAGGTAGTTTTCCAGGTTATCCATCTGGTCGTCGCGGAATGGGAAGCCAGTGCCCAGGAGAGCGCCGTCCAGGCTGGTGCGACCGCTGACGCGCAGGCGACGGCCATTGAGCTGGGCGCCACGGCCACGGCTGGCGGTGAATTCTTCCTGGCGAACCGGGTCGAGTACAACCGCATGTTCCAAACGGCCACGGTATTTGCAGGCAATGCTCACGGCAAAGTGCGGGATACCGCGCAGGAAGTTGGTGGTGCCATCCAGTGGGTCGATGATCCACAGGTAGTCTTCGCCTTCGCCGCTGCCTTTGTGCAAACCGGTTTCTTCGCCGAGTATGCCGTGGGTAGGGTAGGCCTTGCGCAGTGCGTCGATGATTTTCTGTTCGGCGGCGCGATCCACCTCGGATACATAATCCTTGGCGTCTTTTTCGTCGACCTTGATGGTATCCAGGCGCTCGATGGAGCGGAAGATCAATTCACTGGCGCTGCGGGCGGCGCGCAGCGCGATATTCAGCATGGGCTGCATGGATGTGTCACCTAAGGTTGTTAAAGAAAGCCGGGCATTCTAGCAGAAACTTTCTTCAGGTGAAGGACGACGTTCGCTTTCATGGCATAACCTTAGGCTGTTCTGTAAGATTTGCTCCCCTTTCCTGTGTCCGAGAGCGCCTCCCTTGCTGCAAAACATTCGTGTCGTCTTGGTCAATACCAGTCATCCCGGCAATATCGGTGGGGTGGCGCGAGCCATGAAAAACATGGGGCTGACGCGCCTGGTGCTGGTCGAGCCGCGTGTGTTCCCGCACCACGAGGCTGACGCGCGCGCGTCGGGCGCCAATGACATCCTTGAAAAGGCCCAGGTCGTCGCCACTTTGGAAGATGCCTTGGTCGGCTGCAACCTGGTGCTGGGCACCAGTGCCCGCGACCGTCGTATCCCGTGGCCATTGCTGGACCCGCGAGAGTGCGGGACCAAGGTGGTGGAGGAAGCGGCCGGCGGCGCTGAGATCGCCTTGGTATTTGGTCGTGAAGACTCCGGCCTGACCAACGAGGAGCTACAGCGATGTCACTTTCATGTGCACATTCCGTCAGATCCCGAGTTCAGTTCGCTGAACCTGGGGGCGGCGGTGCAGGTGTTGAGTTATGAAGTGCGCATGGCCTGGCTGGCCGCCGAAGGGCAGCCGAGCAAGGTCGAGAAGGATGAAGTGGCGTCCACTAAAAGTGGTGAGTTGGCCACCATGGACGAGCTGGAGCGATTCTATGAGCATCTGGAACATACTCTGGTGGCCATCGAATTCCTCGATCCTGAAAAACCGCGGCACTTGATGGCGCGCCTGCGCCGCCTGTACGGGCGCAGCTCGGTCAGCCGGGCGGAAATGAATATATTGCGTGGCATCCTCACGGAAACCCAGAAAGCGGCCCGTGGCGAACTCCTTAAACGGAAGGATTAAAAATGTTCGAGCGTTTGCGAGAAGATATCCAGAGTGTTTTTCACCGTGACCCGGCGGCGCGCAACGCCTTTGAAGTGCTGACCTGCTACCCGGGCATGCACGCGATCTGGATCCATCGTCTGTCCGGTGCACTGTGGAATATGGGCTGGAAATGGCTGGCGCGGCTGGTGTCGAATTTCGGTCGCTGGCTGACTGGGATTGAGATTCATCCGGGTGCCAAGGTGGGGCGGCGCTTCTTTATTGATCACGGCATGGGCATCGTTATTGGTGAAACCGCTGAGATCGGCGACGACGTAACGCTTTATCAAGGCGTGACCCTGGGCGGTACCAGTTGGAATAAAGGTAAGCGCCACCCTACGCTGGGCGATGGTGTGGTGGTCGGGGCGGGCGCCAAGGTGCTTGGTCCGTTCACGGTCGGCGCTGGTGCCAAGGTGGGCTCCAATGCTGTGGTGACCAAGGCGGTTCCGCCTGGCGCCACGGTGGTGGGCATTCCGGGGCGCATCATCGTCAAGCCGGAAGTCGGCGATGAGCAAGAGGCCAAGCGCAAGGCCATGGCCGAGAAAATCGGTTTCGATGCCTATGGCGTCAGCGAAGACATGCCCGACCCCGTGGCTCGCGCCATCGGGCAGTTGCTCGACCATCTGCAAGCGGTAGATGGAAAGTTGGATGGTATGTGCGGTGCACTGAAGGAGCTGGGTAGCACTTACTGTGCGAAAGATCTGCCTGAGCTGCGTGAAGAGGACTTCGCCGAAATCAAGGACGAAGCTGTCACGAAGGCCGGCTGAAGCCACCAAACCCCATGGGAGGGGCGAGCCCTCCCAGATTTTTGGCTCCATTGGTCTCGGAATTCCTGGTCGGTCCTGTTCTCGCTGTTCGATCCAACCCCATCCTGCTATGATTCGCGCGCCCTTTTTACGGGTAATCCTGACTAAAGTGCTAGGTCTTATAGTTGACTTAAATACTCGGGAATCGCATACTTGCTCCCATTCTGAAACACCTTGGTACTTGTCCATGAGACTGACTACAAAAGGCCGATACGCGGTGACTGCCATGCTCGACTTGGCCTTGCACGCGCAAACTGGGCCGGTGTCCCTGGCCGATATTTCCGAGCGTCAAGGCATTTCCCTGTCCTACCTTGAGCAACTGTTCGCCAAATTGCGCCGCAGTAATCTGGTCTCCAGTGTGCGTGGGCCGGGTGGTGGCTATCAATTGTCCCGCGACATGCAGGGCATTCAGGTAGCCCAGGTGATCGATGCGGTCAACGAATCGGTCGATGCCACAAAATGCCAGGGGTTGGGTGACTGCCATGCCGGCGATACCTGCCTTACACATCACTTGTGGTGTGATTTGAGCCTGCAGATCCATGAGTTTTTGAGTGGTATCAGCTTGGCTGATCTTGTGACTCGCCGTGAGGTGCAAGAAGTAGCCCAGCGTCAGGACCAGCGCCGTTGCAACACCAAGGCGCCGCGTCTGGACAAGATTGAAGCGTCCGCCGTCGAGTGACAGCCGCAGAGCTAACGGCACGCCAGCCAGCCTGATTTAGGAGAAAGTCCATGAAATTGCCGATTTACCTTGATTACTCAGCGACCACCCCGGTTGATCCGCGTGTCGCGCAAAAGATGAGCGAATGCCTGCTGGTTGACGGAAACTTCGGCAACCCGGCCTCCCGTTCCCACGTTTTCGGCTGGAAAGCCGAGGAAGCGGTTGAGAATGCTCGTCGCCAGGTTGCTGATCTGGTCGGTGCCGATCCGCGTGAAATTGTCTGGACCTCCGGTGCCACCGAGTCCGACAACCTGGCTATCAAGGGTGCCGCGCATTTCTACGCGACCAAGGGCAAGCACCTGATCACCACCAAGATTGAGCACAAGGCTGTCCTCGACACCATGCGCCAATTGGAGCGTGAAGGTTTCGAGGTGACTTATCTGGAGCCGACCACCGACGGCATCGTCACTCCGGCCATGATCGAAGCCGCGCTGCGTGAAGACACCATCCTGGTTTCCGTGATCCACGTTAACAACGAAATCGGCACCATCAATGACATCGCCGCGATCGGCGAGCTGACCCGCTCCAAGGGTGTGTTGCTGCACGTCGATGCGGCGCAGTCCACTGGCAAGGTCGATATCGATCTGTCGAAGCTGAAAGTCGATCTGATGTCGTTCTCTGCGCACAAGACTTACGGCCCCAAAGGCATTGGCGCGCTGTACGTGAGCCGCAAGCCGCGTGTGCGCATCGAAGCCACCATGCACGGCGGCGGTCACGAGCGCGGTATGCGTTCGGGCACCCTGGCGACCCACCAGATCGTCGGCATGGGTGAGGCATTCCGTGTAGCCAAGGAAGACATGGCTGCCGAAAACGTGCGCATCAAGGCGTTGAGCGATCGCTTCTTCAAACAGGTCGAGAACCTTGAAGAGCTGTACATCAACGGCAGCATGACCGCCCGCGTACCGCATAACCTGAATTTGAGCTTCAACTACGTCGAAGGCGAGTCGCTGATCATGGCGCTCAAGGATCTGGCGGTTTCCTCCGGTTCGGCCTGCACCTCGGCTTCCCTTGAGCCGTCCTACGTGTTGCGTGCCCTGGGCCGCAACGATGAACTGGCGCACAGCTCGATCCGCTTTACGTTTGGCCGTTTCACCACCGAAGAAGAAGTCGATTACGCCGCGCAGAAAGTCTGCGAAGCGGTCAACAAACTGCGTACCCTGTCGCCGCTGTGGGACATGTACAAAGACGGTGTCGACATTTCCAAAATCGAGTGGGCGGCACACTAACTATAGAAGCCGCCACCCCAGCTCTGTAGGAACGTGGCGGAAAACGCAGGCGTTTCTGCAGGGTTCCAGAGCGGCCCTGATGAGTGAGGATTCAGTACCATGGCTTACAGTGAAAAGGTCATCGACCATTACGAAAACCCGCGCAACGTCGGCAAGATGGACGCGCAAGACCCGGATGTCGGCACCGGCATGGTCGGCGCTCCCGCGTGCGGCGATGTGATGCGCCTGCAGATCAAGGTCAACGACGCTGGCGTGATTGAAGACGCTAAGTTCAAGACCTACGGTTGCGGTTCGGCCATCGCCTCCAGCTCCCTGGCGACCGAATGGATGAAAGGCAAGACCCTGGATGAAGCTGTCACCATCAGCAACACCCAGCTGGCTGAAGAGCTGGCCCTGCCGCCCGTGAAAATCCACTGCTCCGTACTCGCTGAAGACGCCATCAAGGCCGCCGTTCGCGACTACAAGCAGAAGAAAGGCTTGATCTAAGCATTTGGCGACGAGTAAGGAGTCAACGATGGCTATCAGCATGACAGAAGCGGCTGCGCGGCACGTGCGACGCTCCCTGGATGGGCGCGGTAAAGGTGAGGGGATTCGTCTGGGTGTTCGCACCACAGGCTGTTCCGGCCTTGCCTACGTGCTGGAGTTTGTCGACGAGGTAGTGGCGGAAGATAAGGTGTTCGAGAGTCACGGCGAGAAAGTGATCATCGATCCGAAAAGCCTGACCTACCTGGACGGCACCGAACTCGATTTCGTCAAGGAAGGGTTGAACGAAGGCTTCAAGTTCAACAACCCCAACGTTCGCGGTGAATGTGGCTGCGGCGAAAGCTTCAACATCTGAGGCTATTCGTGGGCACTCCTTGTCATTTCGCTTTATTCGATTTGCAGCCGAGCTTTCGGCTCGATCTTGAGCAGCTTGCCACGCGCTACCGAGAGTTGGCGCGTGGGGTGCATCCGGACCGCTTTGCCGACGCTTCCGAGCGTGAGCAGCGCCTGGCGCTGGAGCAATCGGCCAGCCTCAACGAAGCCTATCAGACCCTCAAGAGTCCGCCGAAACGCGCACGCTACCTGCTCGCGATGAACGGGGGCGAGTTGCCGTTGGAAGTCACCGTGCATGACCCCGACTTCCTGATGCAGCAGATGCAGTGGCGCGAGGAGCTGGAAGACTTGCAGGACGACGCCGATCTGGCGGGCGTCGCGGTCTTCAAGCGACGCCTGAAAACGGCCCAGGATGAGCTCAACGAAAGCTTCGCAGCCTGTTGGGATGATGCAGCGCAACGCGAACAGGCCGAACGCCTGATGCGGCGCATGCAGTTTCTCGACAAGCTCTCCTACGAAGTGCGCCAGCTAGAAGAGCGCCTCGACGATTAACCCAGTGCTGCCCCGTTGCACGCCTGATAGACAGATAAGACCTGATTACCATGGCTCTACTGCAGATCGCCGAACCCGGCCAAAGCCCACAACCGCACCAGCGACGCCTGGCGGTGGGGATTGACCTGGGCACCACCAATTCCCTGGTCGCTGCCTTGCGCAGCGGCCTGGCTGAGCCATTGCCCGATGCCGATGGCCAGGTGATCCTGCCGTCCGCCGTGCGTTACCACGCTGACAGCGTCGAAGTAGGCGAATCAGCCAGGCTCGCGGCCTCGGCCGACCCGCTCAACACGGTGCTGTCTGTTAAACGCCTGATGGGCCGTGGGCTATCCGACGTCAAGCAATTGGGCGATCAACTGCCGTATCGCTTTGTTGGCGGCGAGTCCCATATGCCGTTTATCGACACCGTCCAGGGCCCAAAAAGCCCGGTGGAAGTGTCGGCGGAAATTCTCAAGGTGCTGCGCTTGCGCGCGGAAACCACCCTGGGTGGCGAGCTGGTTGGCGCGGTGATTACCGTGCCCGCGTACTTCGATGACGCACAGCGCCAAGCCACCAAGGACGCGGCGAAGCTCGCTGGTCTGAATGTGCTGCGTTTGCTCAATGAGCCGACTGCGGCCGCAGTAGCCTATGGCCTGGACCAGCACGCCGAAGGCCTGGTTGCCATTTATGACCTGGGTGGCGGCACCTTTGATATCTCCATCCTGCGCCTGACCGGCGGTGTGTTCGAAGTGCTGGCCACCGGCGGCGATAGTGCCCTGGGCGGTGATGACTTCGATCACGCTATCGCGGGTTGGATCATCAGCGGCGCGGGCTTGTCCGCCGATCTCGATCCGGGCGCGCAGCGCAACCTGCTACAAACTGCCTGTGCGGCGAAAGAGGCGTTGACTGACGCCGCGTCCGTTGAAGTTTCCTACGGCGACTGGTCGGCTCAACTGACTCGCGAGACCTTCGATGCGCTGATCGAGCCGATGGTTGCCCGCAGCCTCAAGGCATGCCGCCGTGCCGTGCGCGACTCCGGTATCGAGCTGGAAGAAGTAGGGGCTGTGGTGATGGTCGGTGGCTCCACCCGTGTGCCGCGCGTGCGAGAGGCCGTGGCTGAGGCGTTTGGTCGTCAGCCGTTGACTGAAATCGACCCGGATCAGGTAGTTGCCATCGGTGCAGCCATCCAGGCCGATACTTTGGCCGGTAACAAGCGCGATGGCGGCGAATTGCTGTTACTCGACGTGATTCCGTTGTCGCTGGGTCTGGAAACCATGGGCGGCCTGATGGAGAAGGTGATTCCACGTAACACCACCATCCCCGTTGCCCGTGCCCAAGATTTCACCACGTACAAAGACGGCCAAACGGCCATGATGATTCATGTGCTGCAAGGCGAGCGCGAGCTGATCAGTGACTGCCGCTCCCTGGCGCGCTTCGAACTGCGCGGCATTCCGGCGATGGTTGCCGGTGCGGCGAAGATTCGCGTGACGTTCCAGGTCGACGCCGATGGATTGCTCAATGTGGCCGCGCGCGAACTGGGCTCGGGTGTTGAAGCCAGCATCCAGGTCAAGCCGTCCTACGGCCTGACCGACGGCGAAATCGCCAAAATGCTCAAGGATTCGTTCCAGCACGCCAGTGACGACAAGGTCGCCCGGGTGCTACGCGAACAGCAAGTGGACGCCCAGCGTCTGCTTGAGGCGGTGCAGGGCGCCCTGGATGTCGATGGCGAGCGCCTGCTGGACGCTGAAGAACGCATGGTCATTGACTTGCAGATGCAGGAATTGGCCGAACTGATGAAAGGTAACGATGGTTATGCCATCGAACAGCAGACCAAGCGCCTGTCGCAAGTCACCGATGCCTTTGCCGCCCGCCGTATGGATCAGACGGTTAAAGCCGCGCTGGCGGGCCGCAACCTGAATGAAATTGAGGAATAACTGATGCCGCAGGTCACTTTTCTACCGCACGCCGAGCATTGCCCGGATGGCATGGTCGTGCAGGCTGAGACCGGCAAGTCCCTTCTTGAAGTTGCCCATGACCACCATATCGAGATCGAAAGTGCCTGTGGTGGCGTGAACGCCTGTACCACCTGCCACTGCATCATTCGTAAAGGTTTTGATAGCCTCAACGAGGCCGACGATCTGGAAGAAGACTTTCTTGACAGGGCGTGGGGCCTTGAGCCGACATCGCGCCTGAGTTGTCAGGCGAAAGTGGGAACTGAAGATCTCACTGTGGAAATCCCGAAATATTCGCTCAACCATGCGGCCGAAGCGCCGCATTGATTCAAGGAAATGTCATGAGCCTGAAATGGGTTGATGTACAAGAAATCGCTATACAACTTGCTGAAGCTCACCCTGAGGTCAATCCTCTAACGGTCAACTTCGTCAAGTTGCGTAATTTGGTATTGGAGCTGCCTGACTTTGACGACGTCCCGGACCGGGGCGGCGAAAAGGTTCTGGAGGCGATTCAAGGCCTGTGGATCGAAGAAGCAGACTGAACCGCCTTTTTACGCAGTTAGGCAATACCCAATAACCCGCGTATAATTCGCGGGTTTAATTTTTCGTAAATTACCGTTTCTGGAGTTACACCATGGCTGTTCAACGTACTTTCTCCATCATCAAGCCTGACGCTGTTGCAAAAAACGTCATCGGCGAGATCACCACTCGTTTCGAAAAAGCCGGCCTGAAGGTGGTAGCTTCGAAACTCAAGCAACTGTCCAAAGCTGAAGCTGAAGGCTTTTACGCTGAGCACAAAGAGCGTGGTTTCTTCGGTGACCTGGTTGCTTTCATGATCTCCGGTCCTGTTGTCGTTCAGGTGCTGGAAGGCGAAAACGCTATCGCTCTGAACCGTGAGCTGATGGGCGCTACCAACCCTAAAGAAGCCGCTGCCGGCACCATCCGTGCCGATTTCGCTGAATCCATCGACGCCAACGCTGTACACGGTTCGGACTCCGAAGCCGCTGCCGCTCGCGAAATCTCGTACTTCTTCGCAGCTACTGAAGTAACCACTCGCTAAGCATCGGCTTAAGAGTGAAGGTGAATCCATGACTACATCGACTGTAAAAACCAACCTGCTGGGTCTGACTCAACAGGAAATGGAAAAATTCTTCGACTCAATCGGGGAGAAGCGTTTCCGTGCCGGTCAGGTAATGAAGTGGATTCACCACTTTGGCGTCGACGATTTCGACGCCATGACGAACGTCAGCAAAGCCTTGCGCGACAAGCTCAAGGCCATTGCTGAGGTCCGTGGTCCCGAAGTGGTCAGCGAGGACATTTCCAGCGACGGCACCCGTAAGTGGGTGGTGCGTGTGGCGTCCGGCAGCTGCGTCGAGACCGTTTACATTCCCCAGGGCAAGCGCGGCACATTGTGCGTTTCGTCCCAGGCAGGCTGTGCCCTGGATTGCAGTTTCTGCTCCACCGGCAAGCAAGGCTTCAATAGCAACCTCACGGCCGCCGAAGTCATCGGCCAGGTGTGGATTGCCAACAAATCCTTTGGCAGCGTCCCGGCAACCGTCGACCGTGCCATCACCAACGTGGTGATGATGGGCA
Source organism: Pseudomonas sp. efr-133-TYG-23 (assembly GCF_030209215.1). Lineage (NCBI taxonomy): Bacteria > Pseudomonadati > Pseudomonadota > Gammaproteobacteria > Pseudomonadales > Pseudomonadaceae > Pseudomonas > Pseudomonas sp. efr-133-TYG-23. Next base: position 251,379 of record NZ_JARVSL010000013.1, on the reverse strand, counting down.
TGGGTGAGCCGCTGCTGAACTTCGACAACGTCGTTTCGGCCATGCACCTGATGATGGACGACCTGGGCTACGGCATCTCCAAGCGCCGTGTGACCCTCTCGACCTCCGGCGTGGTGCCGATGATCGATGAGCTGTCCAAGCACATCGACGTCTCCCTGGCGTTGTCGCTGCACGCACCCAATGACGCATTGCGTAACCAATTGGTGCCGATCAACAAGAAGTATCCGCTTAAGATGCTGCTCGAATCTTGCCAGCGCTACATGTCGTCCCTGGGCGAAAAGCGCGTGCTGACCATCGAGTACACCTTGCTCAAAGACATCAACGACAAGGTCGAACACGCGGTCGAGATGATCGAGTTGCTCAAGAACATCCCATGCAAGATCAACCTGATTCCGTTTAACCCGTTTCCCCATTCTGGCTACGAGCGGCCGAGCAACAACGCCATTCGTCGTTTCCAGGATCTACTGCACCAGGCCGGCTTCAATGTCACCGTACGCACCACCCGTGGTGAAGACATCGACGCCGCCTGTGGCCAATTGGTAGGACAGGTGCTGGATCGCACCCGTCGCAGCGAACGTTATATTGCGGTGCGCGAACTGAGCGCCGCCGACGATATGCCGCAAAGCGCTGTGAATCGAACCTGAGAGAGGATCTCTATGCCCTTGCGCCTTGCGCTGCTTCTGCTGATTACCGGTCTTGCCGGGTGTGTTTCATCGGGCCATGAGCACCCTTTGCAAACCGGCAAGGGCCGTGACGAAGCGCGAGTCGCTTATGTTCAGTTAGGGTTGGGCTATTTGCAGCAGGGCATGAGCGAACAGGCCAAGGTACCGTTGAAAAAGGCCCTTGAGCTGGACGGCGATGATGCCGATGCTAACGCAGCGTTGGCGCTGGTCTTTCAAGCCCAGGCCGAGCCGGAACTGGCTGACGGTTATTTCAAGAAGGCCCTGGCTGCCCGTCCTGACGACCCACGGTTGCTGAACAACTACGGTAGCTTCCTGTTCGCGCAGAAACGATATGACCAGGCCGCCGATTATTTCCAACGAGCAAGCGTTGATACCCTCTACCCTGAGCGCTCGCGGGTATTCGAAAATCTCGGGGTTAATGCGGTGCGCCTCGGCCAGCGTGAAGACGCCCGCCGGCATCTGGAAAAGGCTCTGCATTTGAACGCTCGCCAGCCGCGTGCCTTGCTCGAAATGGCTGAGTTGTCTTATGAAGACAGGCATTATGTGCCGGCCCGCGACTATTACGAACGTTTTAGCCTGCTCAGCGGGCAAAATGCACGTAGTCTATTGCTCGGCGTGCGCCTGGCGACGGTTCATGAAGAACGCGACACGGCCGCACGGTTTGGCCAGCAACTCGAACGACTCTATCCCGGTACCCCGGAATATCAGCAATACCTGTCGGAGCAATGATGAAAGCGGCGCACCCGGAAGTTGTAGCAGCTAATCGCGTAAACCCAGGCGAGACCTTGCGTCAAGCCCGCGAAAGCAATGGTTGGTCGCTGGCGGAAGTGGCCCTCAAGCTCAATTTGACCACTACGTCCCTGGCTAACCTTGAAGCAGGCGCGTTCGACAAGTTACCTGGGCATACCTTCGCCCGTGGCTATATCCGCGCTTATGCCAAATTGCTGGGTATCGACCAGGCCGTATTGGTTCAGGAGTTCGACCAGTACACCGGCACCGACTCCCAAGGCAGCAGCGTGCATGGGCTGGGACGTATTGAAGAGCCGGTACGCGTTTCTCACACTATTTTGCGAATTGTCAGCCTTTTGCTGCTGATCGCCGTGATTGGCGGCGGTTTTGTCTGGTGGCAAGACCAGACCTCCCAGCGCACCAAGGACATGACCAGTAACGCCATGGAGCATGTCGAAGTCGAAAGCGCCGATGGCACCACCCAGATTCATCCGTTGGATGAGCCGGAAGACCAGGCCGTTGTCGAGGGGCAGACCACACCTGAGGCGCCACTGGCCACTGAGCAGCCGCTCGCATCGGAAACCGCGCCGGCTGCGACCGCGCCTGCGGCCCCCGCAACACCGGCTGCGCCTGCCGCTCAAGCCCATGTGCCTGCCGTGCCCGCACAGGCTCCAGCGACCACCGCCCCGGCTGCTCCGGCCACCCCGGCGATTTCGCCGCCCACCACGCCTGCGTTGATTGCCGGTGACGGGCGCGTACAGATCACTTTCATCGCTGATTGCTGGACGCAGCTCACCGATGGCAATGGCAAAGTGCTGTTTAGCGGTCTCAAGCGCAAGGGCGATACGCTGGACCAGGGCGGCAAGCCTCCTTTGACGCTGCGTCTGGGCTACGCCCGAGGCGCACAAGTGGCCTATAACGGCCAGCCTGTGGACGTGGCGCCGTTCACCAGTGGCGAGACCGCTCGCCTCAAGTTGGGACAATAGTCATGCACGGCGAATCTCCAATCAAACGTCGCGTATCGCGCAAGATCTGGGTCGGCTCGGTGCCGGTGGGCGGCGATGCTCCCATCGCGGTGCAGAGCATGACCAACAGCGACACCAATGATGTGGCCGCAACCGTTGCCCAGATCAATCGCCTGGAAGCTGCCGGTGTGGACATCGTGCGGGTGTCCGTGCCGGACATGGATGCCGCTGAGGCATTCGGTCGTATCAAGCAATTGGTCAAAGTGCCGTTGGTGGCCGACATTCACTTCGACTACCGCATAGCCTTGCGCGTTGCGGAGCTGGGTGTGGACTGCCTGCGCATCAACCCGGGCAACATTGGTCGCGAAGACCGCGTGCGTGCGGTGGTGGATGCCGCGCGTGATCGTGGGATCCCTATCCGTATCGGCGTCAACGCCGGTTCCCTGGAAAAAGACCTGCAAAAAAAATACGGCGAGCCAACCCCGGCGGCGCTGGTTGAGTCGGCGTTGCGCCACGTTGAACATCTGGAGCGCCTGAATTTCCAGGACTTCAAGGTCAGCGTAAAAGCCTCCGATGTGTTCATGGCGGTAGAAGCCTACCGTTTATTGGCCAAGGAAATCGTGCAGCCGCTGCACCTGGGTATCACCGAAGCGGGCGGTTTGCGCTCAGGCACAGTGAAATCTGCGGTGGGTCTCGGTATGCTGCTCGCCGAAGGGATTGGCGATACCATCCGCATCTCCTTGGCGGCAGACCCGGTAGAGGAAGTGAAAGTCGGCTACGACATTCTCAAATCCCTGCATTTGCGTTCCCGAGGCATCAACTTCATCGCCTGCCCGAGCTGCTCGCGGCAGAATTTCGACGTGGTGAAAACCATGAACGATCTGGAAGGGCGCCTCGAAGATCTGCTGGTACCGCTGGATGTCGCGGTGATCGGTTGTGTGGTCAACGGGCCGGGTGAAGCCAAGGAAGCCCATATTGGCTTGACCGGCGGTACACCGAACCTGATTTACATCGACGGCAAACCGTCGCAGAAGTTGACGAATGACAATCTGGTGGATGAGCTTGAACGGCTGATCCGCGAGAAAGCGGCCGAGAAGGTCGCGGCTGACGCAGCGCTGATCGCACGCGGCTAAGAACGAATTTAAGGATTTGATGTGAGCAAGTCTCTGCAAGCCATTCGTGGCATGAACGACATCCTGCCCGACCAGACGCCACTGTGGCGCTATTTCGAGGGGACTGTCGCGCGCCTGCTGGATAACTACGGTTACAAGCAGATCCGCATGCCCATCGTCGAGTTCACCGAGCTGTTCAAGCGCTCCATCGGTGAAGTGACCGACATCGTCGAAAAAGAGATGTACACCTTCGAAGACCGCAACGGCGACTCCCTGACCCTGCGTCCGGAAGGTACTGCCGCCTGCGTGCGCGCAGTACTCGAACACGGCCTGACCGGTGGCGGCCAGCCGCAGAAACTGTGGTACATCGGCCCGATGTTTCGTCACGAGCGTCCGCAGAAGGGCCGTTATCGCCAGTTTCACCAGATCGGCCTGGAAGTGTTCAACCTCGATGGCCCGGACATTGACGCCGAATTGATCGTGCTGACCTGGCGCCTGTGGGGCATGTTGGGCATCCGCGATGCAGTCAAGCTTGAACTCAACAGCCTGGGCACCAGCGAGTCCCGTGGGCGCTATCGCGAAGCCCTGGTTGAATTCCTGTCCGCGCGCCTGGATCAGTTGGATGAAGACAGCCAGCGCCGTCTGAAGACCAACCCGCTGCGCGTGCTGGACACCAAGAACGCCGATACCCAGGCGGTCCTGGTCGACGCGCCGAAAATGGCCGATTACCTGGACGACGAATCCCGCACGCACTTCGAGGGCCTCAAGGCTCGCCTGGATGCGGCCGGTATTCCCTACGTGATCAATCCGAAATTGGTACGTGGCCTGGATTACTACAGCAAAACCGTATTCGAATGGGTTACCGACAAGCTCGGCGCCCAGGGCACCGTGTGTGCCGGTGGCCGTTATGATGGCCTGGTCGAGCAGATGGGCGGCAAGCCGACCACCGGCGTAGGTTTTGCCATGGGCATCGAGCGCTTGATCCTGCTGCTGGAAACCCTGGAGCAGGTGCCGGAAGAAATTTCCCGTCAGGTGGATGTGTACCTGTGCGCCTTTGGCGAGGCCGCCGAGTTGGCTGCACTGGCCTTGAGCGAAAAGGTTCGCGACCAACTGCCAAACCTGCGCTTGCAGATCAACGCCGGCGCGGGCAGCTTCAAGAGCCAGTTCAAGAAAGCCGACAAGAGCGGTGCGTTGTACGCATTGATCCTGGGCGATGACGAGTTGGCCCAGCAAGTGATAGGTTTCAAACCCCTGCGTGGCCAGGGCGAGCAACAGAATATTGCCTTTGATGCGCTCGCAGCGCACTTGGCCACCTGCGTCGTGCAGGGTTGAAGCTGTCGAACAGCCGAATTTAGCGATTAAGGAGTATTGGGGTGTCGAGTACTGATGATGAGCAGTTGGCCGAGTTCAAGGACTGGTGGCAGCGTAACGGCAAGCCCCTGGTTACCGGCGGTCTGCTGGCTTTAGTGGTGGTGTTCGGCTGGCAAGCCTGGACCAAGTATCAGGCCAACCAATCCCAAGGCGCCTCGATCGTTTATCAGCAATTGCTGGAAACCACCCTGACACCGGACGGTAAGCCCGATCCGGCGCGCGTGGCCGACCTGGCAGGCAAGCTGAAGAACGAATTCGGCGGCAGCACCTACGCCCAGTACGGCAGCTTGTTCGTCGCGAAAGTCGCGGTCGATACCGGCAAGCTGGATGATGCAGCCACCGAGCTGAAAGCCATCGTCGACAAGCCGACCAACCCGACCCTGGGTGAAATCGCGCGTCAGCGCCTGGCTCAGGTGATGGCGGCACAGAACAAAGCTGACGAAGCACTCAAACTGCTCGACGGCGATGCTGACAAAGCATTTGTAGCTACTTGCGAAGAGCTCAAGGGCGACCTGCTGGTCCAATTGGGTCGTACCGACGAAGCGAATGCTGCGTACCAAAAAGCCAAGGCGGCGCTGTCTGATGAAGCGGCGGTCGGTGGCTTACAAATCAAGCTGGACGACTTGGCCAAAGGGGATGCGTGACGTGATCCGTTGGAAACATGCAGCATTGCTGGCTCTGGCCGTTCTGGCCGCGGGTTGCAGCAGCAACAGTAAAAAAGAACTGCCTCCGGCCGAGCTGACCAGCTTCAAGGAAGAAGTGGTCCTGCAAAAGCAGTGGAGCCGCTCCATCGGTGACGGTCAGGGCGAAACCTACAACATGTTGGTGCCGGCTATCGACGGTGAAAACATCGTTGCCGCTGACGTGACCGGCGTTGTGATCTCGATGGATCGCATGAACGGCGACGTCAAGTGGAAGAAAGACCTGGAACTGCCAGTGTCCGGCGCCGTTGGCGTGGGTTATGGCCTGGTAATGCTCGGCACGCTCAAGGGCGAAGTCGTGGCGCTGGATTCCAGCACCGGTGAAGAGAAATGGCGCGCTCGCGTGACCAGTGAAGTACTCGCACCCCCTGCCACCAATGGCAATGTGGTCGTGGTGCAGACCCAGGACGACCGTGTGATTGGCCTGGACGCCAGCACCGGCGAACAGCGCTGGTTGTACGACAGTACCCCGGCGGTGTTGACCTTGCGCGGTACCAGCGGTCCGGTAGTGACCAATAATCTGGCCGTGGTAGGTCTGTCGACCGGTAAAGTGGTCGCCCTTGATACGCTTAACGGCGTACCGGCCTGGGAAACCCGCGTGGCCATCCCACAAGGTCGTTCCGAGCTGGATCGCGTTGTGGATATCGATGGCGGGTTGCTGCTGTCGGGCGAAACCCTCTACGTCGCCACTTACCAAGGCCGTGTCGCGGCACTGGACCTGCAGACCGGTCGGGTGAACTGGCAGCGTGATGCTTCCAGCTACGCCGGTGTCGCGCAGGGGCTTGGCAGCGTCTATGTCAGCCTGGCGTCGGGAACCGTGGAAAGTGTCGACGAGCGTACTACCACTGCGTTGTGGAGCAATGACTCGCTGGCTCGCCGTCAGTTGTCGGCGCCGGAAGTATTCTCCAGCTATGTGGCGGTCGGCGACTTCGAAGGCTACCTGCACCTGCTGAGCCAGGTGGACGGTCGTTTTGTCGGTCGCGAGCGTATCGACAGCGACGGCCTGCGTGCGCGTCCGCTGGTGGTGGGTAACATGCTTTATGTGTATGGCAACAGCGGCAAGCTGGAAGCCCTGACCATCAAGTAAAGGTTTGACTATGCTTGGGGTTACCCCCAGGCGGCCCTGCTTCGGCAGGGCATGCGGCATGAATATGCTGCCCCGAGCACCAGCCGCTGCCCTGCAGCGGCTTTTGTATTTTCTGAAATAACGAAGTGGAGAGCCGCATGGTTCCCGTAATCGCCCTGGTGGGCCGACCTAACGTCGGCAAGTCCACCTTGTTCAACCGCCTGACCAGGACTCGCGACGCCATTGTCGGCGACTTGTCCGGTCTGACCCGTGATCGCCAATACGGTGAGGCAAAGTGGCAAGGGCGCTCCTACATTATTGTCGACACCGGTGGTATCTCCGGTGACGAGCATGGCATGGACGAAAAAATGGCCGAGCAGTCGCTGCTGGCCATTGAAGAAGCCGATGTCGTGTTGTTCCTGGTGGACGCCCGCGCTGGCTACACCGCTGCCGACCAGATGATCGGCGAGCACCTGCGCAAGCGCAACAAACGCTCCTACCTGGTCGCCAACAAGATCGACAACATCGATCCTGAGCAGGCCCGTGCCGAATTCAGCCCGATGGGCCTGGGTGACGCGATCCCGATTGCCGGTGCCCACGGTCGCGGCATCACTCAGATGTTGGAGGTCGCTCTGCGCGACTTCCCGAAAGATGATGTCGAGGAAGAAGAGGGCGAAGAAGAGATCGTCGCCGAAGGCGAGGAAGCCAAGCGCATTCCTGGCCCGAGCGAAAAAGACGGTATCAAGATCGCCATTATCGGCCGCCCCAACGTGGGCAAGTCGACCCTGGTCAACCGCATGCTCGGTGAAGACCGCGTCATCGTCTATGACCAGCCAGGCACCACCCGCGACAGCATCTACATCCCGTTCGAACGCAACGACGAGAAGTACACGCTGATCGATACCGCCGGTGTGCGCAAGCGCGGCAAGATCCATGAGGAAGTTGAAAAATTCTCCGTGGTGAAGACCCTGCAAGCCATCAAGGACGCCAACGTGGTGATCTTTGTGATGGACGCCCGTGAAGGCGTGGTGGACCACGACCTCAACCTGCTGGGCTTCGCCCTGGAGGCCGGTCGGGCACTGGTGATCGCGATCAACAAGTGGGACGGCATGACGCCGAGCGAGCGCGACTTCGTCAAGGTCGAGCTGCAGCGTCGACTGTTCTTCGTCGAGTTTGCAGATATCCACTTCATCTCGGCGTTGCACGGCACTGGCGTGGGTAACCTGTATGCCTCCGTACAGAACTCGTTCAAGTCCGCGGTCACCCGCTGGCCGACCAACCGTCTGACCCAGATCCTGGAAGACGCAGTGGGCGAGCACGCGCCGCCGATGGTCAATAACCGCCGGATCAAGCTGCGTTACGCCCACTTGGGTGGTGCCAACCCGCCGATTATCGTGATTCACGGTAACCAGATCGAGAAGGTGCCCAAGTCCTACGTGCGTTACCTGGAAAACACCTACCGTCGTGTCTTGAAACTGGTCGGTACGCCGATTCGTATCGAGTTCAAAGGTGGCGAGAACCCATACGAAGGCAACAAGAACACACTGACTGACCGTCAGGTGAACAAGAAGCGTCGTTTGATGACTCACCACAAGAAAGCCGACAAAAAGCGCCGCGACAAGCGCTGATATCGACTTCGCAGAAAGGGCTCTTGATGAGCCCTTTTTTGTGCGCGCCGGTTTGTGCCTTGACCCAACCGGGTTGGCAGCTTAAAACTTGGGGCTCATCCGCAGGGGCCTTCGATGATCACCAGCAAGCTGCCAACGGTCGGCACGACCATTTTTACCACCATGTCGCAACTCGCCGCTGAAACCGGCGCCCTCAACCTGTCCCAGGGTTTCCCCGATTTCAACGGGCCTCAAGGTTTGCTCGACGCGGTGGGCAAGCATGTTGCCGCCGGCCATAACCAATATTCGCCTATGACGGGTTTGCCGGCTCTGCGTCAGCAAGTGGCGGCCAAGATCGCCCGCAGTTATGGGGTTACGGTCAATCCCGACACCGAAGTGACCATCACGCCTGGCGCGACTGCCGCGATCTTTTGCGCCATCCAGGCAGTAATTCGCAGCGGCGACGAAGTCATCGTGTTCGACCCGTGTTACGACAGCTATGAACCCTCGGTGGAGCTGGCCGGCGGCCGTTGCGTGCATGTGCAACTGAGCCTGCAAGGCTTCGCGCTGGATTTTGAACGAATCAAGGCCGCGCTGTCGCCGCGCACGCGCATGATCATCCTCAACACCCCCCACAACCCGACCGGCGCGCTGATCAGCCGTGCTGAGCTGGACCAATTGGCTGAACTGATCCGCGACCGCGATATTTACCTGGTCAGCGATGAGGTTTACGAGCACTTAGTATTCGACGGAGTTTCTCACGTCAGCGTGTTGGCCCATGAGGAGCTGTACCAACGTGCGTTCGTGGTCAGCTCCTTTGGCAAGACCTATCACGTCACCGGCTGGAAAACCGGCTATGTCGTCGCCCCACCGGCGCTGATGGCCGAACTGCGCAAGGTGCACCAATACGTCAATTTCTGTGGTGTGACGCCGTTGCAGTGCGCATTGGCTGACTTCATGGCCGAACACCCGGAGCATGTCGACGAACTGCCGGCGTTCTATCAGGCCAAGCGCGACCTGTTCTGCGACTTGCTGGCGCCGTCGCGTTTGAGTTTTACCCGGGTGACCGGTACTTACTTCCAATTGGTGGACTACTCACAGATACGCCCGGATCTGGATGACGTCGCCATGTCGCTGTGGATGACCCGTGAACATGGGGTGGCGAGCATTCCGATCTCGGTGTTCTACCAGCACCCACCCCAAGGCCAGCGTCTGGTGCGCTTGTGCTTTGCCAAACGTGAGGACACGCTGCGCCAGGCAGCCGAAAAACTATGCGTGATCTGACTGCACTGCCCGATCTGACGATTGCCCTGATACAGACCACTCTGGCCTGGCACGACCGCCAGGCCAACCTTGAGCATTTTGAACCGCTGCTGGAGCAGGCCAGGGGAGCCGATCTGATCGTACTGCCCGAGATGTTTACCACGGGTTTCTCCATGGAGTCCCAGGCCCTCGCCGAGCCGGAACACGGTCCCACCCAGCAGTGGTTGCAATCCCAAGCGGTCAAATACGACGCAGTGATCACCGGCAGTGTGATCATCCAGGCCGCCGATGGCAGCCACCGCAATCGCCTGCTATGGGCACGGCCCGATGGTGAGGTGTTGCATTACGACAAGCGCCATCTATTCCGCATGGCCGGTGAGCACAATCACTACACCCCCGGCGAGCGCCAAGTGCAGTTCGAATTGAAGGGCTGGCGTATACGCCCGTTGATTTGCTACGACCTGCGCTTCCCGGTTTGGAGCCGCGACGCTCAAGACACTGACCTGCTGTTGTACACGGCCAACTGGCCCGGCGCCCGGCGCCAGCACTGGAACCGCTTGCTACCGGCGCGGGCCATCGAAAACCTGTGTTATGTAGCCGCGGTGAATCGGGTCGGCACCGACGGCAAAGGCTTTGCCTACACCGGCGACAGTCAGGTGCTGGACTTCCAGGGAGAGACGTTGCTCAGTGCGGGGGAGGCTGACGGGGTGTTTCAGGTGAAGCTGGAAGCGGCGGAGTTGGCGGCGTATCGCGCCCGGTTTCCGGCGCATCTGGATGCCGATCGTTTTCAGTTCGTCTGACTGACCGCTATCGGGGGCAAGCCCCCTCCTACAGGTTGATTTGTGAAAACATTCAAAAATGTGGGAGGGGGCTTGCCCCCGATGAGTCCCTGACAGTGACAGTCAACCCAAATCCGATACTCAATAAAAAGGCCCCTGGATTCACACCCAGGGGCCTTTGGCACTCAGCGGCCGGCGTTTACGCCGCCTTCGCTTCCAACTGGCTCAACGAGCGGTTCAGTGCACTGAACAATGCCTTGAAGCTGGCCGTGGTGATGTTTTCATCGATGCCCACGCCATGCACCGGGCGTTCGCCGTTCACACGCAGTTCGATGTAGGCCGCCGCCTTGGCGTTGGTGCCCGCGCCGATGGCGTGTTCGTTGTAGTCCATGATCTCGACCGCCACCGGCAGGCCGGCCACCAAGGCTTCCAGCGCGCCGTTGCCTTTGCCTTTCCAGTGCAGGTTGGTCTCGCCCTGGCCTTTGCCGGAGACTTCCACCTCGACGAAGCTGTTGCCGTTCTCTTCCTGCAAACGATGGCTGACCAACGCATACGGTGTGTTGGCTTGCAGGTATTCACGTTGCAGCAACGCATAGATTTGCGGTGCGGTCATCTCCAGGCCCACGCGGTCGGTTTCGGCCTGCACCACTTGGCTGAACTCGATCTGCATGCGACGCGGCAAGCTGATGTCGTATTCCTGTTCCAGCAGGTAGGCGATGCCACCCTTGCCCGACTGGCTGTTGACGCGGATCACGGCCTCGTAGCTGCGGCCGATATCGGCCGGGTCGATCGGCAAGTACGGGACTTCCCACAGTGCGTCGGATTTCTGCTGGGCAAAGCCCTTGCGGATCGCGTCCTGGTGGGAGCCGGAGAACGCGGTGTGAACCAGGTCGCCGACGTACGGGTGACGTGGGTGGACCTGGATCTGGTTGCACTCTTCAACGACTTTACGCACGCCGTCGATATCGGAGAAATCCAGCTCAGGGTCCACGCCCTGGGTATAGAGGTTCAGGGCCACGGTGACCAGATCGACGTTACCGGTGCGCTCGCCGTTGCCGAACAGGCAGCCTTCGACACGGTCGGCACCGGCCATCAGGCCCAACTCGGTGGCGGCCACGCCGGTACCACGGTCGTTGTGGGTGTGCAGGCTGATGATCACGCTGTCACGGCGGTTGATATGGCGACCGAACCACTCGATCTGGTCGGCATAGATATTTGGCGTGGCGCATTCCACGGTGGCCGGCAGGTTGAGGATGACCTTGTGCTCCGGTGTTGGGTTCCACACCTCGATTACGGCGTCGCAGACTTCCTTGGCGAACTCCAGTTCGGTGGCACTGAAGGTCTCAGGCGAGTACTCGAAGGTCCACTGGGTTTCCGGTTGCTGGGCGGCGTATTTGACGAACAGCTTGGCGGCGTTGACCGCAATCGCCTTGATCCCGTCCTTGTCCTGGTTGAACACGATGCGGCGAAACGACGGCGAGGTGGCGTTGTACAAGTGCACGATGGCCTTCTTGGCTCCGCGCAGGGATTCGAAGGTACGTGCGATCAAGTCTTCACGGCCCTGGGTCAGCACCTGGATGGTGGTGTCCTCGGGGATGTGGTTGTCTTCGATCAGGGTGCGCACAAAGTCGAAGTCGGTCTGCGAGGCCGCCGGGAAGGAGGCCTCGATTTCCTTCACGCCCACCGCGACCAGGGTTTTCCAGAAACGCAGTTTTTTTACCGCATCCATCGGTTCGATCAGCGATTGGTTGCCATCACGCAAGTCGGAACTGCACCAGATCGGCGCGGCGGTGATGGTTTTCGATGGCCAGGTGCGGTCCGGGATATCGATGGTCGGGAACGCGCGGTACTTCGAAGACGGGTCTTTGAGCATGCTCATCGGGAAATCCTTTGTGTAGGGGCCGAGAAGAGGCGGCCTGCCGTGGAACTGTTATTGGGGATAAAGCACAAGACGAGGCAGATCGATTCAGCCTGGCAGTCGTGCGCTGACAAGGCACAGGCTGCGGTGCTGGCGGAGCTGAATGAGGGTATGAGAGGTTTTCATAGGTCCAACCCTAACCGCCGAGGTGAATGATGGCAAGCAGTCGAAAAAAATTGATAGAAGTTCTTTGTTGTGCAGTCTGATCGAGATTTTCTGCCAATTATCCGGGTTTGATATGGGTTTTATTGCGCGCCAATTCTTAGGCGCGCAATCGCGGATATCAAGGTTGGAAAGCGCCAATAAAGATCGCTGGGTCCACCCGCGCATCGTTAAGGCTGACGTTCCAGTGCATGTGCGGCCCCGTCGCGCGGCCGGTCGAGCCGACCTTGCCCACCACCGCGCCTCGCACAAGTTGCTGGCCGACCTTCACGTCGATCGTGGACATGTGGCAGAACATGCTGATAAAGCCTTGGCCGTGATCAACGAACACGGTATTGCCGTTGAAAAAGTAATTGCCCACCAGAATCACTTTGCCGTTTGCAGGCGTTTTGATCGGCGTGCCGGCGGGCACCGCGAAGTCCAGGCCCGAATGCGGGTTGCGCTCTTCGCCGTTGAAAAAGCGGCGCACGCCGAACTTGCTCGACAGCGGACCGTTAACTGGCTTGTCCAGCACCAGATTGCTCGGCAGGTTCGGGCTGAAGCTGCGGTAAGCCTTGATCTGTACCGCCAGCTCGGCCTCGATGCGCTTGAGCTGCGCCGGGGCAGGGTTGACCTGGCTTTTGTTCTTCAAGGTGATGCGCTGTTCCGGGTACTTTTTATAGCCGACGATAAAGGGCAGGCTGCGGCCGCCGCTGCTGATGCGCTCGTTGCCGGGTTTGACCGTCAGCGGAATGCCGACGATCGCCAGCCAATTGTCCTGTTCCTTGACCACCAGCACCGGCTTGCCTTGATACGTGGCCTTGGGCGCCGTTGCCGAAGGGCCCAGCTCGACCACTGCCACGCCGCCCGGCACCGGTTTGTTCAGGGTGCGGCTGATGTAACTGTCGGCGTGGGCGTTAAAGGTGAGGCATAGCAGCATCAACAGGCTAAAAAGACGTGGCATCGATCAATCCAGTAACGAAAGGGTAACGGGTGTCAGGTGGTTGTCTTCCACCCGCACTTGCAATTGGCCTTCACCGAGTCGCGCGGTCAGACGCTGGCCGGTGTGGGTCTGCGCGGCACTGCGAATGGCTTGGCCGCGCTCGTCCAGCAGGATGCTGTAGCCGCGGCCCAGGGTGGCCAGCGGGCTGACCACCTGCAGCGTCTGCACCTGGCTTTGCAATTGCAGGCGACGCGCCTTGAGGCCTTCGCGCATGGCGCGCGGCAGGCGTTCGGCGAGGCTGTCCAAGCGCTGGCGCAATAGGGCCAGTTGGCGTCCCGGATGCTGGCCGGCGAGGCGGGTTTCCAGGCGGATCAAGCGCTCGCGACGGGTGTTGAGGCTACGCTCGAAGGCACGGCGCAGGCGCATGTCCAGGTCGTCCAGGCGTTGGGCCTGTTGGCGCAGACGTTCGCCCGGATGACGCAGCCGGCGGGCCATGCCCTCAAGTCGCAAGCGGTCGTGCCGCAGGCGGTTGCGCATCAGCATCACCAGGCGCCGATGCAGGTTCTCCACCTGGCGCACCAGATGGCTTGAATCCGGCGCCAGCAGCTCGGCGGCAGCGGACGGTGTAGGCGCACGTACGTCAGCCACGAAGTCGCTGATCGACACATCGGTTTCATGGCCGACGGCGCTGACAATAGGGGTTACGCAGGCATCCACCGCACGGGCCACGGCTTCTTCGTTAAAGCACCAGAGGTCCTCCAGCGAACCGCCGCCACGGGCCAGGATCAGTGCGTCGAAGCCGCGCGCATCCGCCAGTTTCAGCGCCCGTACAATTTGCGGGATGGCTTCGCGGCCTTGCACGGCGGTGGGGATCAACGTCAGTTGCACCTGCGGCGCACGGCGACGGAATACACTGATGATGTCGCGGATCACCGCGCCGGTGGGCGAGCTGATGATGCCGATGCGCTGCGGGTGGGCCGGCAGCGGCACTTTGCGCTCGGCGCTGAACAGACCTTCGGCGCTGAGTTTTTCTTTCAGCGCATCGAAGGCCAGGCGCAGCGCACCGTCGCCTGCGGGCTCCACGGTGTCGAGAATCAACTGGTAATCACCACGGCCCTCAAACAACGAGACCTTGCCGCGCACCTTCACCGCCAGGCCATCCTTCAAGGCCTGCCGAACCCGTGCGGCGTTACTGCGAAACAATGCGCAGCGCACCTGGGCGCCACTGTCCTTGAGGGTGAAATACACGTGGCCGGACGCCGGGCGGGCGAGGTTGGAGATTTCGCCTTCGACCCAGATATTGGCGAACACGTCTTCCAGCAACACCCGCGCACGGCCGTTGAGCTGGCTGACAGTCAGAACTTCGCGGTCCAGGCCCAGACGGGCAAACGGGTCTTTAATCATGGCAACAGGTCTTTAATCATGGGCGGCAGTTTATAGGCATTCGCTTAGGGTTTGGCAGAATTGCTCGACCAGCGCGCTCGGCCCTTGCGCGCAGGCCAGGGCCACGGTGCTGAGGCTGTCCGGCTCGACCAGAGGTAAAAAACGCAGGTTGGCAGGTGCAATGTCCTGCATGGATTTTGGTAACAAGGCAATACCGAAACCGGCCTGGATCAACTGCAACTGCGTGGTCTTGCGCGACATCACCCGAGCCGCCTTGGGGAAAAAACCGGCGCGCATGCACAGCTCGGCGGACAGATAACTCAAACCGCCGCGCTGAGGATGGGGGATTGAAATAAACGCCTCATCCCGCAACTGCGCCAGCTCTATGGGCGCATCACGGCCAGCCAGCGCATGGTTCGGCGGCACCGCCAGCATCAAGGGTTCGCTGTATAAAGGCTGTACGCGCACGCCTTCGCGCTGGCGCAACACCGGCAAGCGCAGCAGGCCGATGTCCAGGCGGCCGTCGGCGATCTCTTCCAGCTGCGCTTCGGAGGACATCTTGGCGATATCCACCGACACCCCAGGGCAGCGCTCCAGCCAGGCACTGATGCCGCGCAGCAGCACGCCGCTCATCGGCACGGTGCTCGAATGGCTCAGACGCAGGGTGCCGACCTGGCCGCTGCCGATCTGGGTCGCCACTTCACTGGCCTTATGCAGTTCGCTCAGTAGGTTGCGCGCCCGAGGGTAAAAGGCTTCGCCCGCCGCGGTCAGCTTCGGTTGGCGCGCCGTGCGTTCGAACAGCGGCGTTTGCAGTTGGTGCTCAAGCGCCTTGATTTGCCGGCTCAAGGCCGATTGCGCGACGAACAGGCGCTCGGCCGCGGCACTGAAACTGCCGCTGTCGGCGATTTCAACGAAGTAGCGCAATTGACGGGTGGAGATCACGCGTTATGCCTTTTTAAGATGACTTGAGGGATTTGAAGATATTAGTCGCAACGCTCGTCGATGGCTAAAGTGAACGCTATCTCTTGCAAGGAATCACCCATGGGCCCGGTTGAGCTGATAAGTCAGTGGTCGTTTAGCGGTTTGGAGTGGCTCGTGATCGGCCTGGGCGTGGCCGTTGCCTATATCGTGTTCGGCATCGCCGGCTTTGGCACGGCGCTGGTGGCCGGGCCGGTGTTGATTGTGTTTATGCCGCTGTCGAAGATCATCCCACTGCTGGTGCTGTTGGATTTTGTCGCGGCGTTTGGCGGTTTGCTGCAAACCCGACGAGACGTGAGCAAGCCCGAGTTATTGCGCCTGCTGCCGTGCATGGCCGTCGGTTGCACCTTGGGCGTGGTGTTTTTGCTCAATCTGCATTCCGACCTGCTGCTGCTGTTGATGGGGTTGTTTATCAGTGCCTACGCCCTTTATAGCCTGGCGATAAAGGGCCGCCCGACGCAGTTGGCTGCGGGTTGGTCGATCCCGATGGGGACGATCGGCGGGCTGTTTGGTGCGCTGTTCGGCAGCGGCGGTTTTTTATATGCGATCTACCTGAACAGTCGTCTGCCCAAGGACGCGGCGCGCGCCACCCAAAGTGCGTTGATCAGTTGCAGCACTGTGGTGCGCTTGAGTCTGTTCCTGATCGCCGGCGTGTATGCGGACTTACCGCTGTTGCTGCTTGCCGTGTGCTTGTTGCCGGCGATGGCCGTGGGGTTGTGGGCAGGGCGCAGGTTGACGATGCGCCTGTCGCGGGAGGCATTCGTGCGCTTGGTGACTTGGCTGGTGCTGGCCAGCGGCATTGCGTTGATTGGACGGTATTTGAGTACTTGACCTGATTTCTTCAGGGATTAAGCTGCCGTCCTCCCAGGCGTCAGAAGCCACACCGCAGGACTCCCATGAACTCCCAAAGCATCCTTGTTCCGAAAATCTCCACTTTGCCCGTGCACGAACCCCGCGCTCGGGCAATCGTGCGCTGGCTGGTGCGCAAGAATATCGTCAAGGAAGAACTGACCACCTGCGGCCGCACCGGCAACCGCATGGGCTATGCCCTGGCCGACGGCGCTCGCGCCGTGGTGTTGTACCCCGAAGCGCTACCGTTCAACGAGCCGGTCAATGGGCTGGAAATTATCTATAAACGCTGTATCTACACGCCCGCCAAAGGCTTTCTTGGCGAGGCCGGCTGCCCGGAGTGTCGGCGGGAAGTGGGGGAGGCGTTGTTCGAAAGCCTGGAAGACTGGATGCCCGGCCACACCGACAACTTCACCTGCCCACTGTGCGGGCATGAAGATGACATCAACGGCTTTCTGTTCTTGCAGGAGTGCGGGTTTTCCAACCTGGGATTTATCTTCAACAACTGGGCTGAAGCGGGCTTCAAGCAGAGCTTTATCGACGAATTTGCCGATTGGCTGGACCAGAAGATCAGTTGGGTCAAGGTCGAACTTTAATCCATCTATCAGTATTACCAAGTTTGTCAGAGTTTTACATTGAGCCAGGCAGGGTGCATGTATATAATGGCGCGCTTCCATTTTCCCGCTCGGGAGCCCCCGCGATGCTGCGTATCAGCCAAGAAGCTCTGACATTCGACGACATTCTCCTAGTGCCTGGTTATTCCGAGGTGCTTCCTAACGAAGTCAGTCTCAAGACCCGCCTAACCCGTGGCATCGAGCTGAATATTCCCCTGGTCTCCGCTGCCATGGACACCGTTACCGAAGCCCGTCTGGCCATTGCCATGGCTCAGGAAGGCGGCATCGGCATCATCCACAAGAACATGACCATCGAGCAGCAAGCTGCCGAAGTGCGCAAGGTCAAGCGTTACGAAGCCGGTGTGGTGAAGGATCCGATCACCATCGAAGCCGACGCTACCGTGCGTGATCTGTTCGACCTGACCCGCCTGCACAACATCTCCGGCGTTCCGGTACTGCACGATGGCGACCTGGTCGGCATCGTTACCTCCCGTGACGTGCGTTTCGAGAACCGTCTTGAAGTCACCGTCCGCGAAGTGATGACGCCTAAAGAGCGTCTGGTCACGGTCAAGGAAGGCGCCGACAAGAACGACGTGCGCGAATTGCTGCACAAGCACCGCATCGAGCGCGTGCTGATCGTCGACGACAAATTCGCCCTCAAAGGCATGATGACCGTCAACGACATCGAAAAAGCCAAGGCTTACCCGCTGGCCAGCAAGGATGACCAAGGTCGTCTGCGCGTCGGCGCCGCCGTCGGCACCGGTAAAGACACGGGTGACCGCGTTGCGGCCCTGGTCGCTGCCGGTGTGGACGTGGTGGTGGTCGACACCGCCCACGGTCACTCCAAAGGCGTGATCGACCGCGTACGTTGGGTCAAACAGAATTTCCCTGAAGTGCAAGTGATCGGCGGCAACATCGCCACCGGCGCTGCCGCCAAGGCCCTGGCCGAAGCGGGCGCGGATGCGGTCAAGGTCGGTATCGGCCCTGGCTCGATCTGCACCACCCGTATCGTCGCCGGTGTGGGCGTGCCGCAAATCAGCGCCATCGCCAACGTCGCCGCTGCCCTTGAAGGCACTGGCGTACCGTTGATCGCCGACGGCGGCATCCGTTTCTCCGGTGACCTGTCCAAGGCCATCGTCGCCGGTGCCTCCTGCGTGATGATGGGCTCGATGTTCGCCGGTACCGAAGAGGCGCCGGGCGAAATCGAACTGTTCCAGGGCCGTTCGTACAAGGCTTACCGCGGCATGGGTTCGTTGGGCGCCATGTCCCAGGCGCAAGGCTCTTCCGACCGTTACTTCCAGGACTCCTCGGCTGGCGCTGAGAAGCTCGTTCCGGAAGGTATCGAAGGCCGTGTGCCGTACAAGGGCACCCTGAGCGCCATCATCCATCAACTGATGGGTGGCCTGCGTTCCTCGATGGGCTACACCGGCAGCGCCAACATCGACGAAATGCGCACCAAGCCAGAGTTCGTACGGATCACCGGCGCCGGCATGGCTGAATCCCATGTCCACGACGTGCAGATCACCAAGGAAGCGCCAAACTATCGGGTCGGCTGATGCCGACAGCTATAAGCCACAAGTTATAAGCTGCAAGCGGGGCTGTATTCGTACAGCTACCGCGCGGCTTCCGATTACTTGCAGCTTGCAGCTTGAAGCTTGCAACTGCTCTTCAGAGTTTCTCTCATGGCCCTCGACATTCACGCCCACCGCATCCTGATCCTCGACTTCGGTTCCCAGTACACCCAACTGATCGCCCGCCGCGTGCGTGAAATCGGCGTGTATTGCGAACTGCATCCGTTCGACATGGACGACGAAGCGATCCGCGAATTCGCCCCTAAAGGTGTCATCCTCGCCGGCGGCCCCGAGTCCGTGCACGAAGCCAACAGCCCGCGCTGCCCACAAGCCGTGTTCGACCTGGGCGTGCCGGTCTTCGGTATTTGCTACGGCATGCAGACCATGGCCGAGCAACTGGGCGGCAAGGTCGAAGGTTCCGAGTTGCGTGAGTTCGGTTACGCCCGTGTGGACGTGGTCGGCAAGAGCCGCCTGCTGGACGGCATCGAAGATCACGTCGACGCCGACGGCCTGTTCGGCCTCGACGTATGGATGAGCCATGGTGACAAGGTCACCAAGATGCCGGAAGACTTCCACATCCTGGCCAGCACTCCGAGCTGCCCGATCGCCGGCATGTTCAGCGACGAGCGTCGCTACTACGGCGTGCAGTTCCACCCGGAAGTGACCCACACCAAGCAAGGCGGGCGCATTCTGTCGCGCTTCATCCTCGATATCTGCGAGTGTGAAGCCCTGTGGACCCCGTCGAAAATCGCTGAAGACGCCATCGCTCAAGTACGCGCCCAGGTCGGTACCGACAACGTGCTGCTTGGTCTGTCGGGCGGCGTTGACTCCTCCGTGGTTGCTGCGCTGCTGCACAAGGCCATCGGCGACCAACTGACCTGCGTGTTCGTCGACAACGGCCTGTTGCGCCTGCACGAAGGCGAGCAAGTGATGGCCATGTTCGCCGAGAACATGGGCGTCAAAGTAATCCGCGCCAACGCCGAAGAGCAATTCCTGAATAACCTGGCCGGCGAGTCCGACCCGGAGAAGAAGCGCAAGATCATCGGTCGCACCTTCATCGACGTGTTCGATGCCCAGTCCAGCAAACTGGACAACATCAAGTTCCTCGCCCAGGGCACCATCTACCCCGACGTGATCGAGTCGGCCGGCGCCAAGAGCGGTAAGGCCCACGTGATCAAGTCCCACCACAACGTGGGTGGCCTGCCTGAGGAAATGAACCTCAAGCTGGTCGAACCGCTGCGCGAACTGTTCAAGGACGAAGTCCGTCGCCTGGGCCTGGAACTGGGCCTGCCGTACGACATGGTCTACCGTCACCCCTTCCCAGGCCCGGGCCTGGGTGTGCGTATCCTTGGTGAAGTGAAGAAGGAATACGCCGACCTGCTGCGTCGCGCCGACCATATCTTCATCGAAGAATTGCGCAAGGCCGACTGGTACCACAAAGTCAGCCAGGCGTTCGTGGTGTTCCAGCCGGTCAAGTCGGTTGGCGTGGTCGGCGATGGCCGTCGTTACGCCTGGGTCGTGGCCCTGCGTGCAGTGGAAACCATCGACTTCATGACCGCCCGCTGGGCACACCTGCCGTACGAACTGCTGGAAACCGTCAGCGGCCGTATCATCAATGAGATCGAAGGCATCTCGCGCGTGACGTATGACGTGTCGAGCAAGCCGCCAGCGACCATTGAGTGGGAATGATTGGACGTCCGGCATTGTCCGGCACCAACTAGCAAGAAGTGCCCTGGAGCCCGCGTAAATGCGGGCTTTTGGCTTTTTGGGTCTGGCAAATTCTGGCAGCTTTGTGCATCGCCAAGCACCGTGTTTGTATGGCATGGTACAGGGCATTGACTGAGCCAAATGCCATGTTCGGTGCTCGATACCATGTCGCCCTAGTAGGGAAGGGCATGGTATCAAATCTCATCATCAGCCCGGTTTCATTGGGTTTTATCTTGGTGCATGAGTGCTTTTCTGAGCATGGTATTTTTTCCATGGGATCCGTAACTGCCATGCTGACCGATACCAAGCTGCGTAACCTCAAACCGCAAGAAAAACTCTACAAGGTGAACGACCGCGACGGGCTGTACGTGGCCGTCACTGCTGCCGGTTCCATCTCATTTCGTTACAACTACTCAATCAATGGCCGTCAGGAGACCATCACGTTCGGTCGTTATGGCGTGGGTGGCATCACACTTGCGGAAGCCAGAGAGCGCCTGGGCGAGGCTAAAAAGATGGTTTCGGCGGGTAAGTCACCTGCCAAAGAGAAAGCACGTGCCAAGGCACGCACCAAAGGGGCAGAGACATTTGATGCGTGGGCTGAGAAATGGCTGCGTGGGTATCAGATGGCTGACTCGACGCGTGACATGCGCCGGTCGGTTTACGAGCGCGAGCTAAAGCCGCACTTCGGTAATCAGAAACTGGTGGAAATCAATCATGAGGATCTGCGAACGCTGACTGATGCAATTGTGGAGCGTGGAGCTCCAGCCACGGCTGTGCACTCCCGCGAGATTGTGATGCAGGTGTTCCGATGGGCGATAGAGCGTGGCCAGAAGGTCGAGAACCCGGCGGATCTGGTACGTCCTGCAAGCATCGCTAAATTCGAGCCACGTGACCGCGCTTTAGGACCTGACGAAATCGCGTTGATGTATCAATACCTGGACCGCATCGGCACCGCCTCATCCGTGAGAGTCGCCGCTAAGCTGTTGTTGCTGACCATGGTTCGTAAAAGTGAATTGACCAACGCTACCTGGAACGAAATCAATTTCAGCGAAGCCCTATGGACCATTCCGAAAGAGCGGATGAAGCGCCGCAACCCCCATTTGGTGTTCTTATCTCAGCAGGCTTTGGATTTCTTCATTGCGTTGAAGACGTTTGCTGGTGGTTCAGATTACGTCTTTCCCTCTCGGTACGATTCTGACTTGCCAATGAGCACCGCGACGATCAATCAGGTGCTGACGCTGACTTATCGGCTCGCGCAGAAAGAAGGGCAGCCGCTGAGCAAGTTCGGCCCGCATGATTTGAGGCGCACAGCAAGCACGCTGCTGCATGAGGCGGGTTACAACTCAGACTGGATTGAGAAGTGCCTTGCGCACGAGCAGAAGGGCGTACGGGCCGTTTACAACAAGGCTGAATACCGTGATCAGCGTCGGGCGATGTTGCAAGATTGGGCGGATATGATTGACGAATGGACGCGTAAGAGAACACGTTCAGAGAGTTGATTGCGTTTTGCGTGATGGGGTAATCGGGAGCTGATCTAGTTTTCTCTATCAAAAAACCACATTCGTGGTTTTTTTTCTGTCCGGAAACTACCCGTTTGTGGGACACATTTTTCCTGACGTCTTTGACGAAAAAAACTCCTGAAAGAACAACGATATCGCGTTGTTTTTCTGTCCCGAAACTATACGTTTGTAGGACAGTAAGATACTGATTTTAAAGGTAATAAATCCATAAATATCTGTGGAATGCTCTGGAAATATGGGGCAATAATCGAACCTCAAATGCGACAAACGAGGAGTTCGGTGTGGAAAAAGAATCGAGGAAGTCGAGCAAAGTGCTCATCAGCAAAAAGCAATTGCTGGCAATGATTCCCTTGTGTGAGCGGACGATTTATAACTTCGAAAAGCAGGGGAAATTCCCTCGTCGCATTGCCGTTAGCAGCCGGAAGGTCGTCTGGGATTTGGAAGAGGTCGAGACATGGATTGATACGTGCAGGCAATCCGGCCCGGCCACGCGTCCCGGAATGGGAGCTTGAGTTGTGGCGATTGACTTACGGGCAGCATTCGAGAACGAACCGCCCACACTGGACTTCATATGGCCTGGCTTCCTCGCTGGCACAGTGGGAGCATTGGTAGCTCCCGGAGCTACAGGGAAGAGCTTCTGGGCGTTGGAAGCGGCGATGGCTATCGCATGCAGCGTTGCCGGCGGTGATCTTGTAGGGCTTGCCCCCTCATGCGCTGGTCGAGTGGTCTATTTCGCCGGAGAAGATCCCGAAGTCGCGTTGGTGCGCCGCATTCATGCCATAGGCCAGCACTTAAATCAGCAGGCACGCGAGGCCATAGCGAAGAATCTCGTCCTTGAGTCGATCATGGGCAAAAGACTAAACGTCATGGATGATCGGCATCTTGCCCGTATCACCGAGTTTTGCATCGGTGCCCGGTTGATCGTACTGGATACACTCAGCCGGATTCACGATCGTGACGAGAACAGCAACGGCGACATGTCTCGGCTTGTCGCCACGCTTGAGCACGTTGCGGCCAGCACCGGAGCATCGGTGCTTTACCTTCATCATGTCAGTAAAGGCAGCGCTCGCGAGGGGCAAGTCGATCAGCAGCAGGCAGCGCGGGGCGCATCAGCTCTAATCGATAACGCCCGTTGGTGCGGCTTCGTGGCCAAGATGACAGAGGACGAGGCAAAGCGACTGAGTGATCGCACCTATGAGCGACAGGCCATTGGCAACGATAGGCGCAAGTTTTTTGTTCGTTTCGGTGTTAGCAAGCAGAACTACGACGCCACCCCGCTCGACCAATGGTACCAGCGCCAGGAAGGCGGCGTTCTTGTGCCGGTTGAGTTGGCGGAAGTGAAGAAAGGTACCCCGCTGCAAGTCGTAAACGGAAGTGACGATGAGCGGTGGTAACGCCGTGGTCCCCACCAGTTCTATCGCACAGGCCAGAGTGATGCTTTATCAGCCTAGCCAGCGCCCGCGACTGCGGGAGGGTAATTGGGCAGAAACATCATTTGGGCGCTGCCGCGTGACAGGCAGACTAGGGCAGAGGCACGCGGACATACTGGAAGCTGTTCTGTACTGCGCAGAACGTCGACGGTCTGTCTCAGATGGTGGCGTAGAACTTCTGGTAGATCCCGCGCGTGTGAGAAAGACACTTTCCGATAGCCGCTACAGCTTCACACAGATCGAAAAGCTGCTCGCCGAACTGCGAGCCGCAACGATCATAATTGAAACGCCGCAATTTGATTTTCCAATCATCGGCGGATTGATTGACCACGTCATCCCTTCACCCATGACACGTCCCGATCCTCTGACAGGAGGAGCCCGGAACCTATGGCGGGTGCGGCTCGGAATTGCGCTTGTAATGCTCCTTGAGCATGATCTGAGTCTCTACTACGACCCAGCTCCCATTGCGCGCCTCCAGCACGGCATAAGCCAAGCGGTAGCTCGGCACGTTTTGAGCCACAAAGTAGTGCCTACAGGCGGTTGGTATCTAGACACCGTTATCGTGGCGGTAGCCGGACAAGCCTCAAGTCAGGACATGCGCAATGCGCGGCGAAGGCTCAAGGAGGAAGCTGAAGATCTAAGGGGAATTGGGCTTGTACTTGATGGTGATCGCATCAAGAAAAGCAGTGCTTGCAGCAGCTGAAGCGTGCCATACCCGCCCGATGGCGTGTCACACCCGCCCGGTAGCGCGTCACACCCGCCCGAAACGTGCCACACCCGCCCGGGGTTAGCAGGATCTTCAGGATATTCAGTCCTGCGCGGCGCAGCCCGCGCTTAGGCGCGGTCAGGCCTTGCCAGTCGGCCTACGGCCTTTTGGCACCAAAAGGAAGAGCGACTATACGTCGAGCGCGCTGTAGAAGCGCTCAGACGCTTACAGGATGGTCAGTGTTGCGGATGCCTTAGAAGTTGATCAGACCGCCGCGTATAGCCAAGCAGCAATGCGTAATCGATGGGGCTGAGACAAGTCCCTGCGTATTACTAGGTTCTGTACGAAATCCTAAAAAACCCAGTAGCTGCTCTCGAACGCTAAGATTTTACAAATTCCCCCCGTAATCGACGGGAAAGAATTCTGTGATGGCAACTCGAAACCATCTGGCGCTTTGAAAAAAGGGGGCTGACAAGCCTGCGCGGTCACGCTCTATGCCGCAGTCTTGGAGACCTGGCAACCAAGACCAAATACCCTGCGACGCCAAAGGGATACCGTTGCTCTTCCTCTCACTGGCGGTCAAGCCAAGGACATCAGCCACTGCTGACCGCATAATTCAAATTTCAGTTAAAAGGTGGTAGCTTGATAAAGTTTCTCAATGTGAATGGACTCAAAATGTTGAATCAAAAATACCTTAATAGCATCTGTTATATAATTGTAGTTGCCGATAATTACAGCGGCTCCTTCTTTAATGGATATGATAGCTTTATCATTCGAAATTCTAATGTCTTTCGGATAATATCCACTCTACCAAAGAATATGGGAGAGATATTCGCGCCGGTTGAGGCCATGATAGGCTTTCGTATGAGTGGCTTGCATGACGGTTACAAAGTGCGTTTTTGCTCATCGATTGATGCTGCTTGTCGACTGCCCTATGAGTTCAAAGTTGCTTTAGTTGCTGATGAAGCGGATTTGTCTAAGATTTCACGTGCCCTGTTCCTTTCCTCCGCTGTGGCATCCGTCGAGAATCACAGGTCTGTTGGGTTAGAAAGTCTAGATTTTTCTACCGTTAGGAAAAATCTTTTGGAGGTCTCCAAAGAGCTTTCTAAGGAAGCGCTGGATTATATAACCGAACTTGAAGAGGTGCTAAGTTATGGGGAGGTCGATCTTTGCATAGATACTAATTATAAATTTGCAAGGAGTATCTATAATCGTGCCAGCTTGGACGTACTCTCCTCGCTCAAAGTGTCTTATAGCTTTGAGGATGTAGGTTTGCAGTGGGACGAGGAAGATGTAATGAAGCCGTTGGGACTGCTGAGACGCCTACAGCTTGATATCGCAAAAACATTAGACCGCTCTTCCATATTGCCGCATGTCGATCTCGTGCTTTCGGACATGTCGAGTAACCTAGGCTCTCTTGTGTTTAAACAGAATTATACACAAAACTATCTTAAGAATGATGGTCATACAGATCCGGGGACGTTAGTCAAAGCGCTCACGCTAATCAATAGAAACACGATTTCAGAGGGGCTTAGAAGCAATCCCTTCATCGTGCAGTTTTATGAGGAGCGTCTCTTATTAGAGGCGATGGTAGCTCTATATGCTGCCAGTTACGCGTCAGCTACCATAAAGATGCCATTAGCTAATAGGGATCTATTTGGCTATCTCAAAGACATTGGCATCATTGATCGTGGATCGAATAGCACCAAGGTCGGGAAGCAGGTTGCAGGCCTAGTCAGTGAGCTAGAAAAATTTCTGGAGATACCACTTAAATTTATTCCGTCCACCTCCACTTCAGCTATTAAAATAGTGTCGAACCTTCCAGTCGAGTGGGGTATTCACAATGGGCTACCGCTTATGGTAAGGCACGAAGTCAGCCGAATCCCAGTCTCACCGGGCTTACCAGCCACTATGTTACTCCTTGACGGGGAGCAGATTTGCTTGACCATCGATAATCTAAAAAAAATAAGAGTTATAAGTTCGTTTGAAGAGAGTGACAAACGAAAAGACGATCTGGAAAAGAGAGTAAATATCGTTACTCGGCGAGCGTACGATGCAGAATCTTTAGCCAAGCACAGGGCTACCTTAGGAGTGACAGAAGACTTTGAAAGCGTCACGCCTTTAGAGCTTGAAATTGAGTGGTTCAAGGTTAATAGCGCTGATGAGTTTAGATCGAGCTTGTTAGATAATGACTGTGCGATAACGATCTTCAACATGCATGGCGGTCACGATTTACAGGGGGCGGGCAGCTTCGCAGTAGGCAAGGATCTCGTATCTCTTTACGATTTCATTGACGAATTTCAAGCGTCTCCGATTGTTGTGTTGTGCTCGTGCGATACTAACCCGATAGATAGAAATCACTATTCCACTGCATCAGCTTTCCTCCGCGCTGGCGCAAAAACCGTTCTCGCTAGCGCTCTTCCAATCCTTAGTAAAGAAGCTTCTATCTTTGTTGCTCGTTTGCTATTGAGGATCCAGCTGTATTTGCCCAGAAGACTGTCTGCTAAAGACGGTGTCAGCGTCCGCTGGTCGAGTTTTGTATCTGGCATGGTAAGGCGATCCTACTACTCGGAGCTGTTCGAATTGTTGGCGAATAAATTTGTGTTGAGTCCAAATACAAAAAGGGATCTCAATTACTTCGCAGGCACGCGGGTTGACCCACTCAGTGAAAACTGGCATGAAGATATATTGCAGTACACAAGCACAAAAACCGGTCTTGCGATAGCGGCCATCGAACAGTTCATTGTAGATTACTTCGCGCTACCTGAATGTCTAAAGTACATTCAGATTGGCAATCCCGAATCCATTATTTTGGTAGCTGAAAACCACATTCCCGTTGTGAAATAGACTTGTCCTCATATTGAGGCGACGACGGAGTTAAATCACTTACTTGCGGTCGCTCCTCGCGTCTACTCTTGGCATCGAAGAGTATGTGGATCTTGGCTGTCAGGTCACCGCAACTGCGGCCTAGAGCGAGATCGGCAGCTTCTTTAGCCCCTCTTTTGTCCGAGCGCCATCTGAGGCTTGGGTGGCCCTGACAGAACTCTTTCCGTCGAGTGCGGGAGCTTTACAAAATCTCAGCGTTCGAGGCGCGGCGATTGTGTTTCTCGGGATTTCGTACAGAGCCTAATCGTGGAGCCTCGGGTGGTGTACAAAGTCCGTGCGTATTACTAATGGCGAAGCCCTTGCTTCTGACCGGCGCAGCCTAGAATAGGCCCCGTGATCAAATGTCACGAGTAGCCGCAGGGGCGGTGTGTCAACGCGGAGCGTTGTCTACGGCTCGCGCAGCTCTGGAACAGAGCGGAAGCATGTTTGAGTCCTAAGCTGGGGTATACGAAAGGAGGCGCGCTGTCTGGCAAGCAAGCCCCGCGGTAAGGCGGGGTTGCGTGGGATTGGTCATCGGTCACAGCTTGTCGCGCCTCTTGAGCTTCTCCTCTTTCTTCGCAGCTTGTATGGCCGCTAATACTTGCTGGTTCAGACAGGCGCTACTCTTGCTTCCCAGCAGAGGTAAACGATTGATGATCTGTGCTCCGGCAAACATGCGATAGGACGCCGACAAGGCCAGCGGGCTTACTCGAAGTTGCAAGGCCGTGAATTGGCGATCCAGCCCATCGAGTTGCGGCCCATAGCCCTTGCTGCGCAGCCACCTGTTGAGCGCCCACATGCCGATGGCGAACGTAAAGGCGAATACTACGAATCCAGCGAACATCAGAAAGCCCATCATGGTTATTTCTCCGGTTGATCGTTCGAGGTCATTCCCGGCACCTTGAGCGAGGCGAGGCGGCCGGTAGCAGAGTTAGTGTCCGAGGCCGGACGGATGACGTTAGGCCCAGCTTGTGAAGCTTCCGTGGCCGATTCTGCTCCATTGGCTGGAATGGTCGAGTTGGTATAGTCGGAAACTGGTGGCGGAGATCCTGCACCAAGAGACAAGGCGTGCGCATTCTCCATACCTGGCACTGCCATCGAGGCCATCACGCCGAGCATCTTTGCGCCACCGTCGGCCACTTGGGAAAGTGCGCTGCCGGAGATTACAACTCCCCCTTCTGGTGTCCTCTGCTGGTCTTTGTCGTCGTTCCCCTGTGCGGCCTTTCCGGCCTGCTTGGCGACTTGCTGTACGCCGCTGCTTGGAGAGGACGGCGGGGCCGACGCCTGCCCGGGAGGATTGGCAGAGCTGCCGCCGACCTTCGCGCCTGCGGAACTGGCACTCTTGGCTGCTGCGCCGCCGGTGCTAGCACCCACGCCAGAGGACGCCGCTGCACCCATAGACGACGCGGCACCACCTGCGGAGCTGGCACCGGCAAAGCTGGAGTTAATCGCCCCCGCCAGACCGCTGCCGCCGAGTCCACCGACACCCGCCGCCCCAGCCCCGGCTGCGCTACCAGTACCGGCAGCACCGAGGGCAGCAGCAGGCGCTGCCGCCCCGGCTGTGGCGATGGTGGCCGCTGCAGCCGCCGCCCCGGCAGCACCGGCCACAGCCATCCCACCAATGGCCGAGCCACCGCCCATTGACGTCCCGCTAATCATGCCACCGATCAGGTCAGGAATTGTCTTCGTGAGGTAACAGCACACTAAGGCCAAACCGACCATCGTCATCAATGACGCTTCGTCATTGGTGTAGGCGGCCAACCACTGCTTTGCCGACTGGACGATCAGGCCGACAATCAGGGTTAGTACAAATAGCTTGGCGCCAATCGCAACGGTGAAGCGCATCGGCGCAATTGCAAAATCCCGCGTCCATTGCGAACCGCCAAAGCCGATGAACAGCACGGAAGCATTGATGATGACGTAAGACTCTACGAGCGTGACAAACATGAATGCAGCGATGAAGGCGAAACATGCCAACACAAGGATTGCGCATACAGCAATCAGAAGTCCCTTGGCTGGAGAAAACACTGAAATGCCCTCCACCATGGTGCGGCCAAAATCCAGCGCAACTGCCAGCATATCGCCGGGTTCTAATGCACGCCCGAGGCCGCTCGCCGATGCCGCCGCATCACGGAAGCTATCGACAATGGCCGTCGACCATTCCACCGAGTACTTCATGACTGCAAGGAAGAAACCGATCACCAGAATGAAGCGCAGCAGCTCGCCGACAATCTCGCCGAAATCGGCTTGCTTCATGACCAGAGGCATGAAAGTCCAAATAAACTGGATTGAGGCCAGGAGCCAGAACAGTCTGATCGCATAGTCATACAGCTTCGCTGACCACTGGTGCGACTGTTGCAAAACTAGGTCGAGTAGGCCCTGAACCGATGTGTCGGCATGCGAAAGGTCGGTCGCGGCCACAGCATTTCCGGCCACGAACACACTCGCTAAGGCGAGGAACAACAATAGACGACGATCCATTAGCTAGTATCCCTTCACACCGCCGCGAGTGTTCGGGCGCGCCTCAAACGACGCATCAGCGTCACGCTGGTGACGTTGTTGCTCAGCCATCGCAGTACATTCGCTATTGCTTTGAACCACCACGGTAACCATGTAACCGGCCAGTGCGGATCCGGCGCACATCAATGCGATGATCCATTTCGAAATAGTCATTCTCAGTACTCCTTCACGCCGCCGCGTGTGTTTTTGCGCGCTTCAAACTGCTGTTCGGCGGCTTCGCTGGCAGTCTTCCGGTCGCCTTGCTGAGCCATGTAATTGCCCTGCATGTTGATTTGCGTGGCCAGCAGGTCGCGCAGCTTTTGCAGTTGCTGCACGTTTTGCGAGGCAATTTCGTTGCCCGCCTGAATCGCCTGCATCCGACCAATGGCCGACTGCGAACGAGCCACCATGCGGTCTAGCTGAGCGTTCTCGGACTCGAAGGTGCTGGTATTGAGGTTCGTCGCTTCCATCGCCGTTTTCACGTTGTCGCGGCCCTGTTGTGACCACTTTTGATAGCGATCCTGCGCCGGGAACTCTGCCGAGTTCGCTGCTTGATTTAGGTAGTACTCGAAGCCGGGAAAAACCGTGTTGAATTGCGAATCCATGTTCTGGACTTGGCGGCCCAAGGCTTGGGAGCGGTTGTAGATGTTGACCACGCTTTTCAAGTCAGACGCGATGCTGCCGAACATCGAATCGGGCAAGCCCGTGCCCTGCGTGACCATGTTTTGGTACTGCTGAATTTGCGTTTGCAGTTGCTCGGCGGTGTTCAGCGCCGTGTTGACCTGCTCAGCGTACTCGAACATCTGTTGATAGAACGTCGAGCAGTTAGAGCAGTAAATGGCGTAAGCCGGGGCAGGTGTCATATAGAGAACTACACCAAGGCTTGTGGTTGCCATTGCCACAGCTAGCGCCGCGCCTCGGCCAAATATCCGAGCGATATAAACTGACATTTTTTGCGATTCTATTTCCATACCGAATACCTCATTTTGTAGTAACTTGAGGCTTGATTATTCTCCGATATGGCGCTGTTTTGAATATGCGGATAATAGTCTATCCGCATAGATTTCAATAAGTTGCGTCCGGAAACTGTCCGTCAATCAACCCCTTAACTGATGCCAACTCTCTGGTTTGTCTAGGGTTTTTCTTTCATGAGGAAGAAGAATCGGCTGTCCGGTTTGATGCGTTTTGCGGACGAAAAAATCCCACCGAAGTGCGCTTTTTATAAGTTGGTGCGCGGCGTCAGTGGGCTGCGTAATAAGGATTATGAGTGCGGTAGAGGCAACGCTCAGTTTCAGGGATGTGCAGCGTCTCAAGGTGCCACTCTTCGAGTGAAGAAGCTAGCTCGGCCGCAATGCGCTGGGCCTCCACAATACGCTTACCAGATTGCCCGCTGGCTCGACCGAGGCAGGCTTGCAGTTCGTTGAGTTGAGTGGCCAAAGCGCTGATGCGGTGGGCTGTCTTCATAATCAATTCCTCTTGCTTATCCTTTCCACGATTCTGTCGAATTCTTCCCGGATGTGATCGTCCGCAAGATCAAGATTAACTAATCCTGATTTTATTGCAATTCTTGCAATTCTTTCTGCTGCCTCATTGTCTAGTTTTGCAAGCCTTGCCTTAGCCATCTCTAGTTCAGAGCAGGCATCAGCTCGACGCTCAGAAAGAGTTTTTCTAGCCATTTTTCATGCTCCTTTTTGGTGCCGTTTCGGCCTTGATCTATTGTGGGTAGCGGAGATTCTACCGACCGCTGGAGTTGTTAACCATATCAGGGTCGACATCGCTGCGAGCTAAGCGTGGGTACGGCAAGTTGGCCGGAAATCATACTTTTTCCGTCCTGTTTGAACCATTGATTTAAATTTAGTCGATTTAGTTAATTCAAAGCAATTTTAGGCAATTCCTTACCTGAATTAATGCAGCTCTAGGCAACTTAGGGAGAATTAACGCAACTCAAGGAAATTTAAGGCAACTGACTTTACCGAAACGGCTATTAGCACTAAATTTCTTTGAATTGCACTCAGGCAGACGGCAAGATGTGTGTTGTACGGGTACGGGCAAGCCCGAACCCATCCATCACTGCCCCTTATTCGCCTTCGGCTCAACGGATCTTGCTCTGCGAGGCGCACAGCCGCTGCCGCGTCTAAGGGCAAAACACAGCAACAGCTGGAGCACCTATGACAAGCGGAACCAAAGAAAAAACGACGGCTCGCCGACGCGGCAAGCCAATCGAAGTTTGGGTTACTAACGAGGAAAAGGCGGCGATCACTGACAAGGCCAAAGAAGCTGGAATGTCCCGCTCGGGCTACCTTCGCGCCCTAGGCATGAACACTCCCATTCGGTCGGTCGTTGACCTGACCGCTGTGGGTGAATTGGCCAAGGTCAGTGGCGACCTCGGGCGGGTTGCTGGTCTGTTGAAACTGTGGCTTGCAGAGAAGCGTGGAGAAAGCGCGAACGCCATTGATGTGGAAAGCCTGATGATGGAGTTTCGGAGGTTGCAGGTAGCTATAGGTATGAAGATGGGCACTATAGTTAAAGCTCACAAATAAAAATTTGCTGAATACACTTGTGGCCAGATATTGGATAGAGGCTTATATAAGGCGTTAATTTTCTTTTAGGGAGTTACTTTTTATTGATGTAGTAGTGCGGAATTTTGGGGCGATGTACTGATCAGTTCCAGTAGTAAAGTAAGAGCGTTTTAAAAGAACATTGAAAGCTAAAATAAGCTATTAATAGCTGGTGGCTCCTCAAGTAAACGACCAGGGGCACATGCCAGGTACCGTAACCGCTCCATGAACCCCACATTCAAAGCGTTAATCTGATATCTGATGCTGTGCTCACGATCTCATTCTGGAGCGACAAATACCCAGTAGCGAAGATACTGAGTAAATAGTCGCAGAGTTTGTGTTGAAGTGAGAAGGCTTAAACCTTTTGAGTGAGTGGGATTTGCATTTACCTTGATTTAAAGGCTTGGCCTGGCACGGTGCTTCGTCAGGCTTGTACGTGCGGTTTTATCGGATGGGGATCTTTAAATGCTTTAGTGGACCATCCTTTAGTCTGTTACGTGTTGTGTAAGTTATGGTGTCCATTTCATCTCTGTCTTTGTCAATTTCGATCTCGGTGCCAGCGTAGTAGGCAAGCGATGACTTTCTCAGCGCTTCTAGTAGAGGGGGCTGTATGCGATTTGTTTGTTCCTCCCAATATTGGTCCTCTTGGCTGTCAGTTGTTACGTTCGGATTAAGTGCGCTATGACGAATATAATATGCACCACCGCCCACGAAACAATTTACGCGGACGGTAGGATAATGGTACTTTTTTGACTTTGTTGAACAGGCTTTAAGGATTGTGCCTAGAATGAAGGAAGCTCGTATTAGACGCTCAGTTATTGAATTTGTAGAGCTTGGTCTTCGAAGAGGGTCCGGAAGCTCCGACACCAATGAGCAGAAAAAAGATCCAGCATTGAAGTCGGCGTCAAGCTCGATCGCCCTTAGCTCGTTTTCGTCTGAGGTTTGATAGTCGCAATGTCCGAATAATATGTGGGACAGCTCATGGAAATAAAGTAGGAGGCAGGTGTCCAGTGCAAGCTCTATAGCGAGGTCGCTCACGCTTTCTTCTTTGGTCAGGTTATTGAATATTACTGTTATAGAGTTGGGTTTAATTAGGTTTTCCGGTTCGTCTATTCGGGGTGGCGTTGACTCTAATATTTCCATCAGCTCTAAAACCACAGATAGAGTAATTACCGGTACGCCTAGTGATACCCTAAGCTCATAGGTGTTTTGGGGGGCAAATAGAGATTGACCTGCCTCAGCATAAAAAATATCTAGTGCGCAGAAATTAAAGTTTATCACCCAGCCTGATCGGTCAAGAGCTGTTGCTTTGATTAAATTGTTTAGGTGCTCAACCTCTCGCCGAAAACGGTCGCAAATTTTCGTTGCTATATCTAATCTGGCATCTATTAGGTTGTTTGATTGAAAAACCTCATTAAGTATTTTACTAGAGGGAGTTATGTTTAGAAAGTTTGATTTGTTAATCTCGTGGCCGTCTTGAATTTTGATGGGTAGCATAAAAGCATCCACTTGAGGCTATAGTTTTTATGAATGGGGACAAATATGCCCGCACAAGCTCCGTAAGGATAATGGAGTACAGAGTGCATGACGCTATTATGGCATACTCAAAATTTAAGAAAGAGAGTAGGCTGTCTGCTTTAAATTTCTTTTTTACTAACAAGTCAATAAGCTTAGTGTGTGGTAAGCGGTAGATGATCTGCTCAATGTGTAATTCTCTAAAAATCTTTATTGGAGTGTAAAAAATCACGACCAAAAATATTGGTATTAAGATCGCTAGTTTGAATAAGTCTCGTGGGTTTGTGGAGAGTACTAAATTGTAGGATTCTAGCGCACCGCTGGCCGCAGAAGCCGCCACAAGAGAGAAGTATAGAACTCCTATAGTGGTAGTGCCCCAAGTTCCTAGGAATATACACGTGCGGACGATTCTTTTGCGTAGCTTTGGACTGAATCGTTTGTAGGTGCGTTGGCTTTCGATGATAAGCATCGAAAAAATTGTAGTTGCAGCTGCAACAGCATAGTCAAATGGCAAAAAACCTGTTTTCGTTAGGTATAGTGTTCCGAAGAATACTAACCCTTTACTAAAAAATTTCCACTTGAGCTTGTCATCCTCTTTCATGGAAGCCCAGTACGTTTCTGTGATGCCATTTAGTCGAGCCATGTTTTTCCTTGGTTGTAGGCGTGAATAGACGTTAGCTCATCAGGGGGGGGGGGTAGCTATAGGCAGTATGGGGCAATCGGACATCAGATTAGCGCTTTGAATGTGGGGTTCATGGAGCGGTTACCATGTCCCCCTATCGTTGTGACTCAGATTGCCGCTACTAGGGCGTCTTTAGCCAAGCGCTGCATGTTGAGCGATCTGGTGCTGAGGCCTGCCTTGGTGAACCGGTAGCGCATATACGCGGAGATGTCATCCTCATGCGAGGAAACGATCAGTTGACGATTGCTAAACTCACAGCGTAGCAGGTCAGTCAGAGAGGCGATGTTGACTTCATCCAGCGACTGGGAAGGGTCATCGATCAGGATAAGCGGTACACTCGAGTAGACTCTATTAAGCGCAAGGAAGAAACCTAGGCTGAGAGCTGACACCTGCCCGGAGCTCATTGACAAAATCGCATCATGCTCAGACTTTTCTGCTGTCAGGAATCTAAGTTCTTTTCCGTCTTTGCTTTCAATGAACAGCCCCAATCCGCGCTGATAGTTCTGGATAAGCCGTCCGCTGTAGATATGGAAAATCAGCTCAATCTCAGCAATGGTTTGTTCAGAGTAGCTGCGCTCCGTCTTCTCCAAGGTTGTCTTTAGCGTATTGACCTTGTCCTTAGCGATTCTCGCTGCTTCGTTCTCACGCTGGATTACCTGAAGCTCATCAACACAAAGTTTTAGCCTGTTGCTCTTCGCTTCGTTAGCTTTAACTGCGATGTATAGCCCCTTGTCTTTCAGGGCTTGAGGCTCGACGATGTAGAACTCTTGGAGCTCTTTGAAGGCTGCAGTGATTACCGTTCTCCAGTCTTCCGGCAGCGGTTCTGTTTCAGGTGTTTTCTGGCTTCTAATGGAAGCTGTCAGTTGCTGAACCCTAGTGTCTACCACCGCCTCATTTTCGGAGAATGGGTAGTTGAGCTGCACACCTAAAGCCTGAAGCCGGGCTGCGAGTTTGGTGATTGCAGGCAATCGAGCTTTATCAAGGAGCAGGGCATCATGTAGAGCGATGTTGTACCCCACGGATAACTGCGCAACCCTAGCGTGGATTTGAGCTTCAATCGTGGCTAGCTCTGCAGTCATAACCCCGGTGAGATTGATCAGGTTCAGGCTATCAGCGCTTAGCGCGTCATTGATCTGCTTTGACCTGAACTCAATCTTTTGCAGCATAGTGTCATGAGTTTGCCAATCTGCACCACACAGCGGGCAGTGTTGATCGTCAGCATAGAGCTTGGCGTGCTCTGCAAGCAGTTCTGCTTTTAGATGATTCAGCTCGACAGCAGCATTGGCGTTCGAGTTGCTTTTTTGCTGAAGCGCGTCACGGATGACTATTTGCTCTAAGAACCAGCCCAAGCGTTCTTGGGTCCATCCAGGAAGGCTTTTGGCCTCATCGGCTTTAATGACAATGACGCCCCGTTTTATGATGCCCACGGATTTATTTAGTTCGTTTAATTCATTTTTGGTGACGTCGAGACCATTTAGCTTTTCTAGATCGCTGCCAAAGCGTGCCAAGCTTTTCACAAAGTCTGTGTTTATCTCAATGTACTTTTCAATCCCCTCGTTTTTATCTTTAATCTGTATAGCGTTCTTTAGTGTAACTAACTCTTCAAGCCGCCGAAGATTTTCAACATACTCAGCGTGGATTTCGGCAGCGTAGGTAGGGAAGGGTAGCTCTTTGTCCCAGCCTGGTTGGAGTACAGCGGTTGAGATTTTTCTATATTCAATTCCTCCTAAGTCAGCTTGAATCATTCCTTTAAGCGAGTCAGCCTCAGTTTTAAGCCTTGATAAATCGGTGGCACGTTTCGGATCGCCGATGAATTTTGTCAGCCGCGTAGCGATAGCTCTGCAGTTGTCAGTCTCTGCCTTCACGTCGCGAATATTAAAGAGGTTGTTTAGCGCCTCCTTACGCTTGTCCACCCTCGTGTGCAGAAGCTGGTTTTGGCCCTGCTCCAAATAATTTAGGTATGGGAAGTTTTCTTTGAAGTTTTTTCCGAAAAGCTCCTCAATGAAACTCTCGTCGCGGAGATTTTCTGATATGTAGTTGTTTGATTCAAAGTCGGGAAGTTCGTAGAGAATGAGGTGGTTGAATTGGTCGGCGCGATTGTTGGCCTGCTCCTCAAATTCTGCTGCGGCAGTATGCCTTGCCAATATAAGTTTTCGATCGCCATTGAAGAACTCAATTTTTATCGCTAAATCTTTCTTTCCGGATCGTTTATTCCAGAGTAAGTTGTCCTCATAGTTGGTTCTGTTGCCCATCATTAATGTGTTAAAGAGCTGGCGAATACGTTTGATGCTACCGGTCAATAGCAACTCGATAGCGTCGAAAACGCTAGTTTTGCCGAACCCGTTGGGGCCGTCTAATGTTAAAAGCGATGAGTCGCCGAAGTCGAGATTAATTTTTTTGAAGGCTTTGAAACTAGAGATCTCAATTTTGGATATTTGCCAGTTCATAGCTAATCAGCTCCTTGATTATATCATCGGCGTTAATTTGGCCGAGTTTTTGTACTGTTCCATAAATGTTGGCAAGGTCGATTTCGGCCACTGCTTCCTCAATTTGTAGGCGAAGAGGTACTAGTTCTACCTTTTTGATGTGAAGTGCTAGGAAGGGCAGTTTGATGAAGATTTTTGCAGCTGCACTATATTTAGTGGCTGCTGTGGGGTCTTTTTTATAAATGTTGAATTGCGATTTGTCTGAGATTAATTCATTTAGCTTGCCGAAATCTAGCCCCTTGATAGCTTCAACTTCGGCTTCGCTATAGTAAAGCACATATTTTTTATAAAAATGTGGATCTTCTTCAATTTCAAAAATCTGTTCTTCATGACTTTTAAATTCGGCTAACTTGTCTAGGTGATGAATACAGATCAGGTCGCAGTTCTTTTTAAAGGCTGGGTCAGTAAGGAACTCCTCCGGCGCACACTGATTGATGGCTGCGTTGAGATCTCCAGGCTTCATCAGCTCGTCTAACCTGTGCAAGACTGCAAATCGGATCGCTGTATCTTTTTCTCGAACATAGAAGCCAGTCGTATCATTGCTTTTAACTTTTGAAAACCCGTGACTTGCTAGGGCTTGGTGGATCAGGTCAATAATCATTTAAGTCGCGCCTCTGCGTCGTCTCTTGTTAAAATACTGATGCACAAACTTCTCGTAATATTGCTGTCGATGCGTTCTTGAGCGACTATAGAACTTTCATCGAAACAGTTTGTATACTTGGTGTCGATTGTAAAGCTTTCTGTGGCCTTGGCTGCAATCAGGTTATTAAATTCGAAGAGCAGTCTGCCAAGGTCGTCGTTATCTTTTATTTCAGCGATAATCTCAGAGGTACAATATTTTTTATCTGTTGGTTCTGGTAGGTAAAGCGCCGTTGGGGCGTAGAATTTGTTATTGCTGTCTAAATAGTGCGGCAGTCGTTTTAAGATTGGGTCAGCACTAATCGTGTGGACGAGGTCGGAATATCGACGTATGTCTGAACTTTGAATGCGTGAGAACTTCTCTGAAGGTTTCATTAGTTGGCAAAGTATCTTGAAGTCACCGCCCTCTGAGAGTCTTATCAGCGCATAAATACTTCTGGCTCTTTCATATGCTGCGTCCGACATGCCTGGTAATGACTCGACCAGTCTTTCTTCAAGGTAAGCGTGAAGGCGCGCTTTAAGTTCAATTGCGTAATAGTCTTTTCGTTGATACGGATTCGTATCCGTTATGCCTGAAAGAATGCTCGCAGCATCTATTCGATTTTTGTAAGCTGCCTGACGTTGAGTGTCACCTTCATTTTGAATTTTTGCATGAATGGCTAAAGCCTCTGAGCTGATTCTGTCTGATAGCAGGCAGTAATTTGCGTCCAGTAGACTGTCATCAAAGATTACATTTTGACTGGCATAAATTTCTTTGATGATTTGCTTCGTCAGCTCTTCTATTTTATCAAGTGCGCAATGTTTAGATTTACCATATGAGTAGAATTCAACGCGTTCGCCAGTTGAAGGATGCACGTAGTCGCTATGGTCATTAATTGGTAGCGATATATGAAAAAATCTTTTGATTCCGGCAACTCTATCTAGCTCCAAGGCGGCTGATTTTTCTAAAGCCTCCTTGTAATTGCTACGGTAATCACCTATTTTTGCTTTCACCTGATGGGCGCTAATTAGTTTGTTATCTTTGTAAATGGCGAAGTCGTCAGTGCTATCCAGTTGTAGCTCGAATCGAGTATCGCCTTCATTGATTAGCTTGAGGGAATGATAGAGCGCCACTTTGCCTTGGTAGACAAATCCGCTCCAGGTGGAAATAGCGCTATGCGGGTATTTGCTTGCTTCCTCGTCGCTCATGTTGACTCCTTTCACCACACGGGCATGCTGTACTTGGGCATTGGGACGATATCACAGAGCCATGACAGGTTTCTGAAGATCCGTAAACTGGACATGAGCGTGATCTCGCAGAGCTCATCCTCCATGGTCGGATCGCTCACGAATATCGCTGTAACCGTTGGATGCATAGCAATGTTTTCAGCGTGTAAACAGGTCAGCTGGGACGATAGTATTCCCCTTCTAGCTGGTCTGGCGCTGCATTCGGTTACCGAAACCTGCTCTTACAAGGAGTAAGACACCAATGAAAGATAGGTCGCATGACGACGCTATGCTTGACTATTTCTTCGCAAATCCGGCCTATGCAGAGGCGCTGCTTGCCGAAGTTCGTCGCGGCGGCGATCTCGCCGAATTGGCCATCCTGTTGCGTCAGCTACAAGGGATGGGCGGTAAGGATCGCGTCGGCACGGTCAGCGCGACATGGAGCGAGTGGGAATGAGATTGAACCTGTTGATCGATACGTCGGTATGGCTCGACCTTACGAAAGACCCCCGACACCTTCCTTTACTGGATGCTTTGTCCGCAATGGCCGAAGCCGACGAGGTCATTCTTATCATGCCGCAGATCGTTATTGAGGAATTTGCTCGGAATCGGGATCGAGTCATGGCGGCTAGTCGAGCCAGTCTTTCTAGCCACTTTAAGCGTGTCAGAGAGGCGATTGTGCAATTTGCCCCAGAAGAAGGGCTGGAAGCGACGCTGAAGCAGCTAAACGAGGTCGATCATCGGGTTGCTACTGGCGGAGAGGCTGTGAACGAAGCGGTGGATTTGATCGAAAAATTGTTCGGGCAGACAACGCCAGTCCCTGTCAGCGATAACATCAAGGTGCGCTCTGCGGATCGAGCTATTGCCAAGATTGCCCCTTTTCACCGGCAAATGAACGGGATTGGCGATGCCATCATTATCGAGACTTACATTGATGCGCTAGCCGTGCGCAAAGATGATGATGTTTTTGCCTTTGTGACCCACAACATCCACGACTTCAGCCAAAAGGGAGCTGACACGCGTTTCCCTCATCCCGATTTGGCCTCCCTTTTTGATGGTGTGCGATCGCGATACGAGACCAACCTAAGTGCGCTGCTTAGCGAGTTCGCGAGCGACCTGATCGAAGAGACCAGATTTGAGCGCGAATACAGTCAAGATCCACGACAGCTTTCTGAACTGCTTGAGGCGGAGAGTAAGCTGACAACGCAGGTTTGGTACAACAGAAAATGGAACATTATCGCTCGCGTCGAAGACGGTGAAGAAAAGCTTGTGACCAAAGATGTGTGGGACCAAGCCGCGCCGGAAGAGCGGCCGAATTTACTTGTGCATACGATTTGGGAGGGGATGCTCGCATCGATGAAGAGAGCGGAAGAAGAGTTGGGCCCCGAAGGGCTGGGGCCTTGGACCGACTTCGAGTGGGGGATGATCAATGGCAAGCTGTCTGCAATACGTTGGGTACTCGGAGACGAGTGGGATATGCTCGATACGTAAGGTTGGCATGGTTTTTTTCATGGTATTTATAGTTTTGTATCTCTCAATCTATTGAATCTAAAAGGGATTAGGCAGCTATTTACAATAGAGTGGGAATGATTGGACGTCCGGCATTGTCCGGCACCCACTAGCAAAAAATGCCCTGGAGCCCGCGTAACTGCGGGCTTTTGGCTTTTTGGGGCTGGCAAATTCTGGCAGCTTTGTGCATCGCCAGGCAGCGTGTCTGTGTGACGTCAGCTCCGGTCGTTACGGCTTAGGCGGGATCACCCTGGCTCAAGCGTGTGAGCGTCTAGGGGAGGCGAAGAAGATGATCGCCGCGGGCAAGTTCTGTTCCCTTCTTTGCTTCGTCGAGCAGCCATTGAGCAAAAGCTTGTATTGGCTCTCTACCCAATTCGATGGGCTCAGGGAGGATGAGGCAGAAGGTTTTAGAGATGGTTTTTCCGTCCGGCCACGGGGCGATCAGGCTTCCTGACGCCAGTTCGGTCTCAACGTACAGGCGCGGTACTAGCGCAACGCCGAGGCCGGCCAATGCGGCTTCTATCAACATTCCATGGAGATCAAAGCGTGCGCCAATTGCAGGATTGGTCAGCGGGCTTCCCACCTCTTGGGAGTAGTGTTGCCAAGCGTCAGGGTTCTGTCGTCGGTGAAGGCGCGGTAATTCGTCCAATGCGGTTGTTCGATTGCGTCCTGTCAGAAGTCCAGGATGGCAAACCGGAACCAGCACTTCATGCAAAAGTTGGTGAGTTTGCATGCCCGTCCACGCCGGGTGTTCGAAATGGATGGCAGCATCGAATCCGCTACCGGCCAGGACGAAGGGCTCCATGCGCTCGGCCAAATGCACAGTAATGTTCGGATGCTTCTGCTGGAAGCGTCCCAAGCGAGGGATGAGCCATCGCATCGCGAACGTTGGGATAGTGGCAATGTCCAGGCTTGCGCCATCGTTCGGCTGCCCCATCAAGTACTGACTGTCCCGATCCAAGCGGTCAAGTGATTCGCGAACCTGCGCCGCGTAACGCTCTCCGTTAGGAAGGAGTCGGACACGATTGCCGATCCGCTCAAACAGCGTGACCCCGAGGAAGGCTTCCAACCGGCCGATCTGGCGACTGATAGCTCCTTCAGTCAAAGACAGTTCCTCTGCCGCGCGCGCGAAACTGCCGTGGCGGGCGGCGGCTTCAAATGCTGTCAGTGCCGTGCTGCTGGGGATCTTCCTTCGCATGAGCGTTCCCTTTCTGATGATGGCGATCCAGCTTAGCTTGATCTTTTGTCACTGAAGCATATCGATTAATCGTTTTATACGCCGAGATCAAGGTCATAGCATGACTAGACATCAATAATTAGGGCCGGACCTACGAAAAGGCCGGTAGCAAGCTATCCATGATCTATACCGTCGAGTGCAGCTTTGCTGACCCAGTCAGCGAAGCACTGTGGAATGATTTCTATAGCCTGGAGAAGTTACCCGCGCTTATTTCCGTAAGTGGGTTCCATACTTCGCAACGCTTCAAAGCGATTAGCACTGGTTGCCCTGTGTACCTGGCCATGCACTCGATCGACGGTCTGGCTGTGCTTGAAAGTGATGAGTATCGCCAGAAGGGCGGGGGCGACTTCGCACGCTGGCAGCAGTACATTACCGATTGGCACCGCAATCTTTACGGCGGCCTTGAGCGCGCGCCTGTCATCGGTGAAGGCGAGTATCTGATCGTGAGCGCAGTCGGTCCCGAGCCGCTCATCGAGATGGGGCTCACGCCTGAGCAGATGTGGGCGGTCGCATTGGAGAAATGTCCTGAAAACAGGTGGCTGGCGAAGCTGGATAGCGCCATTAGTCTTGGTGCAAATACCCTTCCAAAGAACGTGCACCTCTATGCACCGATGACCGCGCAATTGACCGGTGGCAATGGCGCAGTGCCCCAGACGCAGGGGCGGAATCGACATGCCTAACCTGACGATCTTTATCCAGGCGCAAAAGATGCCGCCCGAAGCGAATCTGGCGGAACTCACCGGACGATGCACCCTGCTTTGCACGGACGTCCTCCAGGCTGCGCTGGACAACGTGCATGTCATCTATGTCGCTGCTCGCCAGGGGCGTGGGCATCCTGCTTACGCGCAAATCAAGTACCGCCTCGAACCGTTCAGAACGGCATCGGTCATGGACGATTTCATGGCGCGACTGGATGAGGCAATAAAACGCCATGCCGGGCTAACGGCACGCATCCGTTGCTTTGGCTATCCAGCCGATACCCTCTACGCGCGGAACTGATGATCCGCAAGGAGTGCCGCAATGAACGACATGAAATTTCCGGGCCAGCAGATCGGCGACTTTTCGATTACGGCCATCAGTGATGGATACCTTTGCGCAAGTCTGGATCTTCTCTCCAACATTAATCCTACGCAGGCGTACAAGTTGCAGCAGGACGCAGGTGTGAGCGACCCATCCTCGATTCACATCAACTGTTACCTGGTGCGTGGAAGGGGCCGCACGATCCTCATCGATGCGGGGGCTGGTGGTTTCAAGCAGTGGGGCGGCAAGTTAAAGGCGAATCTCGCGCTTGCTGGGGTGCAACCCGCTGACATTGACACCATTCTTCTGACCCATGCTCATCCCGACCATGTTGGGGGCCTGCTTGACTCTTCAGGGGAAGCAGCCTTTCCCGATGCAGAGTTAGTCGTCCACCAGCGCGAGGTTTCTTTTTGGAAGGATGATGGTCACCTCAGCCGAGCGAGTGAGCGGGCTCGTGGCAACTTTCTGTTTGCTCGCAAGGTGTTCGATCAGTATCGGGAGAAGACGCGCACGTTTACTGATAACGAAGTTCTGCCTGGCATCAGTGCGATGCCTCTTCTGGGGCATACCCCAGGACATTGCGGTTATCGTCTCGATTCCAATGGTCGTAGTCTGCTGGTTTGGGGGGATATCGTTCATTTCCCCCAAATTCAGATTGCTCGTCCCGATGTATCCATTGCATTCGACCAAGATCCGCTTCTTAGCGCCGAAACACGATCCAAACTATTGAGTGTTGTTAGCTCGGATAAGATTCTTATCGCGGGTATGCACCTTGGCGAACTCGGGTTTGCACGTGTCGAACGGCTAGGCAAGACCTACAAAATTTCCTACGAAACTTAGCGGCTGTTGGCGATGCCTACGATGCGTCGGCTACGGCGCCCACCCGCCGCAAACCACCAGCCTGAAAACAACAAAACCCGCATGGGCGGGTTTTGTTGTTTCTAGCGAAGGGGTTTATCAGAAGTCGTAACGCACGTTCGCACTGAACGTATCGGCGTCGAAACCACTGCTGGTCAGGTAGTTGTATGTCCCTCCCACGCTCCAAGCGCCCACTCGGTAGTTTGCACCCAGGCCCAGCTCGTAGCTGTCGCGCGCTGGTGTGGCGCCGGTGGTGGTGAATGGGGTGCCGCCGAGCACGAAGGTGGAGGTGGTGCCGGCCTTGTCGCCGATGAAGTCGTGCCAGGCCATCAGCTTGGCTTCCGGTTCCAGGCTGCCTGCACCTAGGTCAAAAGCGGCCGCCAGGCGAGCGCCCAGGCCCATTTCGCCGATTTCATAGCGCTGGCTGCCGACGTTGAGGGCGGCTGAGCTGCCTTTCTCGTGGTACGAATCCATCGACACATTGGCATAGCGCGCACCGACCTGAGGTTCCAGCAGCCACTGCTTGTTGAGCTGGAACGTGTAGCCGGCCAGTGCGTTGACGCCAAAGATCTCACTGTCGTAGTCGGCCTTGGCACGGGTGCCGGCGATGTAGCGTTTGGATTCGTTGTCGTTCCAGCCATACATCAGCGAGGTGTCGACAAAGAAGTTGTCACGGGCCCAGTTGCCGTACAGGGTCAATGCGTGGCCACTGACATCGGTTTTGTTGCCCAGGTCGGATTTGACGTCGCTGGTCAGGTAGCTGTAAGCCAGGCCCACGGTGGTCTCGGCGTTGACCTTGCCGTCGGCGCCCACGGCGATGCCGTTGGTGTTGGCGTCGTAGCCTGCGACACCGTGGCGACTGTCTTGGTCGGCATCGCTGGACAGCGCTTGCAGCCATACGCCTTGTTCAGCCAGCACGTCACCGGAGGACAAACCGCTGCGCGCTTTGCTGGCACGACGGTTGATGGCGCTTGCGACCAAGTTCTGGCTGTTGGTGGCAGCGTTGATCGCCCCGCGGCTGACATCTGGGGTCAGGGTTTCGGCCAGTTTGGCCAGCTCTTCGGCGGTGGCGGCATTGGCGAAGCTTTGGAATACCGGGTCGCTTTCGTCCAGTTGGCCCATCACCGTGTTCTTGAACGGCTTGATGGCATTCACCGCATTACGCGAGCCGTGGGCACCCAGCAGGTCTTGTGTGACGACCTCATCATTGCGGGTGGCAACCAGTGCTTTCACGTCCTGGCCTTCAATGCCGAAGTTCTTCACTTCAAGCAGGGCCGAGGAGGAAACCACGGACAGGTTCTCCGGGTCTTCCCACGTACCGGAATTGATAAGGGTGTAGCGGTTGCCCGCGGCCGAGGTGCGGAAGTCATCGGAGCGAGCCTGCAATTCGATCTGGCTGCCTGCAGAGAAGAAGGTATTGCCGGTGACTTTCAGGATCGGCGCGTTGGGCAGTGTGTCGTTATCAAGCAGCAGACGCAGGCGCGCAGTGTCGCTGTCCATGTCGAGGTCGCCGACGATGGTGGTCTGCGGGCGAAGCAGCGTCAGGCGGCCACCGTCGATATCGACGAAACCGGCGCGGATGGTCGAGCCATCGAACATCGCCTCGCCTTGCACCAGCACGCCA
Source organism: Pseudomonas sp. efr-133-TYG-23 (assembly GCF_030209215.1). Taxonomy (NCBI): domain Bacteria; kingdom Pseudomonadati; phylum Pseudomonadota; class Gammaproteobacteria; order Pseudomonadales; family Pseudomonadaceae; genus Pseudomonas; species Pseudomonas sp. efr-133-TYG-23. The sequence continues at coordinate 206,645 of NZ_JARVSL010000013.1, read as the reverse complement.
CTGAGGCCCAGCAGGTCACCCTTGACCTGACCACCTTGCCAGTAGAAGTACGAGGGTGAGGCGTTGTCGTTCACCAGAATTGCCGCAATGCCGCCTTCGATCAGGCCACCTGTCTGCCTGATGGAGAGGGTGTCGAAGCCCCCGGAGGTGTCGAGGTTGACGAAGTGGATACCCATGCCTTCGCCGGAGATAGTCCCGCTGTTGTTGATATCGCTTGTGAAGGGCGCGCCTGTCATCTGCCCGGTGAAGCGCGCGTTCTCGATCTCGATGCCCGCTGAATCGAGGCCGCGAGCGGTGATCGTGCCCGAGTTATTGATGCGCGCCTGAGTCGAGGTGATCATCATGCCGTTGGCGTTTTGGCCAGTCACACTGATCTTGCCGTTGTTGTTTACGTTGCCCGCGATATTCGCCTGATACAGGTCCAGCCCCATCGCGCCGTTGCCGCTCACCGTAATGTCGCCGTTATTGACCAGGTCGCCCGCGATGTTGGAATTAAGGAGTACGGCGATGCCGGACGGGACGTCGCTGGGGCTGGTGGTCGTCAGGTTGATGTTGCCCTGATTGATCAGATTGCCCGCCAGGGTCACGTTGAGCAGGCCGACACCTGCGTTTTGCGAGGTCCCGGTCAGGGTGGCGTTATTGAAAACATCGCCGTCGCTGTTGTAGGCCCCGTTGCTCAGGTCATAGTTGAAGTCGGGTGCGGGTGCGGCATGGACCGTGGCAGTGGCAGCCGCAACGGACAGCGCCAACAACGAGCGGCGCAGGTGGGAAATGTTCAAGGCAGTATCCTTACAGGGCGGAAACTGACAGGGAATAACGCGCGCGTCAGCGTCCGTCTTTTAGGCATCCCTGCCAGCTTGTCAGTGAGTGCTGATTCAAGCGCGGCCGAATTTACACGATGCGTGTAGGACAATTCATCAAGAAAATGATTAAGGCCGGGAAAAAAGCTAAAAAATGCGACGTTTCAGTTATTTTTTTTAACTTTGCGGAATTAATCAGCAATAGCTGGAACTTCAGGGTTATTGGCGCTGTCACGCGCCGCGCGGAGCCTGATGGGGGAGGTAGTGGGTTGTTTCAAAGGGATCTGCCTACTCTCAGCCTCAAGACGCTGATGCGCCAACGGAGTTTTAGCCCATCGGCTCCATGCCGCTTCCCACCCCTTGTCATGACTTGCCCCTGGTACATGCACGCATTGGGAGAGGGGCGAGCCAAGTGCCTGTTGGTACTGATCGGCTAAATGACTCGGAATGATTGAGTCAGCTTCTGCGATGAAATGACGCTGGGGTATTAAGACGAGTCGATCACGGTAGTCCAGCGGTTCCAGTGAACCGTCGAGCGGGGACAACCCTTTCATCGCCGCCCACAGACGTGGGCTGAGATTGCCGGCAAGGGTTTGCACTTGGGTCACATCATTGCGCTGCGCCGCCAGCAATAATGCCAGGGCGGCGCCTCCTGAATACCCCACCAGTTCGAACTCACGATTGCCATATCGCTGTTTCAGTTGGTCCATGGCCTGGCTGAGACGGTCGACCACTGCCTGAGAAAATCGTCGATCGGTCCAGAGTGAGGTTTGACAGGTTGCGGCCATCACGAACTGGCAGGGGCGTGCCAAGTAAACGTTCGGCGTCGGATCGTCGACCGCCAGCCGTGGCACCAAGAGATTATGCGGGCTTGGGTCCAGGCTGGGTTGTGTGGCCGTGGCCCAGGAATGCCCATCGCCTTCCAAATAGACACGCAGGCGAGTCATTTTTTCGGCAGTTCGCGGTGCAAGGATGAAGAGGGGGAACGCATGTCCCGGCAAGACCTCCCAGTGTCGGCCATGCTCTTGAGCCAGTTGTTGCAGCGCCTCACGCGGCGTCTGGCAGGCGATGAGCAGCACGCTGAGCATCACCAACCAGGCTTTACAGACGCCGGCCAATGGCCGACGGCAGGAAAAGTCTCTACTCAACATAGGGGGGAGTTCTTCGTAGCAGATGACTTAACGCCAATGCTTTTTCCTGACTCGGCTCACCGCCGCGCAATATCCGAAAAATAAAACTTATCCAATGTATGCCGCGACTCGGTGTACTCGAACTGCCGTCCATCCTGGAAGAATGTCTGGTTGCTCACCACGATCACATGGCTCTGGCCGTCGAGGTCCAGGTGGGCCTGGTCGTCTTTGCTGCGGGGCAGGGCTTTGATGGTGCGTTGGGCGTAGCTGATTTGCAGCTGCAACGTCTGTTCGATGAACGCGTAGATCGACTGCTCGGCAATGGTGCGGTCCAAGCCTGGGATCAGGTCGGCGACGAAGTGGTTGATGTCGAGGATCACGCGTTTGCCATCGATGTGTCGTACCCGTTTGATGCGGGTGATCAGCGTGCCGGGTTCGGCTTCGATGTGTTGCAGCAGCGAACCCTCCAGCGGGATCTGGGTGAATTCGACCACTTCGGTCAGGACGTCATCGCCGAGGTCGGCGTGGGTTTCGTGGAAGCTGACGATGCCGCCCAGTTGAAACTCGATCGGGTTGGGCGACAACACGAACGTGCCCTTGCCGTGGATCTTTTGCGCAAAGCCACGTTCCTGCAACTGTTCGATGGCGCGGCGCACGGTGCCTCGGCTGGCCTGGTAGCTGTCCATCAATTCGGTTTCGGAGGGGAGGCGCGTACCACGTTGCAGGCGTTCAGTGGTGATGCTGGCAAGCAGATCGCTATAGATCTGGTTGTATTTGCTCATGGGGATGGCTCTGTGCCCGGCTTATTCAAGCTCGAACCTTAGTGCTACCGATAGGGTTTGTCCATTGAGCCCTTGGTTGCTGCGGCTTCCATGGGGCTCAGCAGATTCCTACAGAAAATCAGGAAAAAACAATTTCAAACTCGTACAGACGAGTTGTTGCTTTAACTCGTCTGTACGAGTACTTTTGCTTTCGGCGTGCTGCCAATGACTGCCCCCAAATAAAAAAACCAAAGTGGAAACCAAGCATGAGCCACGACTATTCGAATATCGCCCGCGAGATCCTCGAGCACCTCGGAGGCAGCGACAACCTGGAGCAAGCCGCACACTGCGTGACTCGCCTGCGCCTGGCGCTCAAGGACCCCAGCCGGGTCAATGGCAGCGCGCTGAACCAGGTCGATCTGGTCAAGGGGTCGTTCTTTACCGGCGGCCTGTTTCAGGTGGTGATCGGCCCCGGCGAAGTCGAAAAGGTCTACGCCGCCCTGCGCGAAATCACCGGGCTGGCCGCCGCCACGATCGCCGACGTGAAGAAGAAGGGCGCCGACAAAACCAACCCCATGCAGCGCCTGGTCCGCGTGTTTTCCGATGTGTTTATGCCGATCCTGCCCGCGCTGATCATTGCCGGCCTGCTCATGGGCATCAACAACCTGATGGGCGCCAAGGGCATGTTCATCGAGGGCAAGACGCTGCTGGAGGCCTATCCGAACCTGGATGGCCTGTGGAGCCTGATCAACCTGATGGCCAATACCTCGTTCGTGTTCCTCCCGGCGCTGGTGGGTTGGTCGGCGGCCAAGCGCTTCGGCGGCAGTGAAATCCTCGGCATCGTACTCGGCTTGATGCTGGTGCATCCGGACCTGCTCAACGCCTGGAATTACGGCAAGGCCGTCGCCGGTCTGGATGGCCAGAGCCTGCCGTACTTCGACATTTTCGGCTGGTTCAGGATCGAAAAAGTCGGCTACCAGGGGCAGATCCTGCCGATCCTGATGGCCGCCTACGTGATGAGCGTGATCGAGAAGTGGCTGCGGGCACGGGTGCCCAATTCGATTCAATTGCTGGTAGTGCCCATCACCACCATTGTGGTCACCGGCGTGCTGGCCCTGGCAATCATCGGCCCGGTGACCCGTCACCTCGGCATCCTGATCACTGAAGGCGTGGTCACCCTGTTCGACCTGGCGCCGATGGTCGGTGGGGCGATTTTCGGCCTGCTGTATGCGCCGCTGGTGATCACCGGCATGCACCACATGTTCCTGGCCGTGGACCTGCAACTGATCTCCACCCAGGGCGGCACCTTTATCTGGCCGATGATCGTGATGTCCAACCTGGCCCAGGGCAGTGCCGCACTCGCAGTGTTCTACACCACCCGCAATGCGCGGGACAAAAGCATGGCCTCCACCTCCGCGATTTCCGCGTATTTCGGCATCACGGAACCGGCGATGTTCGGGGTGAACCTGCGCTTCAAGTTTCCGTTTTATGCGGCGTTGGTAGGGTCGGCCCTGGGCAGCATTTTCCTGTCGCTGAACAAGGTGCAGGCCTCGGCCATCGGGGTGGGAGGCTTGCCTGGGTTTATTTCGATCGTGCCGCAATCCATCGCGATGTTTGTGATCGGGATGGTCATCGCGATGGTCGTGCCGTTTGTTTTGACCTGCGCGTTGAGCATGAAGATTGTTCGGCCGGGTTATCGCGTCGCCTGAACTATCGCTATCGGGGGGCAATCCCCCTTCCCACAGTTGGAATGCTTACACCCTGTGGGAGGGCGGCGCGACGGTTCGATTTGCTCGCGATGAGGCCCGAGAGGCCAGCACAAAACCCTACTAAAGGAACCCACCATGCAAGACTGGCAACACTCGGTGATCTACCAGATCTACCCCAAAAGCTTCCACAGTCACGCGGGTAACGCCACCGGTGATCTGCTGGGCATCGTGGACAAGCTCGACTACCTCCAATGGCTAGGCGTGGATTGTTTGTGGATCACGCCGTTCCTGCGTTCGCCGCAACGGGACAACGGCTACGACATCAGCGACTACTACGCCATCGACCCCAGCTACGGGACCATGGCCGACTGCGACCTGCTGATCGCCGAAGCGGCCAAGCGCGGCATCAAGCTGATGCTCGACATTGTGGTCAACCACACCTCCATCGAGCATGAATGGTTCCAGCAGGCACGCAGCAGCCTCGACAACCCCTACCGCGATTTCTATATCTGGCGCGACCAGCCGAACAACTGGGAATCCAAGTTTGGTGGTTCGGCCTGGGAGTACGAGGCGCAAACCGGCCAGTATTTCCTGCATCTGTTCGATCACACCCAGGCCGACCTCAATTGGGACAACCCCAAGGTGCGCGCCGAAGTGTTCAAGCTCATGCGTTTCTGGCGTGACAAAGGCGTGGGCGGTTTCCGCCTGGATGTGATCAACCTGATCTCCAAACCCGCCGATTTCCCTGAAGACAGCAGCGACGGCCGCCGTTTCTACACCGATGGCCCGAACGTGCACGCGTACCTGCAGGAAATGCACCGCGAAGTCTTCGAGGGGCATGACCTGATCAATGTCGGCGAAATGTCGTCCACCAGCCTGGAACATTGCATCCGCTACTCTCGGCCCGAGTCGAAAGAGCTGTCGATGACCTTCAACTTTCACCACTTGAAAGTGGATTACCCGAACCTGCAAAAGTGGGTGAAGGCCGACTTCGATTTCCTGCAACTCAAGCAGATCCTTTCCGACTGGCAACTGGGCATGCAGGCCGGTGGCGGCTGGAACGCGCTGTTCTGGTGTAACCACGACCAGCCGCGAGTGGTCTCGCGCTTCGGTGATGACGGCGAGTACCGCGTGGTCTCGGCCAAGATGCTCGCCACTGCGCTGCACTTCCTGCAAGGCACGCCGTTTGTGTACCAGGGCGAAGAGCTGGGCATGCCCAATCCGGGCTTCGACAGGATCGAGCAGTACCGCGATGTGGAGACCCTGAACATCTTCCGCCTCAAGCGCGATGCGGGCGAATCCGAAGCGGCGAGCATGGCCGCGATCATGCAGAAGTCCCGCGACAACGGCCGTACGCCCATGCAATGGAACGCGCAGCCAAATGCGGGCTTCAGCAGTGGCGAGCCGTGGATCGGCATCCCGGCCAATGCGGCGCATATCAATGTCGAACACCAACTCGATGATCCCGACTCCGTGCTGCACCACTACCGCGCGCTGATCGCCTTGCGTCGTCACGAACCGCTGATCCAAGAGGGCGTTTACCGGCCACTGCTGCAAGACCATTTGCAGGTCTGGGCCTACCTGCGCGAAGGCCTCGGCGAGCGCCTGCTGGTGCTGAACAACTTCTACGGCCAGCCCTGTGAGATCCAACTGCCTGACCAGGTGATTGGTGCGGCGACCGAGCAACGCCTGCTGATCAGCAACTACCCCGACTGCCCGCAACGCACCACCACGGTGGTGTTGCGTCCGTACGAATCTTTTGTGCTGCATTTGAAGGACTGAGACCCGCTGTAACCCCTGTATGGGAGTGCAGGGGCGCTGCAAAAAAACATAATAAAAATATTGGAGTGCTTCATGAAAACCACCGTAAAGCTCGGCCTCGTTGCCTCCTGCCTGAGTCTGCCATTCGGCGCCCAGGCCCTGGAATTTGCCGGTTACCTGCGCAGTGGCGCGGGGACTTCCACGGGCAGTGGCCCACAGCAGTGTTTCCAGTTGCCGGGGGCGCAAACCAAATACCGCCTGGGCAACGAATGCGAGCAGTACGCCGAACTGGAACTGCGTCAGGACCTGTTGACCTTCGACGATGGCTCGGTACTCAGCGTCGATGCGATGGCCTCGCTCTACAACAAGTACGACCGCGCCCTTAAATTCCAAGGCGAAGACAACGGCTCGGCGCGCATGCCGCAGATGTATGCGCAATGGTCGAACCTGCCTGCCCTCAACGGCGGTTCGCTGTGGGCCGGTCGGCGTTACTACAAACGTAACGACATCCATATTTCCGACTTCTACTACTGGAACCAGAGCGCCACGGGCGGCGGTATCGAGGACGTGCTGATCGGCGACCTCAAGTACAGCTATGCGATTTCCCGCAAGGACAACCTGTACCAGAAGGAATACGCCACCCGTCACGATTTCAACGTCGCGGGCTTCAAGACCAACCCCGGCGGCGAGCTGGAGCTGGGCTTGAGCTATATCGAAAAGGCCGGTGGGCGTGATACCCACAGCGGTTGGGCGCTGACCGCGCAGCATGTGCAAAAACCCTTCCTGGGCGGCAAGAACAAATTCGCCCTGCAGTACGGCGAAGGCCCCGGCACCGGCCTGGGCTACACCGGCAATACCTTCCTGGACAACAGCAGCAAAAGTTATCGCGCCGTGGAGTTTTTCGACTGGCAGGTGACCCCGCGTTTCGGTGGGCAGATCGAGGCGGTGTACCAGAAGGACATTCGGCCCGGCAGCCAGGATCAGACCTGGATGTCCATCGGCGTACGACCTGCGTATGCGCTCAGCGAACAATTCAAACTGGTCACCGAACTGGGGCACGATCAAGTCGACGCCACCGGCGGCACGCGCAAACTGAGCAAATTCACCTTCGCCCCGACTTGGTCGCCCAAAGGCCCGGATTTCTGGGCGCGACCGGAAGTGCGCTTGTACTACACCTATGCGACCTGGAACGAAGCGGCTAAGCGTGCGGCGAATGAACTGGCGGCGGGCTCGGCGTTGTCCGACACCGGTTCCTATGGCACGGCGCGGCATGGGTCGAACGTGGGCGTGCAGGTTGAATACTGGTGGAAATAAGTCACCCCTGGCATTCGCATCTACCCCGTGATTTTTACAGAACAAAACAGCAGGTGAAGTCATGATCGCAACGCAACCCCTGGAATTGCGGGCGCCCTTGTCGGGTGTACTGCTGGCGCTGGACAAGGTGCCCGACCCGGTATTCGCCAGCCGCATGATCGGCGACGGCCTGTGCATCGACCCAACATCGCAGACCCTCTGCGCACCGCTGGCCGGGGTGATCAGCAATATCCAGGACACTGGGCATGCGGTCAGCATCACCGATGACAACGGCGTGCAGGTGCTGATGCATATCGGCCTGGACACCGTAAGCCTGGCCGGCAAGGGCTTCACCCGTCTGGTCGAGGAAGGCCAGCGGGTGGAGGCGGGGCAAGCCCTGATCGAATTCGATGCCGACTATGTGGCGCTCAACGCACGCAGTGTGCTGACCCTGATGCTGGTGGTCAGCGGCGAGCCCTTCACGCCTTTGGCAAACGGCCTGGTAGAACTGGGCCAGCCCGTGTTGCAGGTAGCCCCTGGCAATCGGATAGAAGAGGCCGATGAGGAGGAGGGCGACGCGCTGTTCTCCAGGCCCCTGACCTTGCCGAATGCCAACGGCCTGCACGCCCGCCCGGCGGCTGTATTGGCCCAGGCCGCGAAAGCGTTTAGCGCAAGCATCTACCTGCACAAGCAAACCCAGAGCGCCAATGCCAAATCGCTGGTGGCGATCATGGCCCTGCAAACCGTGCAGGGCGACAGCGTGCAAGTGAGTGCGGCGGGGGAAGACGCCGAGGCCGCGATCGCGGCGTTGGTTGCGTTGTTGACGCAAGGCTGTGGCGAGGCCGTCGCGACACCGACGGCACCGGAGCAACCGGCGTTGTCGGCCACGCTACTAAGGGGCGTGTGTGCATCGCCGGGGGCGGCGTTCGGCCAAGTGTTTCAAGTGGCCGAGCCTGTGTTGAACATCACTGAGCAGGGCGCCGGGCAGGCCGTTGAGCAGGCAGCGTTGGCCCGTGGTCTGGCGGCCGCGACCCAAGCGCTTCAAGCCTTGCAGGACGATGCCGTCGGCAGTGCCCAGGCGGAGATCTTTCGTGCCCATCAGGAACTGCTTGAAGACCCGACATTACTGGAACAAGCCCACGGATTATTGGCCGAGGGCAAGAGCGCAGCCTTTGCCTGGAACCGTGCCACCGCCGCCACCGTGGAACTCTTCCAGGGCTTGGGCAATGCGCTGATCGCTGAGCGGGCCGCGGACCTGGCGGATGTCGGCCAGCGTGTGTTGAAACTGATCCTCGGCATTCAAGACAGCGCCTGGGACTTGCCCGAGCGCGCAATCCTGATCGCCGAGCAACTCACCCCTTCGCAAACCGCCAGCCTGGACACGCGCAAGGTGCTGGGCTTTGTCACGGTCGGCGGCGGCGCCACCAGCCATGTCGCCATCCTCGCCCGGGCCCTTGGCCTGCCGGCGATTTGCGGCGTGTCGCCTGAAGCGCTGGCGCTGGCCAATGCTCGGTATGTCTTGCTGGACGCCGATCAGGGTACGTTGCAGTTGGACCCGGACCTGGCGCAAATCGAGCAGTTGGAAACGGCGCGCGCGCAACAGCTGCTGCGTCATCAGCGGGACATGGCGCAGGCTGGCGTTCCTGCAATCACCCGCGATGGGCATCATGTCGAAGTCACCGCCAACGTTGCTTCGTTGCCGGAAGTGGAGCAGTCCCTGGGCCTGGGCGGCGAAGGCGTCGGCCTGCTGCGTTCGGAATTTCTCTACCTGGACCGCAACCGCGCCCCCAGCCCCGACGAACAAGCCGCCACCTACACCGCCATCGCCCGTGCCTTGGGCACCGAGCGCAATCTGGTGGTGCGCACCCTGGATGTCGGCGGTGACAAACCTTTGGCCTATGTGCCGATGGACGCCGAGAACAACCCATTCCTCGGTCTGCGCGGCATTCGCCTATGCCTGGAGCGGCCGCAATTGTTGCGCGAACAGTTTCGCGCGATCCTCGCCAGCGCCGGTTTCGCGCGGCTGCATATCATGCTGCCGATGGTCAGCCTGCTCTCTGAGTTGCACCTGGCTCGGCGGATTCTTCAAGAAGAAGCAGCGGCGCTCGGGCTCGCGACGCTACCGAAACTGGGCATCATGATCGAAGTGCCGTCCGCTGCATTGATGGCGGATGTCTTCGCTCCCCATGTGGACTTTTTCTCCATCGGCACCAATGACCTGACCCAATACACCCTGGCCATGGACCGTGACCATCCGCGCCTGGCCAGTCAGGCCGACAGCTTCCACCCGGCGGTATTGCGGCTGATCGACACAACGGTCAAGGCTGCCCATGCCCACGGCAAGTGGGTAGGCGTGTGCGGTGCGTTGGCGTCCGAAGCGCTGGCGGTGCCGGTGTTGATCGGGTTGGGGGTGGATGAGCTGTCGGTCAGCGTCCCGTTGATCCCCACTATCAAGGCCACGGTGCGCGAACTGGACCTGGCTGACTGCCAGATCATCGCTCGTCAGGTCCTGGGCCTGGAAGAAGCCGCCCAAGTGCGCGAGGCATTGCGCATGTACCAGGCGGCCACCGTTGAAACCTCACCTGTCGTGGAGCTTTGAGCATGTTCGAGAAATTGCAGCGGGCGTTCTGGAAGGCCCTTACTCCGGATCTGGTGGCGGAAACCGTAGCCGCGCCAACGCAGAATGAGTTGTCGGCCGAGGTGCTGAGTGCGCTGGGCGGGGCGGATAACCTCAAGTCGCAACAGCGCGTGGCACTGACGCGGGTGCGGGTGCAGTTGGAGGATGCGGGGCGGCTGGATGAGGCGGGGTTAAGGGCGTCGGGTATTGCTGGCGTGATGGTGTTACCGGGCGGCGTAGTCCATCTGCTCACCGGCCTTTGAGCCAAGTAAAGCCAATTGGCGGTGTCTGAAATATTGCGCTCAGAGTGGCGGGGTGTCTTCCGGCGGCTTGGTCTTGTCGATACCCGGCACATGCAGGTTGCCTTCGACCACCTGGTTGCCTTCCAGCTGCGGCTGGGTCACCCAGGTGAGAATGTCGTAGTAGCGCCGGATGTTCGCCACGAAGTGCACCGGTTCGCCGCCCCGCGCGTAACCGTAGCGGGTCTTGCTATACCACTGCTTCTGCGACAGGCGCGGCAGCATCTTCTTTACGTCCAGCCATTTGTTCGGGTTCAGGCCTTCGCGCTTGGCCAACGTGCGAGCGTCTTCCAGATGGCCGGTGCCCACGTTGTAGGCGGCGAGGGCGAACCAGGTGCGGTCCGGTTCGGCGATCTTGTCGTCCAGTTCGTCCTTGATCTTGGCCAGGTACTTGGCGCCGCCCATGATGCTTTGCCGGGCATCCAGGCGGTTGGACACGCCCATCGCCTGGGCGGTGTTCTGGGTCAGCATCATCAGGCCGCGCACGCCAGTCTTGGAGGTGACGGCCGGCTGCCACAGTGATTCCTGGTAACCGATGGCCGCCAGCAGGCGCCAATCGACCTTTTCTGCCTTGGCATATGCCCGGAAGTGCTTTTCATATTTGGGCAGGCGTTGCTGCAAATGCTGGGCGAAGGTATAGGCGCCGACGTAACCCAGTACGTCGACATGCCCGTAATAGCGGTCTTTTAGCCGTTGCAGGGTGCCGTTCTTCTGCACCTTGTCGAGGTAACTGTTGACCTCGTTGAGCAGGCTGTTGTCATCCCCGGCGGCCACGGCCCAGCTCTGGTTGCTGGCATTGCCCAAGTCGAAGGCCACGCGCACATTAGGGAAATACACCTGGTTCATGGCCACTTCGTTGGAGTCCACCAGGGTCAGGTCGATTTGGCCCTCGTCCACCATGCGCAGCAAATCGACCACCTCGACCGCGTCGGATTCTTCGTATTCGATGGCAGGATTTTGCTTTTTCAGCTCGGCCAGTTGTTCGGCGTGGGTGCTGCCCTTGAGCACCATGATCTTCTTGCCCACCAGATCCGCCGCGTTGGTCGGCCGCGATTGGCCGTTGCGGTAGATGATCTGCGGAGTGACTTCCAAATAAGGATGGGAGAAACGCACTTGTTGCTGACGCTGTTCGCTGCTCACCAGGCCGGCGGCGGCTAGCACCGGGCCGTTGGGTTTGCCCAACTGGCCGAACAGGTCGTCAAGGTTGTCGGCGGTCTCGATTTCCAGCTTCACCCCAAGGTCATCGGCAAAACGCTTGACCAGTTCGTACTCGAAACCGGTTTCACCGTTGCGGTCTTGGAAATAAGTGGCTGGACTGTTTCGAGTAACCACCCGCAATACGCCATCCTCCTTGATTCGCTCGAGCGTGCTGGGTTTATCAACACAGGCGCTGAGCATCAGGAAGAGTCCGGTTGCGATGAGCCATCTGGCGCATCGCGGGCGCAAAGCAGTTGGGGAGAACATCTGCGCAGTATACGCAAACGGCCCACGGCGCCATATCTCGACAGCGCGGGACTTGTCTGCTAGCGCCGCCAAAACTGTGCTGCAGCCCGCAGAAATGGGCGTTGGCGGGCGTTTGTGACGGTTAAAATAACTGCGCGGAATGCAGCGGATGCCGCCGCGATAAGGTGCAATCGCGGCCAACTGACGTTCGGCAGCGGCCAGCGATGCCGTTTCGGGTGCCGTTGGCGGCGGTTTACGCTAGAATGCACGGCCTCAAAGCACACCCCTTCCCGAGGCTGTCCCGAAGATGTTGATCCTGCGCGGCGCTCCTGCCCTTTCTGCCTTTCGCCACAGCAAACTCCTTGAGCAACTGAGCCAGAAGGTTCCAGCTGTTACAGGCTTGTACGCTGAATTTGCTCACTTCGCCGACGTGAGCGGCGTTTTGACCGCCGACGAACAGCAAGTGCTGGCACGCCTTCTGAAGTACGGCCCAAGCGTTCCCGTTCAAGAGCCGACCGGCCGCTTGTTCCTGGTTCTGCCACGGTTCGGCACCATCTCGCCCTGGTCGAGCAAGGCCAGCGACATTGCCCGTAACTGCGGCCTGTCGAATATCCAGCGCCTGGAACGCGGTATCGCCTTCTACGTCGCCGGGCAGTTCAGCGAGGCCGAAGCCGAGCTGATCGCCAGCAGCCTGCACGACCGCATGACCCAGATCATCGTCGGTCAGTTGGAACAGGCCGCCGGTCTGTTCAGCCATGCCGAGCCCAAGCCGCTGACCGCGATTGACGTGCTCGGCGGTGGCCGCGCCGCCCTCGAGAAGGCCAATACCGAACTGGGCCTGGCCCTGGCCGAAGACGAGATCGACTATCTGGTCAACGCCTTCAACGGCCTCAAGCGCAACCCCCACGACATCGAACTGATGATGTTCGCCCAGGCCAACTCCGAGCATTGCCGTCACAAGATCTTCAACGCCAGTTGGGACATCGACGGCGAAAGCCAGGAAAAAAGCCTGTTCGGCATGATCAAGAACACCTACGTGATGCACAGCGAAGGTGTTCTTTCTGCCTATAAGGACAACGCCTCGGTAATCGTCGGCTCCGTCGCCGGCCGTTTCTTCCCGGACCCCGAGACCCGCCAATACGGCGCGGTGCAGGAGCCGGTGCATATCCTGATGAAGGTCGAGACCCATAACCACCCGACCGCGATTGCCCCGTTCCCAGGCGCAGCCACCGGTTCCGGCGGCGAGATCCGCGACGAAGGTGCTACCGGTCGCGGCGCCAAGCCCAAGGCCGGCCTCACCGGTTTCACCGTCTCCAACCTGCAGATCCCGGGCTTCGAACAGCCGTGGGAAGTGCCGTACGGCAAGCCGGAGCGCATCGTCAACGCGCTGGACATCATGATCGAAGGCCCGCTGGGCGGCGCCGCGTTCAACAACGAGTTCGGCCGTCCGGCCCTGACCGGCTACTTCCGTACCTTTGAACAGTCCATCACCACCCCCCGTGGCGATGAAGTGCGCGGTTACCACAAGCCGATCATGCTGGCCGGCGGCATGGGCAACATCCGTGAAGAACACGTCAAGAAAGGCGAGATCCTGGTCGGCTCCAAGCTGATCGTGCTCGGCGGCCCGGCGATGCTGATCGGCCTGGGCGGCGGCGCTGCTTCCTCCATGGCCACCGGCACCAGCTCGGCGGACCTGGACTTCGCGTCCGTACAGCGCGAAAACCCGGAAATGGAACGCCGTTGCCAGGAAGTCATCGACCGTTGCTGGCAATTGGGTGACAAGAACCCCATCAGCTTTATCCACGACGTCGGCGCGGGCGGTCTGTCCAACGCCTTCCCGGAGCTGGTCAACGATGGCGACCGTGGTGGCCGCTTCGAACTGCGCAATATTCCAAACGACGAGCCGGGCATGGCCCCGCACGAAATCTGGAGCAACGAATCCCAGGAGCGTTACGTGCTGGCCGTCGGCGCCGACGACTTCGCGCGCTTCCAGGCCATCTGCGAGCGTGAGCGCTGCCCGTTTGCCGTGGTCGGCGAAGCCACTGCCGAACCGCAACTGACCGTCACCGACAGCCACTTCGGCAACAGCCCGGTGGACATGCCCCTCGAAGTGCTGCTGGGCAAAGCCCCGCGCATGCACCGTTCGGCGGTACGTGAAACCGAACTGGGCGATGATTTCGACCCAAGCAAGCTGGAACTGGCCGACAGCATCGAACGCGTGCTGCATCACCCGGCCGTGGCGAGCAAGAGCTTCCTGATCACCATTGGCGACCGCACCATCACCGGCCTGGTGGCCCGTGACCAAATGGTCGGCCCGTGGCAGGTCCCGGTGGCTGACGTGGCCGTCACCGCCACCAGCTTCGACGTTTATACCGGTGAAGCCATGGCCATGGGCGAGCGTACCCCGCTGGCCCTGCTGGACGCTCCGGCGTCGGGCCGCATGGCCATTGGCGAAACCCTCACCAACATCGCCGCGTCGCGCATCGGCAAGCTGTCCGACATCAAATTGTCGGCCAACTGGATGTCTGCCGCCGGCCACCCGGGTGAAGACGCGCGCCTGTACGACACCGTGAAAGCCGTCGGCATGGAGCTGTGCCCTGAGCTGGGCATTACCATCCCGGTGGGCAAGGACTCGATGTCCATGGCCACCCGCTGGAACGAAGACGGCACCGACAAGAGCGTCACCTCGCCGCTGTCGCTGATCGTCACCGGTTTTGCCCCGGTTACCGACATCCGCCAGACCCTCACCCCGCAACTGCGCATGGACAAGGGCACCACTGACCTGGTGCTGATCGACCTGGGCCGTGGCCAGAACCGCATGGGCGCCTCGATCCTGGCGCAGACCCACGGCAAGCTCGGCAAGCAGGCCCCGGACGTCGACGACGCCGAAGACCTCAAAGCCTTCTTCGCCGTGATCCAGGGCCTTAACGCCGACGGCCACCTGCTGGCCTACCACGACCGTTCCGACGGCGGCTTGCTGACCAGCGTCGTGGAAATGGCCTTCGCCGGTCACTGCGGCCTGAACATCGTGCTCGACAGCGTTGCCGAGGATGCCTCCGAGATCAACGGCATCCTGTTCAACGAAGAGTTGGGTGCAGTGATCCAGGTCCGTCAGGACGCCACTCCGGATGTGCTGGCTCAGTTCAGCGCGGCCGGCCTGGCCGATTGCGTCGCGGTGATCGGTCAGCCGATCAACAACGGCGAAATCAATATCTCCTTCAACGGCGACACCGTGTTCAGCGGCCAGCGTCGTCTGCTGCAACGCCAGTGGGCCGAGACCAGCTACCAGATCCAACGCCTGCGCGATAACGCCGACTGCGCCGAGCAGGAATTCGACGTGATCCTGGAAGAAGACAACCCGGGCCTGAGCACCAAGCTCAGCTTCGACGTCAACCAGGACATCGCCGCGCCGTATATCAAGAAAGGCATCCGCCCACAGGTGGCGGTGCTGCGTGAGCAGGGCGTCAACGGTCAGGTGGAAATGGCGGCGGCGTTCGACCGCGCCGGCTTCAATGCGATCGACGTGCACATGAGCGACATCCTCGCCGGTCGTGTCGACCTCAACGAGTTCAAGGGCCTGGTGGCCTGTGGCGGTTTCTCCTATGGCGACGTGCTGGGTGCCGGCGAAGGCTGGGCCAAGTCGGCGCTGTTCAACAGCCGTGCCCGCGATGCGTTCCAGGGCTTCTTCGAGCGCAACGACAGCTTCACCCTGGGTGTGTGCAACGGTTGCCAGATGATGTCCAACCTTCACGAGCTCATCCCGGGCAGCGAGTTCTGGCCGCACTTTGTGCGCAACCGCTCCGAGCAGTTCGAAGCCCGTGTCGCCATGGTGCAGGTGCAGGAGTCCAACTCGATCTTCCTGCAAGGCATGGCCGGTTCGCGCATGCCGATCGCCATCGCCCACGGTGAAGGCCATGCCGAGTTCGAAAGCGAAGAGGCACTGCTGGAAGCCGACCTGTCCGGCACCGTGGCCCTGCGTTTCGTCGACAACCACGGCAAGGTCACCGAGACCTACCCGGCCAACCCGAACGGCTCGCCGCGTGGGATCACCGGCCTGACCAGCCGCGACGGCCGCGTGACCATCATGATGCCGCACCCGGAGCGCGTGTTCCGCGCCGTGCAGAACTCGTGGCGTCCGGAAGAGTGGAACGAAGACGGTGCCTGGATGCGCATGTTCCGCAACGCGCGCGTGTGGGTGAACTGAGGCGGTGTACAAGCTCAGCTTCTTTGTGCCCGACAGTCATGTGGAGACGGTGAAAACCGCCGTCTTTGCAGCTGGCGGCGGGCGCATCGGCGACTACGACAGCTGCGCCTGGCAAGTGCTGGGCCGCGGCCAGTTTCGCGCGTTGGACGGCAGCCAGCCGTTTCTCGGGCAAGTCGGCGAGGTTGAAGTGGTCGATGAGTGGAAAGTTGAGATGGTGGTGGCGGACGATTTGATCGTAGCCGCAGTGGCTGCGTTAAAGCTCAGCCATCCCTACGAAACACCTGCGTATGAAGTGTGGTCGTTGGCGGATTTCTGATCTGCCGGCAGCCACTCCAAGCAACCCGCCGAGCCTTTATGGTCGGCGGGTTTTTTGTGGCCGGTGTTCAGGGGGCCGGTGTCAGTTTCACCTCTTCCCTCAAGGCTTCGATCAGGGTGTTCTGGAACTCGAAGCGCTGTTCTTTCATGTTCCAGCGGTCGATGAAAAACAGCCCGTTGTCGTCTACCTGAATTGGCGTGGAAACGATCTCGCCGCTACGGGAGCGGTGCAGGATGTTGGTTTCGGCAGCTGATGGGCGTTCCACCAGAAAGAAACCGGGTCGAGTCAGTTTCGAGCGGTCGGCGGCAGGAAAGGGCAGGAGCGTCTGGGTGCCTGCGATACCGACGTCTAGCTTGAAGTCGCTACGCACGGCAATCCAGTAGGCTCCCTGAATGTCCGTCTCCCAATAACCGCGATGCAGGCTGCGCGACAGGGTGGGCGCGACGTCGCGAATATGCAGGCTGATGGCGCCCTGCAATTCGGCCAGCCCCGGCACCCCGAGCTGAGTATTGGTGTGGCCGCTGCCCACGAACGCCACCCATTTGTGCGGGCCATGGGCAGTCTGGTCTGCCTTGATTACCTGAGCGGCAAAATAGCTGAACAGTTGATTGCGATCGGTGATGCCCTCCAGGCCTTTGACGTGATAGCTGGCCGTACAGTCCAGGGCGCGAACGCGAATGCCGTATTTGCCGGCGGCCTGAACCACTTCGGAATAACTGTTAGGGCCTCGGTACAGCGGCATATGCCCGCTGTCCTGGCGCTTGAGGTAAGCCTTGAGTTCGTCGGGCAGGCGCTGGGTGCGATGGAACAGGTCCAGTTGTGCCTGATGCAGGTCGGTCAGCAGGTGCTCGACATATAAGGTTTTGAAGCCTTGTTGCTTGAGGGTCTTCATCTGTTTGCGCAGGAACGCTTTGCTCGCCTGGGCCGAGTGGGCTTCGCCAATCACCAGCCCCGAGAACGTGCTGTCACTGACCTGCTTGAGGAAAGCTTCCGGTGTGGTGTCCGTTCCCAGCTGCGGCAGTTCCGGTCGGGGCGTGGCGTGATAGTCGGCAAAAAACGCTCGGGCCTTGGCCTTCAACTGCGTGCGTAGCGCCACAAAGGCATCGAATGCTGCACGACTGCGGGCACCGCTGGGGGCGTAACGCGTGTCCAGGCCCCTGGGGTGTTCGGCCAGGCTGGCGATGTCGTCCCTGAAGGTTGGCGCAATGTCGAACTCACTGAAGTGACCGGGCTGGGGTGCACTCTCCGCGATACTGGGTTGGGGGGCTTTGTAGTCGGTGTGCAGGGTCATACGGTAATCGGCCTTGGCCAGTCCATCGCCGGGAATCGCGCCGGGAGTATCCAGCCAAAGGCCGACAGGTTGGTTCGCGCCCACGTCGTCGATGCGCAACGCCACCGCATTGTGCAGGTCGGCCAGCCCCGGGGTTTGATTGAAGCTGCGCATCCGGGACGGTTCGACCAAGGCCACCCAGCGTTCATCCATGGCGTCGACGCTGTCGGCTTGAATCACTTTATGGGAATAGAAGTTTCTCAGGTCATTGCCCCGTGGCGTGGTGGACGGCGTATTACCGAGCAGGGTCAGCGAGTCTTCGAGTTGATAGGTCGTCGTGGCATCGAGGGCGCAGATTTGCACCTTTTTTTCCTGCGCTTTACCTAGCAGGGCAGCGTAGGAAAACTCCGCGTCGTCGGCGATGCCGAAGGCGCTGTCGATACTCCGCATATGCTGCTGGATGTGCCGCCAGGACTGGCCCTTGTTGAATTTCTCCAGTTTCGGCCGGAACACGTCCCCCGGCAGGTATTCCACGTACAGGCGCTTGAAGCCTTTTTCGATCAGGGCGTCCATCTGTTGCATCAGCACCTGTTTACTGGCGATGGAGCCGGGTACCGCCCCAATGACCAGGTTCTTGTTGCCGGCGAACACATCGCTGTCGAGCAGTTGCCTGAAGGTTGTGCTCGCCTCTATGGGCGGCGCGGGCGCGCGGGTGGGGATCGGGTCGAGGAATCGGAAAAAATTGCGCGCATCCTTGATCAGCCGCTCGACTTTTTGCACGTAAACCGGCTGCAAGTGTTTCACGCTGTCGGCCGCGGACGACAACACCGTATAGGCTGGCACGTCGCGTTCGCGGCCCAGCCGTATGAGTTCTTCGCGCACGTTCGGGTTGATCACCGTCGTCAGGTCGCGCCAGTGTTTCTCCGGCATTTCATACTGGGCAAACGGTTGGGGTGTCTCTGGTAGCGCTTCATATTTCGGGCCGCCGCCGGCCACTCCGGTACGACGCCATACGCCCTCGGCATTGGGGGCGGCCACGCGGGTGGTCGAGACCAACCTGCCGCTGAGCGGATCGAGCCGATACAGCAAATAGCGCCCGATCACATCCGGCGTACGGCTCGCCCACAAGGCTTGCCCTTCGAACATCACCGGCTGCATGTTGGCGGGCACCGCAGGGGCGGGCTCCAGTTGCCGGATCAATTTCATGGCGCGCAGGTGTTCGTTCTTGGCTGCGGCCAGACGCAACGGTTTGCCAGTCGGCCTGAGGCCGCGCAATACCGGGCGCAAGTCGGTGAACACCGCGCCGGCGCTGTTGAACAGGTACCCGGCCAGGTGTTCCAGTGTCGCGCCGGTGTCGCCCTGGTGATAGGCGTGCAGGGCGAGCATGGCGTCCTTGAAAGCCAGCAACATCCCGGTGCTCAGGCTCAGCACCGGGTAGGGCGCGGTGGCGATAGCGGTGACCCATTCCACACAGGTCCAGAGAATGCCGGTCACCATTTGCGTGCGGTTGACCGTGGTGCCCGTGACGTTATCGATCTTGCGTTGCAGTTTCATGTTGTACAGCAGCTGGCGCAGGTCGGTAACAGGCGGCACGCCGGCTATGGCGTCGTAGCGCGCCGGACTGAGGCTGGTGCTATCCAAGTGCGCGGGCAGCAGGCGCCGCGCTTCTTCCAGAAAGCTGCGCACTCGCGCCTGGGATTGAACGCCGACCCGGTTGACCAGGTAGCCGATCCAGCCGGGCTGGGTCTTGAGCAGGTAATTGAACAGCCGAGCCTCGCGAAAACTGATGCCGTCGGGCGCTTGCGGGGTGTACAGCAGGACCGGGTTGTCGGCGTGGCTGAACAGGTAGGTGTCGATCACCCAATCGCCATCGATCATCAAGCGGTGGATGGCGTAGGTCTTGCGGGTCTGCACGGTGGTGTCGCCCAGGCTGGCGATGCTTTTTTTCAGCCAATTCAAGTCCACCCCGGCGATGTCGCCTTTGAGCTGCGCCTCGATGGCTCCACTGAGCAACTGGCGTTGGGTGATGGCCAGAATGGCATTGCGCCGGAAGTCATAGGCCGGGCTGTCGGCATTCAGCAGTTCGCGTCTGACTTTGTCTGTGTAGCGCTGACCGATCCACACCCCGGTGACCGAGCGCGCGACCTTTTCGGCGGTCAGTGCGCTCAGGTCGATACCCTCCGGGCCCCTGAAGGTGGCCGAGCGGGAAAATTTCTCATCGAGAAAGCCCACCCCGTCGGCGTAGCCGTCGCGAAACAATTGGGTGTAGGTCATCGGTTCGGGGCGCGAGGCAAGAACTAATGTCGGCGGGGCATAGACCCAGACGGTATCCGGGTCGACGTCATTCCCTGGGCGGCCCAGCAGGCCATTCAAGCGTTGTCGTGCCTGGTCATGGAGGTAGGTGTTGAAGCTGTGGAAATTAGCCTCCGAGAGCGGATGTTCGTGGTAGGCCTGCAGCGCCCCTTCGGCGTCCTCGGCGGCGGTCACCAGTTGTTTGCGCACCTCATCGGTGGTCGAGCGGTACCAGTTCGGGGTGCTGAACGCATAGTCGTCGATACGCGCCGACAGCACATGGCGCGACATCGCTTGCAGGCATTCGGCGTGGCTGGCGGTGGTGCTGAAGGTGACCTCTTTGTATTCCTCGGCGTGGTATTTGAGGCTCAGGTTGCTGAGTACGTGCTGCATCGCCGCGCGAAAACGCAGCGGCACGCGGGTGATCAGGTAATCGGTCATGCTCCCCGGCGCGGCCTTCAGGCCGTTGTCCAAGGTCCAGCCGAGGATATGTTGCTGGCAGGCCCGTTCCGTGTCGAAGGCCTTGAATTGCTGGTCGCGCGGCGCTTCAGGGGTGCACAGCAGCACGCGGTCCACGACGCCGCTGGCGTTCGTGCGGCGCAGCACCCACAGGTCCTGAAGCTGTGCGCCGTGCAGCGACAGGGTATTGGCCCCCACGGTGGCGGCGCTGAGCTGCGGGTCGGTGCCTTCGCGCAGACGCTCAAGCAGTTGCAGGTCGCTCTCCAGCAGATGACCTTGCAGGTGGGCGATATACGCCAATGCGACGATACGTTGATCGAGCATGTGCTCAACCGCGCGCCGCACTTCTGCCCGGCCATGCAGATCGCGTTGCGCATCGGCGAAGTCCAGGCGCGGTTGCAGGGTGGCCATTTGCTGCGCCAGCCAGGCGACGTTCAGATCCTGATAGGCCGGCGGCAGGGGCGCATCCTTGTAAGTGAGGACGGTGTTGGCGAGGAAGTCGGAGCCCGGCTTTTCATCGTCGGTATGCAGGCCGCGCAAGGCCAGCTCGATCAGCGTGCGGTCGTGATCGTAATGGCCGACATTGGGGACGAAGCGTCGGGTGCTGACCAGCAAGTGCTGGGGTTCCAGGTCGTGGATGTCCAACTCGTCCGCCAGCCGTTCCAGCCATTGATAGCGTGCCAGCGTGCGGGGGGTGGTGGCCGGGTTCAACACCTCCAGCATTGCCCGGCGCGCCTGATCGTAGCCCTTGAGGCGCTCGGCCAGGGTGCTGCGCGCAACCTCGCTGGCGCTGCGGTACCAGTCCGGCGCGCTGTAACGCAGGCAGCGTTCGAGCAGGGTCTGGGCTCGCAGTTCAAGGCGGGCGGTGAGGTCGGGCAGGGCGGCATCGATGGCATGCTCGACAGCCTCAATGAGTTGCGCGGCGTTTTGGTCCGGGTTGTCCACAAGGCTTAACGCGCGCTCGATGTCCAGGGTGCGCCGGTCGATCAGCACTTCGTTGACGTGCTCGAACAGCGGCTTATCGCTGATGGGCGACAGCGTCAGCGGCCAGATTCCGCTGCTACCCAGCGCCTGGTAGCGCACTGGCAGCAGCGCCCTGAATTCCTCGGTGCTGGCGGGGTGTTCGAACTGCTGGTGCAGGCGTCTGTCCAGCAGCGCCAATGAATCGAATGACTCGACGCCCCGCGCCGGAGTGAACAGCAGCACCTGGCCGACATCCTGCGGGGCGGTGAGGCTGCTCGGCACGGGATGGTTTTTTTCGGTCACCACAAACGCACCGGCCAGCTCGACGGTCTGCTCCTGATAGCTGAAGCGCAACGCATACAGCCCCGGGCGCAGGGTTGGGTACAGCGACACCTTTTCAAGCATCGCGCCTTCTTGTGGGTGCAACAGCCGATCCTGCACGCCGAGCTTGGCTTCGTGGGTCAGGGCGATGAAGCCGGCGTCGAAGGTCATAAAGGATTTGCGTGGTTTGCCGTCGATCTGGTGGGCCAGATCCAGTTGTCGCAACCGGGTATCGAGGTTGGCCTTGAGGGTGGCGAGCAAGGCTTGTCCTGCTTCGCTGCGCAGATCGCTGTCGCGCAGTGTTCCGTAGTGGACACGCGCATGTTCAAGGTATTGCCGGCGGGCGCCACGGATCAGCCCGTTCAAGCGTTCGAGATAACGCAGGTCAGGCGAGGGGGCTTTCTCCGGGATCAACAGTGTGGGGGATTCGAGCAGATGCTGGCCGATCTGATTGAGGTAGGCCTTTATCTCATCGAACGTCGGGGCGATAGGGGGGCTGGACGTGCTCACGGGCACATTCTCCATGCTGAGGGAAAGAACCCTTAGCTTGGAGAATGGCGCCGTGAACGGGCTGTAGATAAGTCAGTGGTGCCCCCCGCCGGTCAGGCGTTGAGCGGGCGGGTCAGGCGTTCCAGCGCCTCGCCCAATCCGGTTGCGTTGTCACCGACCAGCAGGTGCCAAACGCCGCTGTCGAGCTGGCTGATGCCCTGGCAGCCCAGCGCCGTCAGTTGCGCTTCGGACAAGGCTGAATCATCGCCCAGCACCACCCGCAGGCGGGTCATGGCCAGCGCTTCCAATTGGCGCACATTCGCGCGTCCGCCCAAGGCGTTCAGCCATTGCTCGGCGTGCTGCTCATTCACCGCTTTCGGTTTATCCACAGGTGCCGCTGCCACCGGTGCGGTAGCGACGAATGACGGCATGGCCAAGCGAATTTCATCGGCGATGCTATCGGCCATCGGCCCGACCACCACCTGCAGGCTGCCACCGTTGCCGGGGCGCACTACGGCCATGGCGCCCAGCGCCTTGAGGTCGGCATCCAGCGCTTTGTTGCGATCCACCATATCCAGGCGCAGGCGGGTGGTGCAGGCGCCGACGCTGAGCAGGTTGTCCGCACCGCCCAGGGCGCGGATATAGGCGCTGGCGCGTTGGTTGTCGGTCAGGGTTTGCATCGGCGCGGCTTGGATATCTTCACGCCCCGGCGTTTTCAGGTTGAAGCGGCGGATGCAATAGCTGAACACGCTGTAGTAGATCAGCGCATACGCCAAGCCGACCGGGACCACCAACCAACCATTGGTGGACTTGCCCCAACCCAGCACCATATCGATAAAGCCACCGGAGAAGGTGAAGCCGAGGTGGATGTTCAACATATTGGTGACGGCCATCGACAGACCCGTCAGTACTGCATGGATCAGGTACAAAAATGGCGCGAGGAACATAAACGCGAATTCGATCGGCTCGGTCACCCCGGTCAGAAACGATGTCAGGGCCATCGACAGGAAAATCCCGCCCATGACCTTGCGCCGCTCCGGCAAAGCGTTGCGGTACATCGCCAGGCACGCGGCGGGCAGGCCGAACAGCATCACCGGGAACATGCCGGTCATGAACTGGCCGCCCTTGGGGTCGCCGGCAAAGTAGCGGGTCAGGTCGCCCGTGACCACCGCGCCGGTGGCCGGGTCGGTAAAACTGCCGAACACGAACCAGGCCATGTTGTTGAGGATGTGGTGCAGACCGGTGACGATCAGCAGGCGGTTGAACACGCCGAACACGAATGCGCCGAGGCTGCCGCTTTCCATCAGCAGTACGCCGAAGCTGTTGATGCCATGCTGGATCGGTGGCCAGATCAGGCCGAACACCACGCCCAAGCCCACGGCAGAGAACCCGGTGACAATCGGCACAAACCGCCGGCCGCCGAAAAACGCCAGGTACTCCGGCAGCTTGATGTCCTTGAAGCGGTTGTACAGCGCCCCGGCCATCAAGCCGCTGGCGATACCGGCGAGCATGCCCATGTTGATCGTGGTGTCCATCACCTTGAGGGTGGAGATCATCACCAGATAACCGATGGCCCCGGCCAAGCCGGCGGTGCCGTTATTGTCGCGGGCAAAACCCACGGCGATACCGATGGCGAAGATCAGCGCCAGGTTGGCGAAAATCGCCTGACCGGCATCGTGCATCACCGCAATGTTCAGAAGGTCGGTGTCGCCCAGGCGCAGCAGCAGGCCGGCGATCGGCAGGATCGCGATCGGCAGCATCAGTGCACGGCCCAGGCGTTGCAGGCCTTCGATAAAGTGCTGGTACATGGCATGTCTCCCTTTTCTTGTTGTTGTCAGCTCAGCGGCCAGTGGCGTTGACAGGCTTGGCGAACGGCCGCGGCACTGCTCAGGTCGAGCAGCCCTTGGCTCAGTTGCCGGCAGTGCGCCGCCTCCAGATGGCGGACGCGGTCTTTGATCTCGGCTATTTGAAGCGGGCTGACGGACAGCTCGCTGACCCCCAGCCCCACCAGTACCGGGGTGGCGAGCGGATCGGAGGCCAGGGCGCCGCACACGCCGACCCAACGCCCGTGCTTGGCCGCGCCGGCGCAGGTTTGGGCGATCAGGCGCAACAGCGCCGGGTGCAGGGCATCAACGCGGGCCGCGAGCCCCGCGTGGTCGCGGTCCATGGCCAGGGTGTACTGGGACAGGTCGTTGGTGCCGATGGAGAGAAAATCCGCATGCCGGGCCAGTTGCTCGGCCAATAGCGCGGCGGCAGGCACTTCGATCATCACGCCCAGTTCCGGACGCACGCTCAGTTCCAGCTCCATACACAGTTGGTCGAGACGCTGGCGGATGTGCAGCAGTTCGTCGACTTCGCTGACCATCGGCAGCAGGATGCGGCAACGCCCCAGCGGCGTGACTTGCAACAGCGCGCGCAGTTGTTGATCGAGCAATTGGGGCCGTACCTGGGCCAGGCGAATACCACGCAAGCCCAGCACCGGGTTGGCTTCCGCCGGCAGCGGCAGATAGTCGAGCTGTTTGTCACCGCCCACATCGATGGTGCGGATGATCACCGATTTTTCGCCCATGGCATCCAGCACCGCTTGATAGGCCTGGCGTTGCTCCTGCTCATCCGGCGCGGTGCGACGCTCGACGAACAGGAATTCGGTGCGCAGCAGGCCGACGCCATCGGCACCGTTCTCGAACGCTACCTGTGCCTCGGCGCTGGAGGCGACATTGGCCGCCACTTCAATGCTCACCCCGTCGCGGGTCTGCGCCGGCTGGTGTGCCTGGGTTTGTTGCTGCTGGCGCCGGCGTTTTTGCGCGTCGCGAATCCGATGCACTTCGGCGTGACGCGCCTCGCTGGGCGCCAATTCGAGGCGCCCATTGGCCGCGTCGAGCACCACCCGTTGGCCTTGGGGCACGTCGAGCACTTCGGCGCCGAGGGCGACCACACAGGGCAGCCCTTTGCCTCGGGCGAGGATCGCCACATGGGAGGTGGCGCCGCCTTCGGCCATGCAGAGGCCCACCGCGTGTTGTGCACTCAATTGCAGCAGGTCCGATGGGGTCAGTTCATGGGCGCTGACGATGGCCCCGGCGGGCAGTTCGAACTGCCAGGCTTCGCCGAGCAATGCACGTAGCACCCGTTGCTGCAGGTCGCGCAGGTCATTGGCGCGTTCGGCGAACAGCGGCTTGCCCAAGCCCAGCAACACCTGGCACTGGGCCTGGATCGCATCGCGCCAGGCGTGGGTGGCCGCGCTGCCGCGTTCGATGGCGGCGTTGGCGGCGTCCAGCAATGCGGGGTCTTCCAGCAAGGCCAAATGGGCGGCGAAGATCTCTTCTTCCTCCACGGCTTTACGGTGGCGGGCCTGTGCCAGGGTGGTGCGGATTTCTCCGCGCACTTGTTCCAGCGCCGCGTCCAGGCGCTGCAGTTGTTCATCGGCTTGATGATTGCCGGGATCGGGCGCCAGCTCCACACCGGCCATGCGCAACAGCGGCCCGCACACCAGCCCGGGCGCCGCGCACACGCCTTGCAGCACGCCGGCCTCGGCAGTGACCCGCACGGGCGCGGCGGCGGCCGGCGCGTGAGGGGCATCGCCGATGGGCTGGGACAGCGCCGCCACCAACCCTTGCAGTGCGGCTTCGCAATCCTTGCCGCGGCATGTCACACGCACCTCGTCGCCTTCTCCCACGCCCAGCCCCATCACGCCCATCAAGCTGTCGCACGCCGCTGAGTGACCGGCGAAATGCAGGCGTGACTGGCTGCTGAACCCCTGCGCCGCCTTGCGGATCAGCGCCGCCGGGCGCGCATGCAAACCGCCCCGATGTGTGACGCGCACCAGGGCGCTGGCTTCAGCGTCGCTGCTGTCCACAGCCGTGCGCACCGAAGCGGCCGCGCGCGCCGTAATCTGCATAAACGGCTCGCCGACCTTGACCGAGTCAATCCCCAGCGGACGCAATTGGAAGTGCTCGCCATTGGTGAGGATGATCAGGCTGATCAGGCTTTTGCAGTGGCGTGCGACACGGTCCAGATCGAACTGCAGCAACACCTGGCCCCGGCTGACCCGTGCGCCCTGTTCCACGCGCAGGGCAAAGCCCTGGCCGATGAGCGCCACCGTGTCGATGCCCACGTGCATCAGCAGTTCGGCGCCGTTGTCGGCGCGGATCGTTAGCGCATGGCCGGTGCGGGCTACTTGGATGATCTCGCCGTCGCACGGCGCGTGCAGGCAATCGTTCAACGGATCGATGGCCAGGCCGTCGCCCATGGCACCACTGGCGAATACCTCGTCGGGCACATTGCCCAGGGCCAGCACCGGCCCGCTTAAAGGGGCGCTGAGGGTCAGGTCATTGTTGTTATTGGACATGGGCACGGTACTCATCAGGAAAACACGGCAAGCGACTCAGTGGGTGCGGGTGACTTTGCTCAGGTGGCGCGGCTGGTCCGGGTCCATGCCTCGCGCCACGGCCAGGCCGGCCGCCATCACGTAGAAACTCTGGATCGCCAGGATCGGGTCCAGGCTCGGGTGTTCGGCGCGGCTCAGGGTCAGGTCGCGTTCGGCGATATCGTCCGGCGCGGCCAGCAGCACGCGGGCGCCGCGTTGGCGCATGTCGGCGGCCAAGCTCAGCAGACCAGCCTGCTCGGCGCCGCGCGGGGCGAACACCAACAGCGGGTAGTTGTTATCGATCAAGGCCATCGGGCCGTGACGTACTTCGGCGCTGCTGAAGGCTTCGGCCTGGATCGCCGAGGTTTCCTTGAGCTTGAGCGCGGCTTCCTGGGCAATGGCGAAACCGGCGCCACGACCGATCACCATCAGGCGTTGGCTGTCGCGCAGGGCGTTGATGGCGGGGCTCCAATCCTGCTTGGCGGCGGCGCGCAATTCATCGGGCAACGCGCGGCATGCGCGCAGCAGCTCGGCTTCCTGGTTCCAGTGGCCGATCAACTGCGCCGTGGCGCTAAGGGTGGCGATAAAACTTTTGGTGGCGGCGACACTCAGTTCCGGCCCGGCGCACAGCGGTACGTGGAATTCGCACGCGGCTTCCAGGGGCGAATCTTCGGCATTGACCAACGAGATGCTCAAGGCGCCACGCTTGCGCAGCAGGCGCAGGCTGTTGACCAGATCAGGGCTCTGGCCCGATTGGGAAAACCCGAACGCCACCTGGCCACTGACCTTCAATGGCGCTTGCAACAACGTGACCACCGACATCGGCAATGACGCCACCGGCACACCCACATGCTGCATGGCCAAGTAGGCGAAGTAACTGGCGGCATGGTCGGAGCTGCCGCGGGCGATGGTCATTGCCACTTGCGGCGGCTGGCGACGCAGGCGACCGGCAATCTCTTCCAGCAACGGATCCAAACGTTGCAACTGCGCGGCAACCGCGTCAGCGGAGGCCAGGGCCTCTTCAAGCATTTTTGAAGTCAATGGTGTCTCCTTCGACCATTACGTCAGTGAGGTGCAGGGAACGGTCCAGGCGCACGCAGTCGGCAAAGCTGCCGGGTTGCAGGCGGCCGCGTTCTTCCAGGCCCAGGTAATCCGCGGGGAATTGCGACAGGCGCTGCGAGGCTTCGTGAAGCGGCAGGCCGATCTTCACCAGGTTACGCAGCGCCTGATCCATGGTCAGGGTGCTGCCGGCCAGGGTGCCGTCGGCCAGACGCACGCCGCCCAGGCATTTGGTCACGGTGTGGCTGCCCAGCTTGTATTCTCCGTCGGGCATGCCGGCGGCGGCGGTGGAGTCGGTGACGCAGTACAGGCACGGGATCGACCGCAACGCCACGCGGATGGCGCCGGGGTGTACGTGCAGCAAATCCGGGATCAATTCGGCGTAGGTGGCATGGGCCAGCGCGGCGCCGACAATGCCGGGTTCGCGGTGATGCAGGGGGCTCATGGCGTTGTACAAATGGGTGAAGCTGGTAGCGCCAGCGGCCAGGGCCGCAACGCCCTCTTCATAGCTGCCCAGGGTGTGACCGATCTGCATGCGCACGCCGCGTTGGCTGAGGGCGCGGATCAGGCCGTCATGGCCGGCGATTTCCGGAGCAATGGTGATCACCCGGATCGGCGCCAGTCGCAGATAGGCTTCCACTTCGGCCATCAGCGCGGTGTGGGCGAAGTTGGGCTGGGCGCCGAGTTTTCCCGGATTGATGTAGGGCCCTTCCAGATGCACCCCAAGTACCCGGGCGCAGCCAACGGGGCGTTGCTCGCAGAACGCGCCGAGCTGGCCGAGGACACTGGAGATTTCATCCACCGGTGCGGTCATGGTGGTGGCCAGCAGCGAGGTGGTGCCGAAGCGCACATGGGTGCGGGTGATGGTCTCGAAGGCCGTGGCGCCTTCCATGATGTCCTTGCCGCCACCGCCGTGTACATGCAGGTCGATAAAACCGGGCAGCAGGTAGGGCAGGTCGTTGTCGGCCGGGTCGCACGGCTGGCCGTGGACGGCGATGACCTTGCCGTGCTCGTGCACCAGGCGGCCGCGCACCCAGCCTTGGGGCGTAAGGATATTGTCTTCGGACATGGGCAGTTCTCTGTGTCTCGCAAAGGGTCGCAACGTCAGCGCCGCGCGGCGTTTTAACGTCGAAGTTCGGCGACGAAGTCGTAGTAGTCGTTGCGACAGTAGGTGTCGGTGATTTCGATCGGTGTGTTGTCGGCGGTGTAGCCGACCCGGGTCATCAGCAGCATGGCGGTGCCGGGGGCGATGCCCACCAGGTTGGCGAACTCGTCCGAGGCGTTGATCGCCTGAATATGCTGCAGCGCGCGCATGATGGGTTTGTTGACGCCGTCCAGGTATTCGTACAGCGAGTTGCCGACGGACTGCGGCTGTGGCAGTACGCTGGCGGGCAGGGTGGTCATCTCGATCGCCATCACCGTGTCATCGGCCTTACGCAGGCGCTTGAGCCGTGCGACTTTGTCGGTGGGCGACAGGCCCAGGCGGATCAGTTCTTCATGGGTCGGCGGGGTGATCTCGCGCTCCAGCCACTGTGAGCTGGGCACGAAACCCTTGAGGCGCAACATCTCGCTGAACCCCGACAGGCGCGACAACGGCTGCTCCAGGCGCGGCGTGATAAAAGTCCCGGAGCCCTGGCTGCGGCGGATCAGGCCCTGGCTGAGCAACACTTCCAGCGCCTTGCGCGCGGTAACCCGCGAAATGCTCAACTGCTCGCTGAGTGTTCGCTCCGACGGCAGAGCTTGTTCGGACGTCCATCGACCGGCATGAATGGCGGCCTCCAGATTGCGCGCCAATTGCAGGTACAGCGGCGTGGATTGTTTATCGTCGGGGCGCAGGGTGAGGATGTGGTTCATTTGTGAGGTGTCCGATGCGGTTATTGGTGTTCTGGCACTCGGTATGGGGCGCAAGCTAATACCACTTAAATACCATGTCAATGCTGCCAAAACGGTGCGAATCCATGATTTAGGGCGCGATATTGGTGCTGTTTGGTAAGTGGTATTAGAGAGGTCTTTGTGGCGCGCAGAAATGCACAGGCCCGCGCGGTGAACTGGTATTCACCGGTAGGCCTCGCCAGGGGCGATAGAAGTTTTTGAATTATTTTACGAGCGGTCGACGGTTACGGCCGGATCTCGATCAGGGTGCCGTCTTTGACCAGGTTCCAGACTTCGCGCATGTCGACGTTGCGCATGCCGATGCAGCCGTCGGTCCAGTCCAGGGTATGAAACCACTGCTCCGGGTAGTCCTCGGTGTCGGGGGTGCCGTGGATCATGATCATGCTGCCCGGGTTCACGCCCTCGCGGCGCGCGCGTGCGGCATCGCTGATATTGGGGTAGGAAATGTGCATGGCCAGGTTGAAGCGCTCGCTGGTCTTGCGCCAGTCGATCCAGTACAGCCCTTCGGGCGTACGGCGGTCGCCTTCGATCAGTTTGTGGCCTTTGGGGTTTTTGCCCAGGGAAATGCGATAAGTCTTGAAAGGCTTGCCGTCATTGATCAACTGCAATTGATGAGCGGACTTGAGCACCAGCACCTTTTCGACCGTTTTACCGCTCGCGGTTTGCAGGGTGGAGGCTGATGACAATAGGGCGAACGACAGGCAGAACAGAGCAAGCAACCAACGCATTGAAACGATTTCCCTTTGAAGGCCGTCTGCCGTTGTTATTGGGCGGGTTTGGCAAGTGGCGGCACCGACTCGCTGCGCACCGGGTAGGCGTGCTGGCGGCGGTCAGCGAAGAAGCATTCTAAGGTACGCCCGACGGTGCGGAAAGCCAGCTCGGACCAAGGGATGTCAGCCTCGGCGAACAGCTTCACTTCCAGGCTTTCGGCGCCGGCGGCGAAGTCCAGGTCGATCAGCTCGGCACGGTAGAAAATATGCACCTGGCTGATATGCGGCACATTGATCAAGGTATAGAGGCTCAAGTCACGTACGCGGGCGCAGGCTTCTTCCAGGGTTTCGCGCATGGCGGCCTGTTCCACGGTTTCACCGTTCTCCATGAAACCGGCGGGCAGGGTCCAGTAACCCAGGCGCGGCTCGATGGCGCGGCGGCACAACAGCACTTGATCGCCCCACACCGGCACGGTGCCGGCGACGATGTTGGGGTTCTGATAATGAATGGTCGAACAGTGATCGCACACATAACGCAGGCGCGCGTCGCCGTCGGGAATGCGTTGGGTCACCGGTTTACCGCACTGGCTGCAGAATTTCATGCTGGGGTTCCTGGAAAGTCCATCCATCTTGGCTTGGGGTCAGGCGTTCCTGCAAGTTGTCGTTTCGCGACACGGTCATGGTTTTGGGGTTGGGCGCCTGCACGCTTTGGTGCATGATGCCAGGTAGCCAACAGATCGAGATGACTCATGCTGGACGAGCTACTTCGCCGGGTAAGCAATCACACGCCGCACACGTTGGAGACCGACGGACGTTTCCCCGAGGCCGCCGTTCTGGTGCCGATTACCCGCAGTGACGAACCTGAGCTGATCCTGACCCTGCGCGCCAGCGGCCTGTCGACCCATGGTGGCGAAGTGGCCTTTCCCGGCGGGCGTCGCGACCCGGAAGACCCGGACCTGGTCTTTACCGCCCTGCGTGAAGCCGAAGAAGAAATCGGCTTGGCGCCGGGCCTGGTGGAGGTCATCGGGCCACTCAGTCCGCTGATCTCCTTGCACGGTATCCGCGTCACCCCCTACGTAGGTGTGATTCCCGATTACGTGGAGTACCTGGCCAACGATGCCGAGATTGCCGCGGTCTTCAGCGTCCCGTTGGATTTTTTCCGACAGGACCCGCGGGAGCATACCCACCGAATCGATTACCAGGGCCGCAGTTGGTACGTGCCCAGCTACCGTTTCGGTGAATACAAGATTTGGGGGCTGACGGCGATCATGATCGTCGAGCTGATCAACCTGCTCTATGACGACGCGCAGATCAGCCTGCACCAGCCGCCCAAGAGCTTTATCCATAAATAAGCCATCCATTCAATGGCAACGCCGTGAGGGAACACCATGAAATACCGCCTGGGCGATGCCCGCGTCGAGACCCATCCACACAGCTGGGTGGCGCCCAACGCCACGCTGGTGGGCAAGGTCAAACTGGAGGAGGGCGCCAACGTCTGGTTCAACGCGGTATTGCGCGGCGACAACGAACTGATCCTGATCGGCAAGAACAGCAACGTGCAGGATGGCAGCGTGATGCACACTGACATGGGCTACCCGCTGACCCTCGGCACCGGCGTGACCATCGGCCATAACGCCATGTTGCACGGCTGCACCGTCGGCGATTACAGCCTGATCGGCATCAATGCGGTGGTGCTCAACGGCGCGAAGATTGGCAAGCATTGCATCATTGGCGCTAACTCGCTGATCGGCGAAGGCAAGGAGATTCCCGATGGCTCGCTGGTGATGGGTTCGCCGGGCAAAGTGGTGCGTGAATTGACCGAGGCGCAGAAGAGGATGCTCGAGGCCAGTGCCGCGCACTATGTACACAATTCGCAGCGTTATGCCCGTGACCTGGCTGAGCAGGAAGAATGAGTGCAATTGAACGACCTGTTGCATCGCCCTGCGTGAGCATTTGCGCGCTGGATGATGACGACATCTGTACCGGCTGCCAGCGTACCGTGGATGAAATCACGCGTTGGAGTCGCATGGCTAATGCCGAGCGCCGGGTAGTGTTGGGCTTGTGCCATGAGCGGGCCTTGGCGAATGGGTTGGTGTTTATGGCTTCTGGTAAGTCCGGCGCCTGAACCATTGCTATCGGGGGCAAGCCCCCTCCCACATTTGAAAGCGTGTGGGAGGGGCTTGCCCCCGATCCCCCCCAGACGACATCTGTCTTAATGTGAAGTACCCTGTGCCCCTTATACACAGGGCCCATCCCGCCATGCTCTTCCTGATCGCCTATATCAGCAGCGTCGTGCTGATCAACTTCGCCTTCTCCACCGCCCCGCACCTGGATGTGATCTGGTCCGCCTGGGGTGGCCTGGTGTTTATCCTGCGCGACATGGTGCAAACCCGCTTCGGCCACGGCGCGATCATCGCCATGCTGGCCGCGCTGGTGCTGTCCTATATCACTTCCGACCCGTCCATCGCCCTGGCCAGTGCCACGGCATTCGCGGTGTCCGAGTGCATCGACTGGCTGGTGTTCACCATCACCAAGCGCCCGCTCCACGATCGCCTGTGGATAAGTTCGGCGCTGAGCATCCCCCTCGATACGTTTATCTTCTTCGGCCTGATCGGCGCGTTGACGCCGATGGTGGTGGGCACCGCGCTGGTGTCGAAATTCGCCGGGGTCACTGCGGTGTGGCTGATCATGGCCTGGCGCGTGCGCAAACGGGCGGTCGCCAACTGAGGCCAATTTTTACAGTTCATGTAAAATGCCGGCCTTTCTCCCCATGATCCGCTCCCCTGAGGACCTGAGATGACCCGAATCGGAACTCCATTGTCGCCAACCGCGACCCGCGTTTTGCTGTGTGGCTGCGGTGAACTGGGCAAGGAAGTGGTAATCGAACTGCAACGCCTGGGCGTTGAAGTGATTGCCGTGGATCGTTACGCCAATGCGCCGGCCATGCAGGTGGCCCATCGTAGCCATGTGATCAACATGCTTGACGGCGCCGCCCTGCGTGCGGTGATCGAAGCGGAAAAACCGCACTTCATCGTGCCGGAAATCGAAGCCATCGCCACCGCTACCTTGGTGGAGCTGGAGGCCGAAGGCTTCACCGTGATCCCGACCGCACGCGCCACGTCGCTGACCATGAACCGTGAAGGCATCCGTCGCCTGGCCGCCGAGGAACTGGACCTGCCGACCTCGCCGTACCACTTCGCCGACACCTTCGAGGACTACAGCAAGGCCGTTCAGGACCTGGGCTTCCCGTGTGTGGTCAAGCCGGTGATGAGTTCGTCGGGCAAGGGCCAGAGCCTGTTGCGCAGCGCCGATGACGTGCAGAAAGCCTGGGACTATGCCCAGGAAGGCGGACGTGCCGGTAAAGGCCGGGTGATCATCGAAGGCTTTATCGATTTCGACTACGAAATCACCTTGCTGACCGTGCGCCATATCGGCGGCACCACGTTCTGCGCGCCGGTTGGTCATCGTCAGGAAAAAGGCGACTACCAGGAATCCTGGCAGCCACAGGCCATGAGCCCGATTGCCCTGGCCGAATCCGAGCGCGTGGCCAAGGCCGTGACCGAGGCTCTGGGCGGACGTGGTTTGTTCGGCGTGGAATTGTTCATCAAGGGCGATCAAGTGTGGTTCAGCGAAGTATCGCCGCGCCCGCATGACACCGGTCTGGTGACCCTGATTTCCCAGGACCTGTCGCAATTCGCCTTGCACGCACGCGCCATTCTCGGCCTGCCGATCCCGTTGATCCGTCAGTTCGGGCCATCGGCGTCGGCGGTGATCCTGGTGGAAGGGCAGTCGACCCAGACCGCTTTCGCCAATCTCGGCGCGGCTTTGAGCGAGCCGGATACAGCATTGCGTCTGTTCGGTAAGCCAGAAGTGAATGGCCAGCGCCGCATGGGTGTGGCGTTGGCGCGGGATGAGTCGATTGAAGCGGCTCGGGCCAAGGCTACCCGTGCTTCCAAAGCGGTTGTTGTAGAACTCTAAAAGCATCGGGGGCAAGCCCCCTCCCACTTTGATTTGTGAATACAGTCAAATGTGGGAGGGGGCTTGCCCCCGATAGCGGCCTATCAGCCCACCCTGTTCAAATCGTTATCCCGCGTCTCTTTCAGGCACAGCACCGCAATCAAACTGAGCAGTGCCGCCGCCGACACATATCCACCGACATAACTCAGCCCTCCCATTGCCACCAGCTTGGTCGCGAAAAACGGCGCGGCCGATGCGCCAACGATGCCACCCAGGTTATACGCCGCCGAAGCCCCGGTATAACGCACGCGGGTCGGGAACAGCTCCGGCAGCAAGGCGCCCATCGGTGCGAACGTCACGCCCATCAGAAACAGCTCCAATGCCAGGAACAAGGCCACGGCCCAGGTGGAACCATGGGTCAGCAGTGGTTCCATGGTGAAACCGGACAGAATCGCCAGAATCGCACCGACGATCAGCACGGGTTTGCGGCCATAGCGGTCGCTGGCCAAGGCGGCAATCGGCGTGGCCAGGCCCATGAACAACACGGCGAAGCACAGCAGGCCGAGGAACGTCTCGCGGCTGTAACCCAGGGTGGAAACACCATAGCTCAGAGAAAATGCGGTGGTGATGTAGAACAGCGCATAGCACACCACCATCGACGCGGCGCCCAGCAGCACTGGCAGCCAATGCTGGCTGAACAGCTCCACCAGCGGCACTTTCACTGGTGCTTGCTTAGCTACGGCCTTGGCGAACACCGGCGTTTCATGCAGCTTCAGACGCGCATACAAACCGACCATCACCAGTGCGGCGCTGAGGATGAACGGGATGCGCCAGCCCCAACTGCGGAACTGTTCGTCGCTCAGGCTCATGGCCAGGATAAGAAACAGGCCGTTGGCCGCCAGGAAGCCAATCGAGGGGCCTAGTTGCGGGAACATACCGAACCAGGCGCGCTTACCCTTGGGCGCGTTCTCGGTGGCCAGCAGCGCCGCGCCACCCCATTCGCCGCCAAGGCCCAGGCCTTGCCCGAAACGCAGCACACACAACAGGATCGGCGCCCAGGCTCCAA
Organism: Pseudomonas sp. efr-133-TYG-23; assembly: GCF_030209215.1. Taxonomy (NCBI): domain Bacteria; kingdom Pseudomonadati; phylum Pseudomonadota; class Gammaproteobacteria; order Pseudomonadales; family Pseudomonadaceae; genus Pseudomonas; species Pseudomonas sp. efr-133-TYG-23. Next base: position 171,470 of record NZ_JARVSL010000013.1, on the reverse strand, counting down.
TGCTGTCATAGCCGGGTAGCAAGCCGATCAGCGTCGTACACACGCCCATCAGCAGCAACGAAGCCACCAGTGTGGACTTGCGGCCGATGCGATCGCCGAAATGGCCGAACAGTGCCGAGCCCAGCGGGCGGGCAATAAAGGCGATACCGAAAGTGAGGAAAGACGCCAGCATCTGCGCGGTGCCCGAACTCTGCGGGAAGAACACCGGGCCGATCACCAGTGCCGCAGCGGTGGCATAGATATAGAAATCATAGAATTCGATGGCAGTGCCGACGATGCTCGCGGTAGCGACCCGTGCGGTGGAGTTGCTCGGGGCGGCGGTCGCGGCCTCGTTATAGGTGGTGCTCATGGCAGTATCCCTGACGGTCGTTGCGCGTTTGGACGCGGATTATTATTGGTCGAACACCCATGGATCAGGGTTGCACGCGGGGCGGCTCGGGATGGGAGCGAACACCGGTCGGACATGGTGAATCGATGCCTGGACGCGCTGAGTGCGGGTAGCACGCGGTCTGGCAGAGCTTGGATAAGCCGCAGGGATTATAGGAAGGGGGGTGGAATTGTAACAAGGCCTGACACGGTGCAAATCAACCTGTGGAGAAGGGGCCCACGTTTAGTTTTGGTTGATCAGAAGTTATGCGGCGACAGGCATTCTGCTGGTATGCCAGATCAACACCTTGCTCACGCGGTTATCTTCGGTCTCGAGGATTTCCAGGCGGTAACGCCCGATCTTCAGGCACACCGCGCAATCCGGGATGGTCTCCAGTGCTTCGGTCACCAGGCCGTTGAGGGTTTTGGGGCCGTCGCTGGGTAAGTGCCAGCCCAGGCTTTTGTTCAGCTCACGGATCGAAGCGGCGCCGTCGATGATGTAACGACCATCCGGCTGGGCCTGGATGTGCGGGTTATCCGCGCCTTGCTCGCTTTCGAATTCGCCGACGATTTCTTCGAGGATGTCTTCCAGGGTGACAATCCCCAGCACTTCGCCGTACTCGTCCACCACCATGCCCAGACGACGCTGCTGCTTGTGGAAGTTCAGCAGTTGCAACTGCAGCGGCGTGCTTTCCGGAACGAAGTAGGGGTCGTGGCAGGCGGCGAGCAACGCCTCTTTGGTCAGGCTGGCGTCGGGCAGCAAATGCTGGATCTGCCGCGTATTCAACACCGCCTGCACCTGGTTGATATCGCTGTGGAACACCGGCAAGCGCGTACGCTCGGAGGCGCGCAGTTGTTCGATGATCGCGTCGATCGGCTCGTCCAGGTTGATGCCGTCGACTTCACTGCGCGGCACCAGGATGTCATTGACCGTGATGTTGTCCAGGGCGTGGATGCCGGGCATGCCGTGGGCTTGGCTTTTATCGGTTGCCTGCTCCGGTTCATCATCGTGATCGGGCAGCGGCTCGTCGCTTTTTTTGACTGCGCCAGTCTTGCGGGCGAAGGGACGCAATAGCATCAGGCTGATGCCATTGAGCAACCACGCCAGGGGATAGAGGATCTTCAGTGGCACGCCCAGCAACGTATTGCCAAAACCGAGCACCGCTTGCGGATGACGGGTAGCCAGGGCGCGGGGCAGGTAGTCGGCCAGCACCAGGAGGACCGCGCAAGAAATCAGCCAGCCCAGCCACGGACCGTTTTCCGCCCAGGCGTAAATCGCCAGCAGCGTACACAGAATGACCACCACCCCACGGCACAGCGTATTGCACAGGATCAGGCTGTCACGCGGGAAATTCAGGCGGGCGGCGGCCTTGTCGCCCTGGCGCGTGCCGGGGCGCAGGGCCAGCAGGTGTTGCTGGGCGGCTTCTATGGCGGTAAACAGCCCGGCCCATAACACCAGCAGGGCGATTACCGCGAGCATAGGCCCCAGGGGCAAATTGTCCATGATCGCTGCCCGTCAGATATGCAGGATGTATTCGCGAACCAGCTTGCTGCCGAAATAGGCCAGCATCAGCAGGCAGAAACCGGCCAGGGTCCAGCGGATTGCCTTATGCCCGCGCCAGCCGAGACGGTTACGGCCCCACAACAACACGCTGAACACCACCCACGCCAGGCAGGCCAGCAGGGTTTTATGCACCAGGTGCTGGGCGAACAGGTTCTCGACGAACAGCCAGCCGGAAATCAGCGACAGCGACAGCAACGTCCAACCGGCCCATAGGAAACCGAACAGCAGGCTCTCCATGGTTTGCAGCGGTGGGAAGTTCTTGATCAGGCCCAATGGGTGTTTGTGCTTGAGCTGGTGGTCCTGCAACAGCAGGAGCAGGGACTGGAATACGGCAATGGTGAACATGCCGTAGGCCAGGATCGACAGCAGGATGTGGGCGAGAATGCCCGGTTCTTCGTCGATCACCTGCACGGTACCGGTGGGCGCGAACTGCGCCAGCAGCACCGTCAACATGCCCAGTGGGAAGAGCAGCACCAGCAGGTTTTCTACGGGAATGCGGGAGCAGGCGAGCAGCGTCAGGGCAATCACCGCGGCGGCGATCAGGCTGGCGGCGCTGAAGAAGTCCAGGCCCAGGCCGATCGGCGTCATCAAATGGGTGAACAGGCTCGCGGCATGTGCCAGCAGGGCGAGGACGCCCAAGCCGACCAGCAGGCGTTTGTCGGCCTTGGCGCATTGGGCCAGGCGGGTGCCCTGATAGAGGGTCGCAGCGGCATATAAAAGGGCGGCGGCGAGGCTGGGTAGCAAACTGGGTGGCAAAGGGAGCATAAATCCTGTTAGGCAAGCCCGAAAGGCGCTGAGTTTGGCATACACCTGCGTTCCACGAAAGACTCCCGCGCCAGACAGCGGGTGTGCATGGGCGCAGTCTTCGCTATAATCCGCGACCTGCCCCCGCCGCAGGCTCGCCGGCCGCTGTTTCTAATAGCGATTTACCACAGCCTGGGCCGCCATTACCTCGGTCTACCATAGGGCCTGAAAGGATCGCGCATGTTTGAAAACTTGACTGACCGTCTCTCGCAGACGCTGCGCCACGTTACCGGCAAGGCCAAGCTGACCGAGGACAATATTAAAGACACCCTGCGCGAAGTGCGCATGGCACTGCTGGAAGCCGACGTCGCCTTGCCTGTGGTCAAGGACTTCGTCAACTCGGTCAAGGAGCGCGCAGTCGGCACCGAAGTGTCCCGCAGCCTGACTCCGGGCCAGGCGTTTGTGAAAATCGTCCAGGCCGAACTCGAAAGCCTGATGGGCGCTGCCAACGAAGACCTCAACCTCAGCGCCGTGCCACCGGCCGTCGTGCTGATGGCCGGTCTGCAAGGCGCGGGTAAGACCACCACCGCCGGCAAGCTGGCGCGCTTCCTTAAAGAGCGCAAGAAGAAATCAGTGATGGTGGTGTCGGCCGACGTGTACCGTCCGGCGGCCATCAAACAGTTGGAAATGCTTGCCGGCGAAGTGGGCGTGACCTTCTTCCCGTCCGACCTGAGCCAGAAGCCGGTCGACATCGCCAACGCTGCTATTAAAGAAGCCCGGCTGAAGTTCATCGACGTGGTTATCGTCGATACCGCCGGTCGCCTGCACATCGACGAAGAGATGATGGGCGAGATCAAGGCGCTGCATGCCGCGATCAACCCGGTCGAAACGCTGTTCGTGGTTGACGCCATGACCGGCCAGGACGCGGCGAACACCGCCAAGGCCTTCGGCGACGCGCTGCCACTGACGGGCGTGATCCTCACCAAGGTCGACGGCGATGCCCGTGGCGGTGCCGCTTTGTCGGTGCGCTCGATTACCGGCAAGCCGATCAAGTTCATCGGTATGGGCGAGAAGAGCGAAGCGCTCGAACCGTTCCACCCTGAGCGTATCGCCTCGCGCATCCTCGGCATGGGCGACGTGCTCAGCCTGATCGAGCAGGCCGAAGCCACCCTCGACAAGGACAAGGCCGACAAGCTCGCCAAGAAACTGAAGAAGGGCAAGGGCTTCGACCTCGAAGACTTCCGCGACCAGTTGCAACAAATGAAGAACATGGGCGGCCTCGGCGGCCTGATGGACAAGCTGCCAAACATCGGTGGCGTGAACCTGGCGCAGATGGGCAATGCCCAGGGCGCGGCAGAGAAGCAGTTCAAGCAGATGGAAGCCATCATCAACTCCATGACCCCGGCCGAGCGCCGCGACCCTGAGCTGATCAGCGGTTCGCGCAAGCGTCGGATCGCCATGGGTTCCGGCACTCAGGTGCAGGACATCGGCCGCTTGATCAAGCAGCACAAGCAGATGCAGAAGATGATGAAGAAATTCTCCGCCAAAGGCGGCATGGCCAAGATGATGCGCGGCATGGGCGGTATGTTGCCCGGCGGCGGCATGCCGAAAATGTAAAGAATTCGAGCAAGGGCTCGCTCTTGCTCCGCCCCACAGGGATGTGGGATCTCCAGCAAACCCGCCGTTGGCGGGTGCTGACTCGCTGTTTTAACCGACGGCTCTCCAGCAGATCTGAGTGGTACGCCCATAGGCGCCAGAAAAAGACATTTGCAAAAGTCCGGATATTCCTTAGAATATGCGGCCTTTCGGGCACCTATGCCCGCTGTGCATTTAGATTTGCAGCACCGACTACAGGAACGATGTTCACATGCTAACAATCCGTCTTGCCCTTGGCGGCTCCAAAAAGCGCCCGTTTTACCACTTGACCGTAACTGACAGCCGCAACCCACGTGACGGCTCTCACAAGGAACAAGTTGGCTTCTTCAACCCGATCGCTCGTGGTCAAGAAGTCCGCCTGTCCGTGAACCAAGAGCGCGTAGCCTACTGGCTGAGCGTTGGTGCACAGCCTTCTGAGCGTGTTGCCAAGTTGTTGAAGGACTCGGCTAAGGCCGCAGCCTGAGCAATATGAGCGCGACGCCAGCGGTTGCTGATGATTTGATCGTTATCGGCAAGATTTATTCTGTTCATGGCGTTCGCGGCGAAGTGAAGGTGTATTCCTTTACTGATCCGACTGAAAACCTGTTGCAGTACAAGACCTGGACGCTCAAGCGCGAAGGTAGTGTGAAACAGGTCGAGCTGGTCAGTGGACGCGGGAGCGATAAGTTCCTGGTCGCAAAGCTCAAGGGTCTTGATGATCGTGAAGAAGCCCGTCTTCTGGCCGGTTATGAGATCTGCGTGCCGCGCAACCTGTTCCCTGAATTGACCGACGGCGAGTACTACTGGTACCAGCTGGAAGGTCTGAAGGTTATTGATCAACTGGGGCAATTGCTCGGGAAAATCGATCATCTTCTGGAAACCGGCGCCAATGATGTAATGGTGGTCAAGCCTTGCGCTGGCAGCCTGGATGATCGCGAACGCCTATTGCCCTATACCGAGCAATGCGTGTTGGCCGTCGACCTGGCAGCGGGCGAGATGAAGGTGGAATGGGACGCGGACTTCTAAGCGTGGCTAATTTGCGCATTGAAGTGATCAGTTTGTTTCCCGAGATGTTTTCCGCCATCAGCGAGTACGGCATCACCAGTCGGGCGGTGAAACAGGGGCTGTTGCAGCTTACCTGTTGGAACCCGCGAGACTACACGACGGATCGACATCACACTGTGGACGATCGCCCATTTGGCGGTGGCCCGGGCATGGTGATGAAGATCAAGCCCCTGGAAGACGCGTTGGTTCAGGCCAAGGCAGCTGCCGGGGAGAAGGCGAAGGTAATTTACCTGTCCCCTCAAGGCCGTCAGCTGAAACAGGCGGCGGTACGCGAACTGGCGAATGAGGAAGCACTGATCCTGATTGCCGGTCGCTATGAAGGCATTGACGAGCGGTTTATTGAAGCTCATGTCGATGAAGAGTGGTCGATTGGGGACTATGTTCTGTCTGGCGGCGAGCTGCCAGCGATGGTCCTGATAGATGCGGTTACACGACTGCTGCCTGGAGCTTTAGGGCATGCGGACTCCGCGGAGGAAGACTCCTTCACGGATGGTCTGCTGGATTGCCCGCACTACACCCGACCGGAGGTGTATGCGGATCAGCGTGTTCCCGACGTATTGCTAAGTGGCAATCACGCACACATCCGGCGTTGGCGTTTACAGCAGTCCCTTGGTCGGACCTATGAACGACGCGCCGATCTTCTGGAAAGCCGCTCGCTTTCTGGAGAAGAGAAGAAGCTGCTCGAGGAATACATCCTCGCGCGGGACGATAGTTAACAACGTATCGATGGTAGGTCCATTGACTTACCTTAGGAGCACAGCATGACTAACAAAATCATCCTTGCACTCGAAGCAGAGCAGATGACCAAAGAGATCCCTACCTTTGCCCCGGGCGACACCATTGTCGTTCAGGTGAAAGTGAAGGAAGGCGACCGTTCGCGTCTGCAAGCGTTCGAAGGCGTGGTAATCGCCAAGCGTAACCGTGGTGTGAACAGTGCTTTCACTGTTCGTAAAATCTCCAACGGTGTTGGCGTAGAGCGTACTTTCCAGACCTACAGCCCGCAGATCGACAGCATGGCCGTTAAGCGTCGCGGTGACGTACGTAAAGCCAAGCTGTACTACCTGCGTGACCTGTCCGGTAAAGCAGCTCGCATCAAGGAAAAACTGGCTTAAGTCCAGCTTCCGATGCAGAAAAAAGCAGCCTACGGGCTGCTTTTTTGTGCCTGCGATTTAAGGTCCGCGCTAGGATCTCTTTTCTATCTATTTTCCTGTTCGAGCCCCCATGCCTGCCATTGACCACCCTCTGATCGACCGTTTCCTCGACGCCCTTTGGTTGGAAAAAGGCCTGTCGGATAACACACGTCAGGCTTATCGCAGCGACCTGGCTCTGTTCAATGGCTGGCTGCAGGAAAAGAACCTCGAACTGATCAACGCCGGGCGTGAATTGATCCTTGATCATTTGGCCTGGCGCTTGGAGCAGAACTACAAGCCGCGTTCCACGGCGCGATTTCTCTCGGGCGTGCGAGGTTTCTATCGCTATCTGCTGCGGGAAAAACTCATCCCTCTCGACCCGACCTTGCAAATCGATATGCCGCAGTTGGGTAGGCCACTGCCTAAATCCCTGTCGGAAGCCGACGTGGAGGCCTTGCTCAATGCTCCTGATCTGAGCGAAGCCATCGGTCAGCGCGACCGCGCGATGCTGGAGGTGCTGTACGCCTGCGGTCTGCGGGTGACCGAGCTGATCAGTCTGACCTTGGAGCAGGTCAACTTGCGCCAGGGCGTGTTGCGGGTGATGGGCAAGGGCAGCAAGGAGCGGTTGGTGCCGATGGGAGAGGAGGCGATTGTGTGGGTCGAGCGCTACATGCGTGACGCGCGCAGTGAACTGCTCGGCGGGCGGCCCAGTGATGTGCTGTTCCCCAGTCAGCGTGGCGAGCAGATGACCCGTCAGACGTTCTGGCACCGCATCAAGCACCAGGCCAAGGTCGCCGGGATCGGCAAGGCGTTGTCGCCCCACACGCTGCGCCATGCTTTCGCCACGCATTTGCTCAATCATGGTGCGGATTTGCGCGTGGTGCAGATGCTGCTCGGCCACAGCGATTTATCCACAACCCAGATCTACACCCATGTGGCGCGTGCGCGCTTGCAGGATATGCACGCCAAGCACCATCCGCGCGGCTGAAAACCGCCAATTTATTCCGCCACGGGCTGCCCTGCGGCCCAACTGTGGTAGGCTTTGCCGGTTAGCAAAGGGGACGGTCCCGGCCCGTGTTTCCAGATCGGTGTTCCTTCCCGTCCCTGCATCTGCCTTCAGGAGTTCCCATGCGCTTGACCCAGATTATTGCCGCCGCAGCGATTGCGTTGGTTTCCTCGTTTGCCTTCGCTGATGATGCTGCCGAGCAGACCATTCGCAAGAGCCTGGCCAATCTGCAGCTCGACACACCGATCGAAAGCATCAGCGCCAGCCCCATGGCCGGTCTGTACGAGGTCAAGCTCAAGGGCAGCCGCGTGCTGTACGCCAGCGCCGATGGTCAGTACATCGTCCAGGGCTACCTGTTCCAGCTCAAGGACGGCAAGCCCGTCAACCTGACCGAGAAGGCCGAGCGCCTGGGCGTGTCCAAGCTGATCAATGGCATTCCCGTGGCTGAAACCGTGGTCTACCCGGCCATCGGCGAAACCAAGACCCACATCACCGTGTTTACCGACACCACCTGCCCGTACTGCCACAAACTGCACGCCGAAGTGCCTGAGCTGAACAAGCTGGGTGTGGAAGTGCGCTACGTCGCGTTCCCGCGTCAGGGGCTGGGCTCGCCGGGCGATGAACAATTGCAGGCCGTGTGGTGTTCAGCCGACAAGAAGGCGGCGATGGACAAGATGGTCGACGGTAAGGAAATCAAGGCCGCCAAATGCGCCAACCCGGTATCCAAGCAGTTCGCTCTCGGCCAGTCCATTGGCGTGAACGGTACACCGGCCATCGTATTAGCGGACGGCCAAGTGATTCCGGGCTACCAGCCGGCACCACAAGTTGCCAAACTGGCGCTGAGTGCCAAATAAACCAGCATCGTCGAATCTTTGACGATCGTGGTCCGCCGATGAGTCGACGGACCATTAATTGAAAGCCGCAGTTGTGCGGCTGTTTTCCACGGCCGACCTAGCGTCGGCCGTTTCATGGGGAGTTCTTCAGTGAAACCGGTCAAAGTAGGCATCTGTGGGTTAGGGACCGTCGGTGGCGGCACCTTCAACGTCCTTCAGCGTAACGCTGAAGAAATTTCGCGCCGTGCAGGGCGTGGAATTGAAGTGGCGCAAATTGCCACGCGTTCGCCAAAGCCTCAGTTCCAAACGACCGGTATTGCGATTACCAACGATGTCTTCGCCGTGGCCACCAACCCTGAAATCGATATCGTCATCGAGCTGGTCGGGGGCTACACCGTGGCCCGCGAGCTGGTGCTCAAAGCCATCGAGAACGGCAAGCATGTGGTCACCGCCAACAAGGCGCTGATCGCCGTGCATGGCAACGAAATTTTCGCCAAGGCCCGCGAGAAGGGCGTGATCGTGGCGTTCGAAGCCGCAGTGGCCGGCGGTATCCCGGTGATCAAGGCGATCCGTGAAGGCCTGTCGGCTAACCGTATCAACTGGGTGGCCGGCATCATCAACGGCACCGGTAACTTCATCCTCACCGAAATGCGCGAGAAGGGCCGCACCTTCGAAGACGTGCTGGCCGAAGCCCAGGCTCTGGGCTACGCCGAAGCCGATCCGACCTTCGACGTGGAAGGCATCGACGCGGCACACAAGCTGACCATCCTGGCGTCCATCGCCTTTGGTATCCCGCTGCAATTCGACAAGGCCTACACCGAAGGCATCACCAAGCTGACCACCGCCGACGTCAACTACGCCGAAGCCTTGGGCTACCGCATCAAGCACCTGGGCGTGGCTCGCAGCACGCCGGCGGGTATCGAGTTGCGTGTGCACCCGACGCTGATCCCGGCCGACCGCCTGATCGCCAACGTCAATGGCGTGATGAACGCGGTGATGGTCAACGGTGACGCCGCAGGTTCGACCCTGTTCTACGGCGCCGGCGCCGGCATGGAGCCTACGGCTTCGTCGGTGATCGCCGACCTGGTGGACGTGGTTCGCGCCATGACCAGCGACCCGGAAAACCGTGTGCCGCACCTGGCCTTCCAGCCGGACTCGCTGTCGGCCCACCCGATTCTGCCGATCGAGGCTTGCGAAAGCGCCTACTACCTGCGCATCCAGGCCCAGGATCACCCGGGCGTGTTGGCTCAGGTGGCCAGCATCCTGTCGGAGCGGGGCATCAACATCGAGTCGATCATGCAGAAGGAAGTCGAGGAGCAAAACGGCCAAGTGCCAATGATCCTGCTGACCCACCGCGTGCTCGAACAGCACATTAACGATGCCATCCAGGCACTGGAAGCGCTCCAGGGTGTGGTTGGGCCGGTTGTACGGATTCGCGTCGAACATTTGAATTAATCCAGCTGCAAGCTATTAGCTGCAAGCTGCAAGTAAAAGCCGATCAGCTTTAACTTGCCGCTTGTAGCTTGAAGCTTGAAGCTCAAACCAAAGGTTTGCTTTTATGCGCTACATCAGCACCCGCGGCCAGGCACCGGCCCTGAATTTCGAAGACGTCCTGCTGGCAGGTCTTGCCACCGACGGCGGTCTGTACGTGCCGGAAAACCTGCCACGTTTTACCCAGGAAGAAATTGCCTCCTGGGCTGGCCTGCCGTACCACGAGCTGGCGTTTCGGGTGATGCGCCCGTTCGTCACCGGTAGCATTCCAGATGCGGACTTCAAAAATATTCTGGAAGAAACCTACGGCGTGTTTTCCCACAGCGCCATCGCACCGTTGCGTCAGTTGAACGGCAACGAGTGGGTCTTGGAGCTGTTCCACGGCCCGACCCTGGCGTTCAAGGACTTTGCGCTGCAACTGCTGGGTCGCCTGCTGGATTACGTGCTGGCCAAGCGTGGCGAGCGCGTGGTGATCATCGGTGCCACCTCCGGTGATACCGGTTCGGCGGCGATTGAAGGCTGCAAGCACTGCGAAAACGTCGACATTTTCATCCTGCATCCGCACAAGCGGGTGTCGGAAGTGCAGCGCCGTCAGATGACGACTATCTTCGGCGACAATATCCACAACATCGCCATCGAAGGTAACTTCGATGACTGCCAGGAAATGGTCAAGAACAGCTTCGCCGACCAAAGCTTCCTCAAGGGCACGCGTCTGGTGGCGGTGAACTCGATCAACTGGGCGCGGATCATGGCTCAGATCGTCTACTACTTCCACGCAGCCCTGCAGTTGGGCGGCCCAGCGCGTTCGGTGTCGTTCTCGGTGCCGACCGGCAACTTCGGCGACATCTTCGCCGGTTACCTGGCGCGCAACATGGGCCTGCCGATCAACCAATTGATCGTCGCCACCAACCGCAACGACATCCTGCACCGCTTTATGAGCGGCAACCAGTACGTCAAGGAAACCCTGCACGCTACCTTGTCGCCGTCCATGGACATCATGGTGTCGTCGAACTTCGAGCGTCTGCTGTTCGACATGCACGGTCGCAACGGTGCGGCCATTGCCGGTTTGATGGACAACTTCAAGCAAGGCGGCGGTTTTAGCGTCGAGCAAGAGCGCTGGACCGAAACCCGCAAGTTGTTCGATTCCCTGGCCGTGGACGATGCACAGACCTGCGAAACCATCGCTGAAGTCTATGCCCAGACCGGCGAGCTGCTCGACCCGCACACTGCCATCGGCGTGAAGGCCGCACGGGAGTGCCGTCGCAGCCTAGACATCCCGATGGTGATCCTGGGCACGGCCCACCCGGTCAAGTTCCCGGAAGCGGTGGAAAAGGCGGGCGTTGGCAAGGCGCTGGAGTTGCCGACGCACCTGGCGGACCTCTTCGAGCGTGAAGAACGTTGCACCGTACTGGCCAATGACCTGAAGACCGTGCAGGCGTTTGTCAGCCAACACGGTAACCGAGGCAAGCCGCTGTAAGGCTGATTTGCCCGCGTAAGAGACGCCGCTTTCCCATTCGTGGGGCAGCGGCGTTTTTTTTTCGTTCGCCTCCGATAAACCCGCCAACACCTGCCATCGCGTGATCAGCGATAAGCCGCCGTTTTTTGCTTGTCATGTTCCAAGCGCAAGCTGAGCTGGATACCCCGAATGTCCATAGCGACGAAAAAGCGAACTTTCCTACGTGGCAATCGGTCATTTAGAAAAGATGCAGCGCTCGTTGAAACGATTGTTCCCGAACTATTGAATGGTGATCGAGATGGAAAGTATCAGCCTATTGCTCGAAGAAGCACTGAGCCCTTACCGGGTTACGCTGACCACCGTTGGCGTGCAAGGCGAATGCCTGGTGACCGTGAAGAATCCTGCCGGCGCTATCGTGGTGGAACGTGAAGTCGACCGCGCCCAGTTGATGGATAAGCGGGTGCTGGTAGATGTGGTCGATTGCCTGCTGCGCGACCTGAAAATCGCTGAAGGCCGCTTGGAACCGTCGGTGATCGCTGCTCTGCGCAATGCCGCCCAAACCCGTGGCGCTGCCTGCGCATGAAGAATTGTTCACTCATGGAAACTTCCTACAGCGTGCCCGGTCAGATTTTGTAACAGCAAGAGCAAACATTGTGCTCCGGTGTTTGTGGCTTGCTGTACTGGTCTTTAGATAGGCCACGTTTAACCCCGAAGTGTCTCCCCACTCTTCGGGGTTTCTTTTTGCCTGCGATTTGTCAGGGCTCGTTCCAGTCTTGAAAAAATTCCGGGTTGTCGCGCAGGTAATTCTGGCGCATCAGCGGGTCCAGCCAGGCGGCGTAGGCTTGTTGTATCTGCTTCTGCGGGATGTCACGCACCGCTTGATTGATGCGGGTGATGGCCTGGCGCCCCTGGGGCGTGTTCGAGCAGCCGATATGGGTGTGCTGATAGGGTGGGGAGCCTTTGATCGGGTAGAAACTCAAGTCGTCAGGTGCAATGCCTTGTTGCTGGGCGTGATAGCGGATCTCCGGCCAATAGCCGAGCACCGCTTCCAGTCTGCCCAGGCGTTGCATTTGCAGCAGGCTGCCCATGGCATCGTTGCCGTAGTGCAGGGCCAGGTGCTGGGTGTCGGTCTGCTTGAGCGCTTCATCGATATTCGGTCCATAGCTTCGTTCCGCAACAGCGCCTACCCGAGCTTCATGGGCAGCCAGAAACGCCTGCAGGTCCAACTGACCGTGGCTGATAAATCGCGCCAGTTGCTCACCCTGGCTGCTGCGGATGGCCGCGCCATTGCTGGCGACGACAAAGGCCTGTTTTGAAAACGCAACGTATGCCGCACGCTTCGCCGTCCAAAGCAACGAGGGATCGCAGATGAGCGTCCCCTCGCGCAGCATTTGCGTTCCGCGTGCGCGATTGACGTGCAGCACTTCGTGGCGATAGTCCGGCAGGCGCTCGATCAGCAGCGGCAGCAACTGATCCAAGGCGCCCTGGCCTTTGCCGGGGCCGTCGAAAATCGTCAATGGCGGCAAATCTCGCAGCAGCCAGATCACGGTATCTTGCGCGTTAGCCGAGGCTGGCCACACGCTGGCCAGTGCAGTCACCAGACAGAGCTGCGCAAACCCGCGTACGCACCCATGGCGCATCAGATGGCGCCTGCCTCGCGCAAGCGCACAATCGCTGCGGCGTCATAGCCCAGCTCACCCAGTACAGCGCCGTTATGCTCGCCCAGTTGCGGGCCCACCCACTCGCAACTGCCGGGGGTATCCGACAGCTTGGGCACGATGCCCGGCATCTTAAAATCCTTGCCACCCGGAAGCTGCGCCTTGAGGAACATCTCGCGGGCCAGAAATTGCGGGTCGCCCAGCATATCCTCGGCACTGTAGATGCGGCTGGCGGGCACCTCGGCACCATTCAATTGCTCGATCACCTGCTCCAGTGGCAGCGAATTGACCCAGCGATCGATTACGCCGTACAGCTCGTCACGGCGGCTGTCGCGCCCGTCATTGCTGGCCAGTTGTGGATCGTTGGCCAGGTCTTCGCGGCCGATGGCGGCCATGAAGCGCTTGAAGATCGCATCGCCATTGGCGCCGATCTGCACATGCTTGCCGTCCGCACTGGTATGGATCGAGGAGGGCGTGATACCGGGCATGATGTTGCCGGTGCGTTCGCGGATAAACCCGAACACGTCGAACTCGGGAATCATGCTTTCCATCATGGCGAAAATCGCTTCATACAGCGCGACATCGACCACCTGGCCCAGGCCGCCGTTAACCTCACGATGCCGCAGCGCCATCAGCGCACCGATCACCGCCCATAGCGCTGCAATGGAATCTCCGATGGAGATCCCGGTACGCACCGGCGGGCGGTCCTCGAAACCGGTGATGTAACGCAGCCCGCCCATGGACTCGCCCACGGCGCCAAACCCTGGCTGGTCCTTCATCGGCCCGGTCTGGCCAAAACCCGAGAGGCGCACCATGACCAGTTTCGGGTTGAGCGCGTGCAGGGTTTCCCAACTCAGGCCCAGTTTTTCCAACACGCCGGGACGGAAGTTTTCGATCAGGATGTCGGCGTCCGCCAGCAGTTGCTTAAGAATGGCCAGGCCATCCGGGTGCTTGAGGTTCAGCGTGAGGGATTTCTTGTTGCGCGCCTGCACGAACCACCACAGCGATGTGCCTTCATACAGCTTGCGCCATTTGCGCAGCGGATCGCCGCCGTCCGGGGATTCGACCTTGATGACCTCGGCGCCGAATTCTGCGCAGATACGTGAGGCGAACGGGCCCGCGATCAGGGTGCCGAGTTCGATGACTTTCAGGCCGGCAAGCGGTTTGGCATTAAACGACATGGGGATCCTTGGCTGCGCAGAACAGGTGTGTGATGCCTTTTAACATAGGCGAGGGGCCCAGGGATAAGGGTGATGCAGCGCAGGATTCGTTGATTGGCCTCGCCATCGGTTAGACTGGCCGCCTTTCCTTGTCTCTAGAAGCCCGTTCATGGCCCAGCCGTCCACGACCTACAAATTCGAACTCAACCTCACCGACCTCGACCGTTCGGTGTACGAGAGCGTCAAACAGACCATCGCCCGCCACCCGTCGGAGACCGAAGAGCGCATGACCGTGCGTTTGCTGGCCTATGCCCTCTGGTACAACGAGCAGTTGTCGTTTGGGCGTGGTTTGTCAGATGTAGACGAACCGGCCCTGTGGGAAAAAAGCCTGGATGACCGGGTTTTACACTGGATTGAAGTCGGCCAACCCGATGCCGATCGCCTGACCTGGTGCTCGCGCCGCACCGAGCGCACCAGCCTGCTGGCCTACGGCAGCCTGCGCGTTTGGGAAGGCAAAGTGGTGCCGGTCGCCGCTAACCTGAAGAACGTGAACATCGCGGCTGTGCCGCAGGAAGTCCTCGAAACCCTGGCCAAGGACATGCCCCGGGTGATCAAGTGGGATGTGATGATCAGCGAAGGCACGATGTTCGTCACCGACGACCGTGGCCAGCATGAAGTGCAGCTGCAGTGGCTGGTCGGCGAGCGTGGTTGAAACGGTCGGAAGGGGCCTGCCCCTCCCACGTCGCCTGTCAGTTGATTTCAGCCTTGCCGTTTAACCGTCTTATTAAAGAGAAGTTTCCTTCACCCCATGCGTATCGATCCTCGTCCGTTGCCCGCCGTCCTGCCGTTTCTCGGTGACTTGCCGCCCCTGTTGACCCGCCTTTACGCCGCGCGCGGGGTGCAGTCCGAGGCCGAGCTGGACAAGAGCCTGGCGCGGTTGATTCCCTACCAGCAGCTCAAGGGTATCGATACCGCGGTGGACTTGCTGGTGACCGCGCTGGAGCAACGCCAGCGCATCCTGATCGTGGGCGACTTCGATGCCGATGGCGCCACGGCCAGCGCCGTCGGCACCCTGGGCCTGCGGTTGCTGGGTGCGGCCCATGTCGATTATCTGGTGCCCAACCGCTTCGAATACGGTTATGGCCTCACGCCGGAAATCGTCGCCGTGGCGCTGCAGCGCGAGCCGCAACTGCTGATCACCGTGGACAACGGCATTTCCAGCGTCGAAGGCGTGGCAGCGGCAAAAGCGGCGGGGCTGAAGGTGCTGGTCACCGACCACCACTTGCCGGGGGAAGAGTTGCCGGCGGCGGACGCCATCGTCAATCCGAACCAGCCTGGCTGCACGTTCCCCAGCAAAGCCCTGGCCGGTGTCGGCGTGATTTTCTACGTATTGATGGCCCTGCGCGCACGCCTGCGCGAGTTGGGGTGGTATGCGAACACACCACAGCCCAATATCGGGGACCTGCTCGATCTGGTAGCCCTGGGCAGCGTCGCCGACGTGGTGCCCCTGGACGCCAACAATCGCATTCTCGTCCATCAGGGGCTGGAGCGTATTCGCGCCGGGCGCGCGCGACCGGGGATCAAGGCAATCCTTGAAGTGGCCAAGCGCGATGCGGCGCGAATCACCTCCACCGATCTGGGTTTTATCCTCGGGCCACGGCTCAACGCCGCCGGGCGCCTGGACGATATGAGCCTGGGTATCGAATGCCTGCTGACTCGCGATTTCGCTGCGGCGCGTGAGATGGCCGCGCAACTGGACGGCATGAACCAAGACCGTAAATCCATCGAGCAGGGCATGCAGCGCGAGGCCCTGGCCCAGCTCAAGGACTTGCCGGTGGACTCCATGCCCTATGGCCTGTGCCTGTTCGATCCGGAGTGGCATCAGGGGGTGATCGGCATCCTGGCGTCGCGCATGAAAGAACGCTATTTCCGCCCGACCATCGCCTTTGCCGACGCCGGTGACGGTCAGCTTAAAGGCTCAGGGCGATCTGTGCCGGGTTTCCATATCCGTGACGCGCTGGCTGTAGTCGCTAGCCAGCATCCCACGCTGATCTCAAAATACGGCGGACACGCCATGGCGGCGGGGCTGACGTTGCCTGAGGAAAATTTCCCGCTGTTCGCTGAAGCTTTCGATGCCGAAGTGCGTCGGCAATTGCGTGAAGAAGACCTCACCGGGCGCCTGCTGTCCGATGGCACCTTGGCGGTGGAGGAATTCCACCTGGAACTGGCCCGCGCTCTGCGGCATGCCGGCCCTTGGGGCCAGCACTTTCCCGAGCCGTTGTTTCACGGGGTGTTCCAGTTGGTAGAGCAGCGGGTGGTGGGGGAGCGGCACCTGAAGGTGGTGCTCAAGAGTGAGTGCGGTTCGGTGAAGCTCGACGGCATCGCGTTCGGGGTGGATCGGGAAGTCTGGCCGAACCCGACGGTGCGTTGGGTGGAATTGGCCTACAAGCTGGATGTGAACGAGTTTCGTGGCAATGAAACCGTGCAACTGATGATTGCCCACATCGAACCGCGCTAGATTTTACTAAGGCCGCAAAACAACTGTGGGAGGGGGCAAGCCTCCTCCCACAGTTTGTTTGGCGTACAGCCCGGAATTACTCGGACTTGGCCTGGTGCTTGACGATGATATCTACCAGGCGTTTGGCCAGTGCCGGGTAGTTCTCGTCGAAGTGATGGCCGCCCGGCAGCTTCAAGGCTTCGCCCACGGCAGTCTTATCGGTGCAGCCGCTCTCATCGACTTCTTCGGCACCGTAGATGCATACCACTTTGTCCGCTGGCAACTTGGCCATTTCCGGCCCGGTGGCGGCCTCTTTGCCGGCGTTACCCAACCAGCCTTCCACTTCGATTTCAAAGCTGCCGGTGCGGGCGAAGGCCAGCAGGATTATCGCATCGACCCGCTGTTGCTCGTTTTCCGGCAGGCGGTTGTAGATAGCGGGCAGGACGTCGGCGCCGAATGAGTAGCCGGTCAATACGAAACGTTTGGTGCCCCACTTCTGCCGGTAGTGCTGCATCAGCTCGGTGAGGTCCTTGGCGCTTTGTTCCGGGGTCTTGTGCTGCCAGTAGTAGCGCAGGGTGTCGATACCGACCACGGGGTAGCCGATCTTGGCCATCTCGCTGGCCACATCGCGGTCCAGGTCGCGCCAGCCGCCGTCACCGGAGAGAAACAGCGTGACGGTGTCCTTGGCTTGCCCGGCCGGCACTTCAACCACCGGGATCGCCAGGCCGCCGTTGTCCGAACCCACCAATTGCTTGCGCAGCTCGTTGTTCAGCACCTGCGGGTAATGAATGTCGTAGTCGCTGATGCTGGTAGTGGCGCGCGGCGTATCGCGTACGAAACTGGCGCTTTCGTCGTCAGGGTTGTCGTTCCAGGCCACCAGCCAGTTGCCGTGGGCGGCGGTCTTCGGCAGCGGATCCTTGCAACCTTCCTGCACCAGGGCAAAGCCAACGGAGATGGCATTGGCCTTATCGTCGTTCTGTGTGGCCAGCCAGCGCCACGCGAGGGCTGCGCCGGGGCCGATGCCGCTGACCAGGGTCGCTGGGCCTTTGAGCTGCGCCAGAGCGCCTTGCAAGGCTTGTTCTTGTAGCTTGCAGTCATCCTTGGGCAGCACCACCTGCACGATCTGCGCTTTACCGCCCTGGCTCAGGGCAAGCAATTGACTGTCGGCCAACACGTCGTCGGCCATCACCGCCACGATCACACGGGCTTTGGCATTGCCGTTCGGGGTCACGCGGGTCATCGCAACACCATCGGCCTGGGGCAACTGCTCCAGGGTGGGCTGCGGGGCAGGGCGGTTCCAGTACCAAAAGCCGCCGCCCAGGATCAGGGCGAGCAGCACTACAAAGGCCAATACATACCGCCAGGAGCGTCGAATCATCAGCGTTTCACCAGTCCAGTCAAGCCGCCCGCGATCAGGGCGGCGGTATCGGCCAATGCCACCAGCGGATCGAGTCCGGCGGGCACGGCCATGTAACGAGGTTCCCAGTCGGGCTGGAACTTGTCTTTGAAGCGGCGCAAACCTTGGAAGTTATACAGTTGCTCGCCGCGGCGGAACACCATCGAGCCCAAGCGCTGGGTCAGCGGAGCGCCGCGTCGCGGTTGTAGGCCCGACAGCGGCACCATGCCGAGGCTGAAGCGGGCGTAGCCGTGGGTTTTGTAGTGTTGAATCAGGCCGACCATCATGAATTCCATGGTCAACTTGGGTGCATCCGGGTGCGCGCGCATCAGGTCCAGGCTGGCCAGGTCGTGGCTGTAGGTTTCGAGCAGGTTGGCGAAGGCAACCGGGCGCCCTTCGAAGCGAATAATCGCAATGCGAAAGTGCTTAAGGTAGTCGTCGCTGAAGCGCCCCAGGGAAAAGCCTTTTTCCCGCACGTTCTTACCGGTCAGCCAGGCATCGGAAATGACCTTTAGCTCCTCCATCGGCGCCGTGCCCGGTTCGCAGATCTCCAGGGACAAACCGTCCCGGGTGCCGCGGTTCCAGGTGTAACGCAGATCCTTCATCTCTTTGCCCTTGGCTTCCAGGTCAAAGCGCTTGAGGTCGACTCGGGCTTCTTCGCCCAACTTGATCGCGGTCAGGCCGATATCCATGTAGTACGGCAGGTTCTCCGCCCGCACTTGGTAGAACACTGGGCGCGCGTGGTGGATGTCACATAGGTCGCGGAATTGCCAGATCATCTCGGCCCGTTGTTGGGTCGGGCCGATCGGATCGTACAAGGCCACCAGGCTGCGTCCACGACGGGCGTACATCAGGAACGCCTCATCGTTGGGGTGAAACAGCAGGGCTTTGTCGCCGGTCAATGCCAGGCCGCCGTCGGGTTGGGACGAAGCCATTAAAATCTTGGTGGCACGCTCCAGTTCTTCCGGCGTCGGCAAATGGATCACCGGGCGCGCGGTGCGCAGCAGCCAGGTCAGCGACACTATCACCAGCAACACCGCTGCGCCCAGCAACGAGCGCAGGCCACGCGGCGCGTTGGCGTCGAGGGTGAATTGCCACCACAGTTGATGGCTGTAGGGGACATCTTGATAGGCAAACAGCAGCAGCCAGATTGAAGCCCCCAGCACGCAGACGCTGGCCACCAGGTACAGCGGCGAAAACGGTAGCTCGGTCAGTCGGCTGGCGCGGTAGAACGAGCGTCGAAAGATCGCCAGCAGCACCGCAGTCATGGTCATCAGGGTGGCTTCTTCCCAGTCGAAGCCTTTAAGCAGCGAGAGCAGGGCGCCGACCAGCAGCAGCACCATGGTCAGCATCCAGGCGGCCGACAAACGTCGACGCAAGCCTTGAGCGAGCAGCAGGCACAGCACGCCGATCAGGCTGGCGCCGAAGTGGGACGCGTCAATCAGGCGGTGGGGAATCAGGAAGCCGATGTTTTCCAGGCGTGAATCGATTTCCGGCGTGGCGCCGGAAAACAGCAGGACCACGCCGGACAAAAAAACCAGTACGGCCAACACCGGTGCCGCCAGGCCCGAGGCAACCCGCAGGCTCTGCTGGGTTTGGAACAGGCGCTGGGCCTCGTTGACCAGCAGGAACACACAGGCAATCAACAGCGGCAGCACCACATAGATCATGCGATACAGCAGCAGCGCGGCCGCCAATGGCGCGGCGCCGAGCTTATCGGCGAAGGCGGCGAGCAGGATCGCCTCGAACACCCCCACACCGCCTGGTACATGGCTGAGCACGCCCGCGGCCAGGGCCAACAGGTACACCAGCAGGAACGGCCCGAAGGGCGGCGCCTCCGGTAGCAACATATAAAGGACGGTGGCAGCGGCGGCGACGTCCAGCGCGGTGATGATCAACTGAAGGAAGGTCAGGCGACGCCCGGGCAGGCGCAGCGTACGGCGGCCGACTTTGACCAGCAGGTTGTCAGCAAACGGTTGTTCCGGCAGGCGACGGCGATAAATGCCGATGCACAGCACCGTCGACAGCAATAGTACGGCGCCGGCTATGCCGCCGAGCAGTATCTGCGGCAGATGCAGGTAGGTGGCGGCTGCCGGCAGGTTGCTCAAGGTCGCCAGAGCGGCCAGCGGCGGCAGGGCAGTACCCAGGGCCAGGCTGGCAAACACCGTCATGCGCGCCACCTCCGAAGCCCCGATGCCGTGGCGGGCATAAAGACGGTAACGCACCGACCCGCCCGAGAGCATCGACAGGCCAATGGCGTTGCCGATGGCAAATGCGGTAAAGCCGCCGAGGGCCAGAGTCTTGGCGGGTAGGTTCACCCCTGCGTAGCGGGCGCCGGAAAATTCATAGCCCAGCAGGATCACAAAGCCGGCGACGGCCGCGGCGAAGGCTCCCAGTAAGGCTGGCTTGGGCACTTCCAGGATGGAGTCGTGGAGAGCGTAGAGATCCAGCTCCAGCAACAGGTGTCGACAGGCGATCAGGGCGATTGCAAACAGCAACAACGTAACGGCCAGGCCGATCGGCTGTCGGTATTTGCTCAATAGATCAAGCCAACGCAAACGGGTAGGGGCGATCGGTTGGGTTGCAGTCACGGAGTCTTGTGGTTCAGACGAGTTGGCGCGCATCAATCACCTCTAGGATTGTGCGCGACAGGATGGGGGTATCCAGCCAAGTTACCAATCCCTATGGACAAAATAATTACAAATATTAACGCGTATCACCGGGGGCGGCGACTGCGACCATCGGTCGTAGAGGAGTAAGCATAGCGTGTGCTGAGATGGACTCCACAAACCCTGTACGGTTTCATGAAAGATGCCATGTCATTGTTTCAGAAGAACTTTTCCGCCAGATACAAAAAAGGCCACTCTTTCGAGTAGCCTTTCTTGATGTTTGGTTGCGGGAGCCGGATTTGAACCGACGACCTTCGGGTTATGAGCCCGACGAGCTACCAGACTGCTCCATCCCGCGTCTGTGGGCGGCATTCTACAGTCAGACGGCGAGGTGTCAACCGTTAATGACCTAATGGGTCAAATAAGTGTGAATTGATGGCCCTGCCTGCGCTTCGCACGGTAAGTCTACGGTGGGCAAAGATTTTTTTGTCTTACAATTTCCATACATGTCAAAACAGACGCGCACAAAAAAGGCCACTCTTTCGAGTAGCCTTTTTTGATGTTTGGTTGCGGGAGCCGGATTTGAACCGACGACCTTCGGGTTATGAGCCCGACGAGCTACCAGACTGCTCCATCCCGCGTCTGTGTGGCGGCATTCTACAGAGGAACGCGAGTGTGTCAACCCGTAAATCCAAGAAAAGCGCTTTGGGTTCAATCGGTTAGCGTTCGGTGAGGTGCGCCGAAAACACCGCGGGCCCAGTCAGGCCGAGGCTTTCAGCTCTATCGAGGTGGTGAATTCGATTGAGAAAATAAATCCATGGAGGAGAATTCCTACCGTTCAGGCGGAAGATTCAAACTACTGGTGCTATATACAGGGGTGGATGCGATACTGATCGCCCGTTGAATTGCCCCTTCTATTTATGACGCAGCGCAAAATCATCCACGTTGACTGTGATTGCTTCTACGCCGCCATCGAGATGCGCGATGACCCGAGTCTGGCGCAGAAGCCTCTGGCGGTCGGTGGTTCAGCCGATCGTCGAGGGGTGATTGCCACCTGTAACTATGAAGCGCGGGCCTACGGGGTGCGATCGGCGATGTCGTCACGGCATGCCTTGAAGCTGTGCCCGGACCTGACCATCGTCAAGCCGCGCATGGATGCTTATAAAGAGGCGTCGAAGGAAATCCAGACCATCTTTCGCGACTACACCGACCTGATTGAACCGTTGTCGCTGGATGAAGCCTATCTGGACGTTTCCGACAGCCCGCATTTTGGCGGCAGCGCCACACGCATTGCCCAGGACATCCGTCGTCGCGTCTCCAATCAATTGCACATCACGGTGTCAGCTGGCGTGGCACCGAACAAGTTCCTGGCCAAGATCGCCAGCGATTGGAAGAAGCCCAATGGCCTGTTTGTGATCACGCCGGATCAGGTAGAAGCGTTTGTCTCGCAGTTGCGCGTAAGCAAGCTCCACGGCGTGGGCAAAGTTACCGCTGACAAACTGGCGCGCTTGGGCATTGAGGACTGCCTGCAGTTGCGCGAATGGAACAAGCTGGCGCTGGTGCGGGAATTCGGCAGTTTTGGCGAGCGACTGTGGAGTCTGGCCCGTGGCATCGATGATCGCTTGGTACAGAACGACAGCCGTCGGCAATCCATCAGTGTGGAAAATACCTACGATGTGGACCTGCCGGATCTCTCAAGCTGCCTGGCTAAATTGCCCGAACTGATGGAAACCCTGGCCGGGCGCATGGCGCGCATCGACAACAGTTATCGCGCGTGCAAGCCGTTCGTGAAGGTGAAGTTTCATGACTTTACCCAGACCACCTTGGAGCAGGCCGGGGCAGGGCGGGATCTGGAGAGTTATCAACAGTTGATGACCCAAGCGTTCAATCGCGGCGGCAAGCCGGTGCGTCTGCTGGGGATCGGGGTACGGTTGTTGGACCTCAGTGGCGGTAACGAACAGCTAGAATTCGCCTGGTAGAAATCGCCAATCAAAATGTGGAAGGGGCTCCTCCCACATCCATCTCCAACCCTTTGAGCTCTCAGCGTGCGCCTGGATCTGCCACGAGTCGCCCCGCATCCTTGGTCAGCGCTTGCAGGAATTCCTGCTGCAACTCCGGATCATTGCGGGTCAGTTCGATCAGGCTTTGTTCCAGCTCGCTGGCTTCTTCTTCCAGACCCAGCTCCGACAGGCGCTTGACCCGGTGTACCCACTGGCTGACTTCGTCGTCTTCCAGATCGTCGTAGATCAAGCCGTGGGCTTCGAGCAACTTGCCGCGCAGGGTCTTGCTGATAGCCAGGGTCGAGTCCGAGTGCGCGTCGTCCTGACCATCCTCCACGCTGATCTTCAAAGTGGTGACATGGTTAAGGTCCTGCTCGGCGAACGGGCTGTCCAACAGGTTCAGGCGCAGCACGCCGTTACGGTCGGTGGTCAGCTCGTGGGTGTGTTGGCCGGCGGTGACCTGCACGGGACGCTCGCTCCACGGCAGGCTTGAATAATCCAGGCGCTTGTCGCGCTGAACTTCATCAATACCCGCAAGGTTCTGTTGCGCGCGTCCATGGGATTGCACGTTCATGAACGGGTTGAGCCCGTCTATGCCGTAGATCAGCCAGTCATGGGTCATGCTCGAAGGCAGGTTGCCGAGGGCGAAGATGTTCGCCACATTGGCGCCCGCGCCCGCCACCAGGGCCACCGCGCCCAGGGGCATCTCGTAGACTTTGCGCCAAGGCTGATAGGGGGTGTAACGGTCGTAATGCCGGGTGACTTCGAACTCGGTGACCTCGAAGGTCTTCTGCTCGTGAATGCGAACCCGGCGTTGCGGCAGTTCCAGCACTTTGGGTTCGCCTACATCGATCTGCAGGCTGTGATCGAGCAATTTGCGCTCGACCCGCTCCTCGTGCTCACTGCGTTGCGACATATGATTGGCGCAGCCGCTGACCAGCAGGGCGCCGCACAAGGCGGCGCCCCCCAGGGCTCTGGTGTTTCGCTTGAACATGACTTCTCTTGATCTGGTTTTCAGCGACGAATACGCGCCTGAAGGAAAGACAGCACGTCAGCCACCGGCAACGGTTGGGCTTCGGCTTCGGTCCGGCTCTTGTATTCCAGATTGCCATCGGCCAGGCCGCGGTCGCTGACCACGATCCGGTGTGGGATGCCAATCAGTTCCATGTCGGCGAACTTGATGCCAGGGCTGGTTTTCTTGTCCCGGTCATCGAGCAGCACTTCAAAACCGGCGGCCGTCAATTCGGCATACAGTTTGTCGGTGGCTTCGCGTACTTGCTCGGTTTCGTAGCGCAGCGGTACCAGCGCCACTTGGAACGGCGCCAGGGCGTCGCTCCAGATGATGCCTTTCTCGTCGTTGCTCTGCTCGATGGCAGCCGCCACTACGCGGGATACGCCTATACCGTAGCAACCCATTTCCAGGGTGATCGGCTTGCCGTTCTCGCCCAGCACTTCGCACTTCATCGCCTTGCTGTATTTGTTGCCCAGCTGGAAGATGTGCCCGACTTCGATGCCGCGCTTGATTTCCAGGGTACCCTTGCCATCCGGGCTTGGGTCGCCGGCCACCACGTTGCGCAGGTCGGCCACGGTCGGAACCGGCAGGTCACGCTCCCAGTTCACGCCGAAGTAGTGCTTGTCGTCGATGTTCGCACCGATACCGAAGTCGCTCATCAGCTCGACCGAGCGGTCGATGATGATCGGCAGCGGCAGGTTCAGCGGGCCCAGGGAGCCGGCGCCGGCGCCAATGGCGTCGCGCAGTTCGGCATCGCTGGCCATGACCAGCGGGCTGGCCACGCCTGGCTGCTGGGCGGCCTTGATTTCGTTGAGTTCGTGGTCGCCACGGATAACCAGGGCGATCAGCTTGCCTGCTTCCTCAGCGTGCACGATCAGGGTCTTGATGGTCTTTTCAATCGGCAGATTGAATTTCTCCACCAGGGCCGCGATGGTCTTGGTGTCCGGCGTGTCTACCAGGCGCAGTTCTTCGGTCGGGGCAGGGCGTGAGGTTTCCCGTGGCACGGCCTCGGCTTTCTCGATGTTCGCCGCGTAGTCGGAACCGTTGCTGAACACGATATCGTCTTCGCCGGACTCGGCCAGTACGTGGAATTCGTGGGAGCCGGCGCCGCCGATGGAACCGTTATCCGCTTCAACCGGGCGGAATTTCAGGCCCAGGCGCGTGAACACATTGCAGTAGGCCTGGTGCATGCGGTCGTAGGTGACCTGCAGGGACGCCTGGTCGGCGTGGAACGAATAGGCGTCCTTCATGATGAATTCGCGGCCACGCATCAAGCCGAAACGTGGGCGGATTTCATCACGGAATTTGGTCTGGATCTGATACAGGTTCAGCGGCAACTGTTTATAGCTGCTCAGCTCGTTGCGCATCAGGTCGGTAATGACTTCTTCATGGGTCGGGCCGGCGCAGAAGTCGCGGCCATGACGATCCTTGAAGCGCAGCAACTCAGGGCCGTACTCTTCCCAGCGCCCGGATTCCTGCCACAGCTCGGCCGGCTGGGTGCTCGGCATCAACACTTCCAGGGAGCCGGCGGCGTTCATTTCTTCACGAACGATGGCTTCGACCTTGCGCATCACCTTCAAGCCCATGGGCAGCCAGGTGTAAAGGCCGGAGGCCAGCTTGCGAATCATGCCGGCGCGCAGCATCAGTTGGTGGCTGATCACGACCGCATCGGAAGGCGTTTCTTTCTGTGTGGCGAGCAAATATTGACTGGTACGCATGGTAGGCCGTTGTCGGTTGCTTGGACTTGAAATGACTTGGGATTGTACGGGCGCGGGCTGCAGGAGTACAGGCATCAGAATGCAGAGGGGCATGTGGGATGGGGCTTGCCCCCGATAGCAGGGTGTCAGGCGCTAATGTGTTACTGACCTACCGGGGCAAGTCCAATCGTCGCAATGCCCCTCCCACATTGTCAGTCTTCAGCGGGTGGACTCAACCGAATCCGCCGATTTTCCTGGAACCAGTGCAACGCGATCAGCAGCAGCGTCGGCACACCCAGCATGCAGGTGATCAGGAAGAAGTTGTGGTAACCGAACTTCTCCACCATCACGCCCGAGTAGCCGCCAATCAAGCGCGGCAGCAGCAGCATGATCGAGCTGAGCAACGCATATTGGGTGGCGGAGAACTTGAGGTTGGTCAGGCTCGACAGATAAGCCACGAAGGCCGACGTGGCCATGCCCGAGCTGAAGTTATCCAGGGAAATGGTGAAAATCAGCATCTGCAGGTCCGGGCCCATATCGGCGAGCAT
This sequence comes from Pseudomonas sp. efr-133-TYG-23, assembly GCF_030209215.1. Classification (NCBI taxonomy): domain Bacteria; kingdom Pseudomonadati; phylum Pseudomonadota; class Gammaproteobacteria; order Pseudomonadales; family Pseudomonadaceae; genus Pseudomonas; species Pseudomonas sp. efr-133-TYG-23. The sequence goes on along the minus strand of NZ_JARVSL010000013.1, from coordinate 145,603 downwards.
CACGAACAGCAGGTTAGTGCCGGCCGACATGACGCCGCCGATAAACAGGATCGGCAGGATACCGAAGCGCACGATCAGCAAGCCGCCCATACCGGCGCCGAGCAGGGTCATGATCAGGCCGAAGATCTTGCTGACGCCGGCAATCTGGTCCTTGGTAAAACCCTGGTCGATGTAGAACACGTTGGCCATCACGCCCATCACCGTGTCGGACATGCGATAGGTGGCGATCAGTCCGAGCAGCAGCAGGGCCTGCCAACGGTAGCGCAGGATAAAGTCGTTGACTGGCGTCAGCACCGGCGCCAGGCCACGGCGGCCCATGGTCGACAGGCACAGGCAGGTCAGGGTGATATAGAGGATTGCGCGCAGGAAGGCGCGGTCTTCCATCAGCAAATCCCACAGGCTGACGCCCTGGAAGAGCACGCTGGCGAAATCGGTGTTGTACAGCTGAGTGAACATCGCCGGCACCGACACCAGCAGTACGATCAGCACGAACACCGAGGCCAGTTGATGCACGAAGCTGTAGCGGCCCGCCTGCAATTGGGTACGCAGCGGCACATTGGGCTCGCGCATGAACAGCGTGGTCAGCAGGGCTGGGATCATCAGCACGCCGAACAGCACGTAAGTGCCGGTCCATGCCGAGTGCTTATAGTTGAAACCGGTGGAGCCGAAACCTTCGGCAAAGAACAGCGCGCCTGCGGTGGCCAGCAGCGCGGCGATCCGGTAGCCGGACATATAGCTGGCGGCCAAGGCGGCCTGGCGGCTGTCGTCGGCGATTTCCAGGCGATAGGCGTCGACCGCGATGTCCTGGGTGGCGGAGGCAAAGGCAACGATCACAGCAATGGCGATCAGCCAGGACAAATGCTTCTGCGGATCGCAGAACCCCATGCCGATCAGGCCCAGGATGACCAGCGACTGCGCGAGCACCAGCCATGAACGGCGGCGCCCGAGCCTGCCCAGCAGCGGCAGGCGCCATTGGTCGAGCAGCGGCGACCAGACCCACTTGAAGGCGTAGGCCAGCCCGATCAGGCTGGCATAGCCGATGGTTTCGCGGGCCACACCGGCTTCGCGCAACCACACCGAAAGCGTCGAGAACACCAACATGTAAGGCATGCCGGCGGCGAAGCCGAGCAACAACAGCACTAACGTCGAGGGGCTGGCATAGGCAGCGAGCGCGGCGCGCCAGGTTTTACGGGGCATGGGCTGGAGTCTGCCTCAGATTCACGGAAACAAAGCGCGCACTCTAACCGCTGTGCTCTACCGGGCGCCAGCCATGGCGCTGAATATCAACGCGATTGTTCAGGATACTGACACCTTCGCTGCGCAAACGCGCACGTTGTTCGTCACCCGATGCGCTGCCCGCCGGCAGACTTATCCGACCGCCGGCACCCAGCACGCGATGCCAGGGCAACCGCGTGTCCTTTGGGAGCTGGCTCAAGGTCCGCCCCACCCAGCGCGCCGCCCGCCCGAGACCGGCCAAGTGCGCCAGCTCGCCGTAGCTCACCACGCAGCCCTCGGGCACTTGCGCCAAGGTCAGGTACAGCGCGGTGCGGCGCATATCGGCAGCGGTTTGTGGTGTATCGACAGGCAATTTCACTGTGGGACTATCCGTTGAATATGTCGGCGTTTTTGTAAGAAACGGCTGTAAACATGGCGGTGAGAATTGAACTCATCTGCGATCCCTGAGTCAGTCCTTGCTAAGACGTTATCTAACACGATAATGCCCTCTTTTTCGCCAAGCCCGAGCCTCGAATCCGCTTATGTTGTCCAGAACCTTGCTGTGCCTTGCTGTTTTAAGCGCTTCCACACCCTTGCTTGCGGACACCGTCTGGTTGAAGAACGGTGACCGCCTGACCGGCAAAATCAAGGTCTTCGACGGCGGCAAATTGCTGATCCAGACCGCGTATGCCGGTGCAATTCCAGTGGACTGGAAGCAAGTCAAAACCCTGGAAAGCGACCAGGAGCTGCTGGTCAAGCAGGATGCCTACAGCGGCGAGAAAGCCAAGTCCCTCCATGCGGCAGAAGACGGCAAGGTGGTGCTGGCCAATGGCGAGGCGCCCAAGACCGTTGAACTGGCGAGCATCCAACAGATCATCAAGCCTAAACCGGTGATCGAGGACCTGGTGTGGAAGGGCAATGTCGATCTGGCGCTGGACTACAAGCGCGCCGAAAAAGACACCAACGACTACGACGTCGACTTCAAGACCACCGCCCGCCATGGCCAATGGCGCCATACCGGGCAGGGCGAGTACAACCGCGAATTCCAGGACGACGTGACCACCACCGACAACTGGGCCCTGGAGTACGACCTGGACCGCTTTATCACCGAGCACTGGTTCTGGCAGGGGCGCCTGACCTACAAGCGCGACAAAGTCGAAGACCTGGCGCGTCAGCGCACCGTGGGTACTGGCCCTGGCTACCAGTTCTGGGATGACGAGCTGGGCGCTTTCTCCCTCGGCTCGCTGGTCAACCGCACCGACTATGAATATGCCGATGGCGGCAAGGACAACTTCTATTCCCTGGCCATGAAGTGGAACTACAACCGCTACCTGGTGGGCAAGACCGTTGAGTTCTTCACCAATGGCGAACTGGGCAAGCCTATCGATGCGCCGGCCGAGTACTCCCTGGATGCGGAAATGGGCCTGCGCTACAAAGTCACCGAGTGGGCATCGCTCAACCTCAAGGCCGAGCGTGACGTGATCAGCGGCGACTCGGAGAGCAGTCTGAGCAAGACCCGTTATACCGCCGGTTTCGGGGTAGCCTGGTAGTCGCGTCCCTGGCAACCGCTGCTTATATTGATTACCTTGTGTTGAGATCCATTCCCATACGTTATGGGCGGCTGAATACCCGAGGAGTCATACGTTGAGCGCACAGGTTGCCAAGAACGCCCGAGAGCTGTTGCTCAAGGAATACCGTGGGGCTCTCTCCACATTGTCCAAAGCCATGCCTGGCTTTCCATTTGGATCGGTGGTGCCGTACTGCCTGGACGAGCAGGGCCGCCCGCTGATCCTGATTAGCCGCATCGCCCAGCACACCCATAACCTGCAAAAAGAGCCCAAATGCTCGCTGCTGGTCGGTGAGCGTGGGGCGGACGATGTGCAGGCGGTAGGGCGTCTCACCTACCTGGCCGAAGCCGAGCAATTGCATGACGATGCCGCCATCGAGGCCGCAGCCGAGCGCTATTACCGCTACTTCCCCGAATCGGCCAATTACCACAAGGCCCACGATTTCGATTTCTGGGTGCTCAAGCCGGTTCGCCACCGCTACATAGGCGGATTCGGCGCGATCCACTGGCTCGATCAACTGACCCTGGCCAACCCCTTCGCCGGCGCGGCAGAGCGCAGCATGGTCGAACACATGAACAGCGACCATGCCAAGGCGATTGCCCATTACGTCGACCTGGCCGGTTTACCCGTCAGCGAGCCTGCGCAATTGGCCGGCATCGACAGTGAAGGCATGCACCTGCGGATTGGCCAATCGCTACATTGGTTGCCATTTGCCGCGCCTTGCAACACGCCGACACAAGTGCGCGAAGCCTTGGTTTCACTGGCTCACGCCGCAGCCTGGCCGAAAAAAGCGGCGGCTGATGCTTGAATTCACGAAACGGCGACGTCATCTAAGGTGGACTGGCAAGGCATTCTTGCGTTGAGGAAACATTTGATGCGCCCTTTTTTATTGCTCTTTCTGCTGTTCCCGGTGTTGGAGCTGTTCGTCTTCGTTCAAGTCAGCGGTGCGATCGGGTTCTTCCCAGCATTGCTGTTGATTATTCTGGGCTCGATGCTCGGCGTTCTGGTGCTGCGCGTCGCCGGCCTGGCCACGGCGCTGCGTGCCCGTGAAAGCCTGAATCGCGGCGAATTGCCCGCTCAGACCATGCTCGAAGGTCTGATGATGGCCCTGGCCGGTGGCCTGTTGATCCTGCCGGGTTTCATCAGCGACGTGGTGGGCCTGGTGATGCTGCTGCCGGTTACCCGCAGGCTACTAGCCGGCAAGATGCGCCAGCGTGCCGAGGAGGCAGCTATTCGTCAGCGCGCGTTTGCCGACGACCTGCAACCCCGTGGCGGCCCGGCTCCGCGCCAGCCCCTGGGACGTGAAGGCGATGTGATCGAAGGCGAGTTCGAGCACCGCGACAGCAAATAACCGCTTCATTGGCACGGCACCTTCGGGTGCCGTGCTGCATTTACCCGCTCCCGGACATAAAAAATTTCATTTGCCGCCCCTTGTAATAGGCCCAGGCGCCCTTATGTAACGGTCACCGCAAGGTTTCTGGTGGTGACACTAGACAGACTTCCGCGTTTCGCTCAGCGAACCGCGACCGGCACCGCCGGAATTTAACCCGCCGGAATTGATACCGGCCGATGAAAAACACAATTAGGAGAGATCGACAATGAGCAAGCTTCGTCCTCTGCACGACCGCGTCGTCATCCGTCGCAGCGAAGAAGAAAAGAAAACCGCCGGCGGCATCGTCCTGCCAGGTTCGGCTGCTGAAAAAGCCAACCACGGTGTGATCGTCGCTGCTGGCCCAGGCAAAACCCTGGAGAACGGTGAAGTACGCGCGCTGGCCGTGAAAGTGGGTGACAAGGTTGTTTTCGGCCCTTACTCCGGTAGCAACACTGTGAAAGTCGACGGCGAAGACCTGCTGGTAATGGCTGAGAACGAAATTCTCGCTGTACTGGAAGGCTGATTTCCCGCTCATTTTCCCGTTACTTCAAAGTATTTAAGGAATATCGATCATGGCTGCTAAAGAAGTTAAATTCGGCGACTCCGCCCGTAAGAAAATGCTCACAGGTGTCAACATCCTGGCTGACGCAGTAAAAGCGACCCTGGGCCCGAAAGGCCGTAACGTGATCATCGAGAAGAGCTTCGGCGCTCCGACCATCACCAAGGACGGCGTTTCCGTAGCCAAAGAAATCGAACTGGAAGACCGTTTCGAAAACATGGGCGCGCAGCTGGTCAAAGACGTTGCCTCCCGTGCCAACGATGACGCAGGCGACGGCACCACCACCGCCACCGTTCTGGCTCAGTCGATCGTCAACGAAGGCCTCAAGGCCGTCGCTGCCGGCATGAACCCGATGGACCTCAAGCGCGGTATCGACAAGGCGACCATCGCCATCGTTAAAGAGCTGAAGAACCTGTCCAAGCCATGTGCCGACACCAAGGCCATCGCTCAGGTGGGTACCATTTCGGCCAACTCCGACAACTCCATCGGCGACATCATTGCCGAAGCCATGGAAAAAGTCGGTAAAGAAGGCGTGATCACCGTTGAAGAAGGCTCGGGCCTGGAAAACGAACTGTCGGTTGTTGAAGGCATGCAGTTTGACCGCGGCTACCTGTCCCCGTACTTCGTCAACAAGCCAGACACCATGGTTGCCGAGCTGGACAGCCCGCTGATCCTGCTGGTCGACAAGAAAATCTCCAACATCCGCGAAATGCTGCCGGTGCTGGAAGCGGTTGCCAAAGCCGGTCGCCCACTGCTGATCGTGGCCGAAGACGTCGAAGGCGAAGCCCTGGCGACTCTGGTTGTGAACAACATGCGTGGCATCGTCAAAGTCGCTGCCGTCAAGGCGCCAGGCTTTGGTGACCGTCGCAAGGCCATGCTGCAGGACATCGCCGTTCTGACTGGCGGTACCGTTATCTCCGAAGAGATCGGTCTGAGCCTGGAAAGCGCCACTCTGGAAAACCTGGGTAGCGCCAAGCGCGTGACCCTGTCCAAGGAAAACACCATCATCGTTGACGGTGCTGGCGTTGAAGGTGACATCGAGTCGCGCATCGCTCAGATCCGCGCCCAGGTTGCCGAGACTTCCTCGGACTACGACCGTGAAAAACTGCAAGAGCGTCTGGCCAAGCTGTCCGGCGGCGTTGCAGTGATCAAGGTTGGCGCCGGTTCCGAAGTTGAAATGAAAGAGAAGAAAGCCCGCGTTGAAGACGCCCTGCACGCAACCCGTGCAGCCGTTGAGGAAGGCGTGGTTCCTGGCGGTGGCGTTGCGCTGATCCGTGCTCTGGAAGCCCTGACTGGCCTGACTGGCGACAACGCCGACCAGAACGTCGGTATTGCTGTACTGCGTCGCGCTGTAGAAGCACCACTGCGCCAGATCGCTGCCAACTCCGGCGACGAGCCAAGCGTTGTGGTCAACGAAGTCAAGAGCGGCAAAGGTAACTACGGTTACAACGCCGCCACTGGCGTCTACGGCGACATGATCGAAATGGGCATCCTGGATCCAACCAAGGTTACCCGTTCCGCTCTGCAAGCAGCATCCTCCATCGGCGGTCTGATCCTGACCACTGAAGCGGCCATTGCTGACAAGCCGAAGGCTGAAGGCGCGGCTGGCGGCGGTATGCCAGACATGGGCGGCATGGGTGGCATGGGCGGCATGATGTAAGCCAGCCTTACCCCCGTACTGAAAAGCCCCGCCTGCAGTGATGCAGGCGGGGCTTTTTATTGCGCGTTCGGTAAAGAACGTACCTAGCGCTCGGTCAACCGTGGGCTCGCCTCCTTGGGCGCTTTCCAACTCAGCAACTGCTGCTTGAACCCGTAGCTGGCGGCCTGGTAGTAGGTGATCGCCCGCTGAATCAACGGATCATCGCTGCCCACTCGCGATTCCTGACTCTCCGCCAACGCCTGATCGTGGCGACGCAAGCCCAGGCGCGGACTGAGAATGGCCAAGTCCTTGCCGTCGAACAGCCCCAGGTGCTGGTAGTTGCCGACTACCACGCGCGGCGGTAGCGGGTTGTCCTGAAGCAGGTCGCGGCCGAAGAACGTCGACTCGTAGCTCAGGTTGATCAGGCCCAGCAGGGTCGGCGCCAGGTCGATCTGACTCGCCAGTTGCGCGGATTCCCGAGGGTCGATCAGTTTGGGGGCATAAATGAACAATGGAATCTGGTAGTTGGTGATGGGCAGGTCCTCTTTGCCCGCGCTGCCGGCCGTGTGGTCGGCGACGAACACAAAGATCGTGTTATCGAACCAAGGCTTCTGGCGTGCCGCATCGAGGAATTCGCCGATGGCATGGTCGGTGTATTTCACCGCGCCGTCGCGGCCATTGCCGGATTTGATATCGATACGCCCATCCGGGTAGGTGTAAGGGCGATGGTTGGAGGTGGTCATCAGTTGTAGCAGGAATGGCTGCTGCTTTGCGTAATCGGCATCGGCCAGCTTCAGGGTTTGTTTGTACAGATCCTCGTCGGCCATGCCCCAGGCGTTCTTAAACGAGATTTCGGTCTCGGGTACGCTGCTCTGATCGACCACGCGATAACCGTTGCCGCTGAAAAACGCGTTCATGTTATCGAAGTAACCGCGCCCACCGTACACGAACACGCTGTCATAACCGACCGCGGAAAGCTGTTGCCCGAGGCTGGCAAAACCGCTTTCACGACCGATGCGTTTGACGATTGAGCGCCCGGGTGTAGGGGGAATCGCCAGGGTGATCGCTTCCAGGCCGCGGTCGGTTCGGGTACCGGTGGCGTAAAAGTTATTGAAGTACAGGCTTTGTTGGCGCAGCGCGTCCAGATTGGGTGTGAGGTTACGCCCGTCGCCGTTGCTGCCCATGTATTTGGCGCTGAAGCTTTCGATGGTCACCAGCACGATATTGGGCGTGCGCAGCGGGCCCGGGTGGCTGATGGCGCGGCGGATATCCAGCGGGTCCTGGCCGATGAAGCGCGCGTTGGGCTCGCTGAGTTCGGCGCGCAGTTGCTTGGCGACAACTTCGGTCGGCAGGCTTTTATAGAATTGTGCGTAATCCAACTCGTTGTTACGGAAGGCTGCGAAAAACTGATAAGGGCCGTTGCTGGCCAGTTCGTTTTTGTAGGCGTTACCGCCCTGGGTGCGGGGGCTGTCCTGACTAATCAACTGCAGGCTGAGGCCTACGGCCAGCACCAGCACCAGTGCATTGAGCAAACGGCCACGCAACGGCGGCAGCGGGGCGTCCATGGCGGCGTTGAACGGTTTGCGCAACACCAGGCTCAACACGACGGCCAGCATCGCCAGCAAACTGAGCAGTTTGCCGATCGGGTAAGACTCCAGCAGGTTGTTCAACACTTCATCGGAGTACACCAGATAGTCGACGGCGATAAAGTTGAAGCGCACACCGAACTCGTCCCAGAACAGCCATTCGGCCACCGAGGTAAACAGCATCCCGAAGATGCTGACGGTGAGTACCGCCTGCAAAAACCAGCGATGGCCGCGACGCCGCCACAGGCCGGGCGGGCAGAGCAGCACATACAGGCCCAGCGGCAAGGCTGCATAGGCCAGGAAACCCAGGTCGTAAACCAGGCCCACCCCGAACACCGGTAGCAGGTTGCCGCCGACTTCGTCCAGGTGGGTGAGCAGCAGCACGGCGCGCGTCAGCAGGAATATCAATAACCAGGCACCGGTTATCAACAGCAGATAGCGCATTGGCGCTGTTTTGACGAAACCCATGTCTATGTTCCTTATATAAATGGGGGGCGATATTCGTCCTGACACTGTAGTCAGTTTGTGAAGCTATAGTGAAAAACTCGTTGCCCTGGCTATTTGATTGAAAACCCTGATCCACGGGCCTTTCAGGTCTATCCCTGAGCCCCACTTGGCCTTAAGCTGCGCGAGCCAACACGGCCGTTACCGCGTACGGAGACACTGCCCATGCGAATTCTATTGGTTGAAGACAACCGCGATATTCTGGCCAACCTGGCCGATTACCTGGGGCTGAAGGGCTACACCGTCGACTGTGCGCAAGACGGTCTGTCGGGCCTGCATCTGGCCGCCACCGAACATTACGATCTGATCGTGCTCGACATCATGCTGCCTGGCATCGATGGCTACACCTTGTGCAAGCGCCTGCGCGAAGATGCGCGGCGCGATACGCCGGTGATCATGCTCACCGCGCGCGACCAATTGGACGATCGGCTACAAGGCTTCAAGTCCGGCGCCGATGATTACCTGCTCAAACCCTTTGCCCTGTCGGAACTCGCCGCGCGCATCGAAGCGGTGCTTCGCCGTGCCCAGGGCGGCGGCCGCCGGGAGTTGCAAGTGGGTGACCTGAGCTACGACCTCGACACCTTGGAAGTGACCCGTGAAGGGCGCCTGCTCAAACTCAACCCGGTCGGCCTGAAGCTGCTGGCGGTGCTGATGCAAAAAAGCCCCCATGTGCTGCGGCGGGAAATTCTCGAAGAGGCGTTGTGGGGCGATGACTGCCCGGACAGCGACAGCCTGCGCAGCCATGTCCACCAGTTGCGCCAAGTGATCGACAAACCTTTTGCCAAACCGCTGCTGCACACGGTGCACGGTGTGGGGTATCGCCTGGCCGAGGGCCGAGATGGAATTTAAGCAGAGCCTTGCCCAGCGGATCATCATTGCCTTTGCCTTGATGAGCGCGCTGGTGGCGGGGGCTTTCGCCATGGGCATTGTGGCAACGGTGCACCTGGTGGAGGAAAAGCTGATTTCGGCGGGCCTCGGTGGCGATTTGCAACGCTTGCTGCTGATGGACAGCGTCGAAGACTGGAGCCATCGACCCGAGCCGGATCAACTGTTCTATTTCAGCGGCGGCCGTGGCGATTTCGAATTACCCAAGGATCTGCGTCACCTGGAGCCTGGCTTTCACGAGGTATTCCGTGAGTCGCTGTCATACCACGCCATGGTCGAGGTCATAGACGGGCGGCGCTACGTGCTGCTGCAGGATCAGAGTGACTTCGAAGAGCGTGAGCGCGTGCTGTTCGCCGTGGTGCTGGTGGGCTTCGTGCTCAGCCTTGCCCTGGCTGTGTTCCTCGGTTGGGTGCTGGCGCGCAAAGTGATGGCCCCGGTGGTGCGTCTGGCCCGCCAGGTGCGCCATCGTGACCAGTTGCTGGGCCTGGCGCCGCCTTTGGCGCCGGACTACGCGGCCGATGAAGTGGGCGAATTGGCGGTGGCATTCGACGCCACATTGGGCCGTCTGCGCCAGGCATTGTCCCGCGAGCAATTGTTTACCAGCGATGTGAGTCACGAATTGCGCACGCCGTTGATGGTGCTGGCCAGTTCTTGCGAACTGCTGCTGGAAAACCCGGCCATCGACCAGCGCGGGCGTAACCAGGTGCTACGCATTGCCAGGGCTTGCGAAGAAATGCGCGAGCTGGTGCAAACCTTCCTGATGCTGGCGCGGGCCCAGCACAACGATGCGGTGATGTCGCCTCAGGTCAGCCTCACTCAAGTGGCGGAGGACCTGTTGGGAATCTGGCGTGAGCCTATCGAGCAGAAGGGCCTGCAACTGATCTATCAACCGGGCAACCCTCTGGACGCGCGCTATAACACCACCTTCCTGCACGCGGTAATGGGCAACCTGCTGCGCAATGCGTTGCACTACACCGAGCAGGGCTTTATCCGCCTGACGCTGGAACCGACCGGTTTTGTCGTGGAAGACAGCGGCGTCGGCATTCCCGAAGAAAAACGCGAAGCCATGTTCGAGCCGTTCGTACGCGGTAGTGAGAAACGTGGCGAGGGCCTGGGGCTGGGCCTGTCGCTGGTACAGCGCATCTGCGAGAACCAGGGCTGGAGCGTCAGCCTCAGCACCATGGAGCCCAATGGTTGCCGCTTTCATGTCGAGTTGAGTCAGGTCAAACCCTGACTCCATCCCCTGCCGCTATCCTGCCAATGGTCGCCGTAATTCGGCGAATATGGCCCGTTGATACTATTTGTCTTTGTAAAGTCTTGAAATGTATGAGATTGGACAGGACAAGTTTTTCACAACGAGTTGACCTATTGATCACGCGGCGCTGAATAGTTTGTAGGCATCAGTCATTGGAGACCTGTTGATGCCTACCCCGATCAAGCTCGATTTTTCCGAAAAGTACGACGATCAGCACGCAGAGAAATATTTGCTCAAGCATCAGGACAATCTGGCTCGCCGGTTGTCCCACAAACGCGACGAGCAATTGGCCCGTGGCGCGCTGGCCATGGCCGGTGAGCCTGGGCTGGTGTTGGACCTGCCGTGTGGTGCCGGTCGTTTCTGGCCGCTGCTGGCGGAAAAGCCCAACCGCGTGATTATCGGTGCCGATAATTCCGCGTCGATGCTGAAGGTGGCCACCCAGGCGCAGCCGGCAGAGGTGGTGAAACGGGTACGTCCTTTGCACACCTCTGCCTTTGATATTGATTTGCCAGATAACGCGGTCGACAGCATTTTCTGTATGCGCCTGCTGCACCATATTGGTGATCCGGCCCATCGTTTGGCGATATTGCGCGAGTTTCAGCGAGTTACCCGTGACAGTGTGATTATTTCGCTATGGGTCGACGGCAATTTCAAAGCGTGGAAGCGCAAGCGCAGCGAAGAGCGACGCCGTAGCAAAGGTGGGCAGGACGGTTACCAAAACAGGTTTGTGTTACCGGCTGCTACTGTAGAAGCAGAATTCGAGCAGGCGGGTTTTCGTGTTCAGGACGCTCTGGACTTCATACCGCTCTACGCCATGTGGCGAGTATATGTATTACGCAAGAGGTAACAGGATGGCAGTTGAGTGCGTAGCAGGCAGTCACGTAGCTCCAGAAGAACGATTTGACTATTTCTGGCGTCAGCAGGGCGAATGGGTGGAAGAGCCCAACCGTCGGCGCGGCGGTGAAAGCGGTGTACAGCGGGTTATAAGTGCCAGCGGGCGTTTGCTCTACTGCAAGCGGCAGACCGGGCATATTTACCGCAGTTGGTTGCATCCCTTCGGGCGCCCCACGGTGCTGCGCGAACGTGACGCGCTCAACGGTCTGCGTCTGTTGGACGTGCGAGTCCCGGAAATGGTGTTTTGCGAGGCACGTCGCGATCCCGACCACCAATGGAAAGCCTTGTTGGTGACGGCTTCGCTGGACGGTTTCGACGAGATCGAAAAATGGTATGCCGCCGGTGGCCGTGAGCAGTACGGTGAACAGGTGCATGAGCGTCTGCTCAAGGAAGTGGCGACCACCCTGGCACGTATGCACAAGGGGCGCTGGCAGCACGGCTGTCTGTACATCAAGCATATTTTTGCGCGCGTGACGGGCGAGGGTGACTCGGCCACCGTCGAAGTGGCGTTGCTGGATTTTGAAAAATGTCGCCAGCGCCTTACCGCTTATCGGGCGGCTTCCCACGACATGCTGCAACTGCGGCGCCATTCGTCGTGGAGCAGCGCTGACTGGGAAAAACTCAGCTACTTTTACGAGACGGCGTTTGGCAGCGCTATCAAGGGTTTAACCAGATGAAGCTAGAAATAGCACGAGGTTTTTTTTTGGTGGGAGCGTTAGGCGTAGCAGCCTTGGCGCTGGCCGCCTGGGAGCAGCCTCGCACCCAGGTACTCAGCGCGTCGCAGGGCGGCGCGCAATGCCTGTTGCCGCGTGTCGCCAAGGCGAGCACCGCGGCCAAGCCCGATCATGAACTGTTGCTGTTCATGTTCGGAATGTCTCAAGGGATGAGGCCGCAAAGTTGAAACGATTCAAACCCACCTAAAATGCCTCGCACTGCGAGGCATTTTTTCAATGTGCCGCAATTTTAATCATCCCGCCAAGGCCGTGTAGCCTCTATTGCTGAAGTCGATCAGGGCGCTTGCTTCAGTGCCTGGGTTCGCGCCGTTGCGGGTGAAGCCAGTCAGGTGGCCAGGGCCGATGTTATCAAACGCCTCATCAAGCCGATTGTAGGTGGGGTTTGCGTCAAGATAGTTGGCTACTTTCGCGATGTTGTACGCGGCGTCGGCACGCGAGTCGGCATTCGTATTGTTCTCGCTCCAATCGCCTGTCAGCGCTTTGAGGTTCTCCAACGTTTTAGCGCCACCGGGTTGCTTTGCCAAGGATGATTCCAACCGGGCAACGATCGGATTCGCGCTGAGAATTTGATCCGCCGTGCGTCCATCGCCTTCAGGCCGCCCGGAAGCCGAAGTCGGGATTGTCTCAACGGCTTTTTCATTCTCTGAGGCAAGCGGTGCGCCTTGATTGCCCAAGGCGGCGTAACCCTCTTCGCTGAATTTTTTAACCAGAGCGGCCTCGGAATTTTCTTCGATCGAGACCTCATCGAAGGGCGGCGGGAGCGGGGACCAGTACTCACCCTTGATCTTGCCGTCACCTTGCTTGCTGTCGCCTCGAGCGGATTGCTTCGCTTCGAGCCCATCAATGTAATTGAACAGGCGTGCGGCATTGAAGGCTGCATCTGCTCGTTTCTCTGGATCCGGATTACTGCTGGTCCAGTCACCCAGATGCTTGAACATCGCCTCCTTCGAGACAGACGAGGGCAGGTTATTCAAAATGGGATTTTCGCTGATGATCTGTTCTGCCGTGCGATGGTCGCCTTGCGGCCGTCCCGTAGCAGCGGTGGGGGCAAAGTCAGTATTTTTCTCACTGAGTGAAGCCGTGTTGGCCTTATTTGCCATCGTCCTCTGCGTGTCCGGGTTTTTCAGTGGTGAATGCGGGTCTCTGAGCGCGCGGTGATTGCTTTCGATAACCGCGCTGGTGAATGTACTTGCGAACGCTCTAGCACTAGTGCCTGGGTTTTCCATTCCCCAGGAAGATTGTTTCTCAATAGTGGATCTTGCATCGGTCCGGTTAACCGATGCTGGCGTCAGCATCTGGGAGAAATGGCGGGATAGGGGACTGCTGATCGTCATGGTCACCTCGAGATGTCGTACTGATATGAATCTGCTGAGTGACCATTCGCGCGTTACGGTTCCAAAGGGCGCTTGAATCTGTCGGGATATTCAGACCAGGTGCAGATGGTTATCCCAAAGCCCGGCCGGCAATTCCAACGGTTTAGCGACCAACTGTTTCTGCCGGCAATCGTAGAAGCGGCAACGGCCCTGGCCCGAGGTGACCACAAACCCATCCGCCACCGCTCCCACGCCCGCGCAGTCGGGCAGTGGGCCGTCCAGGCGCAGCTCACCGCTGTCCATGTCCCAGATAAAGAAGCGATTGCCGCGCGGGGCCGTCAAGGCGACCAAGCGCAGTTCGCTGTGCACGGCCACGCTGGCGGTGTAATGCCCCATGGCTTGCAACTGCGCATCGGCCACCGGAAATGCCACGAACGGTTGGCCGGGACGCTTGATGGCCAGCAGTTCGGAGCGCTCCTGGGAAGGGCCCATAAACTGTTGGCCGGTAAGGATCGTGCCATCGCTGGCAATACCCATGTGACGTACGCTGTTCATTTGCTGGCTCAGGGTTTCCTTACTGATCAGCGTGCCGTCGCGACGCATCAGCACCAGGCTCGGCTCCATGGCGTTGAGGTTCATCTCCACGCGGCTTTCCGCTTCGGTGCGGATGCCGCCATTGGCCACCACCAGGGTTTCGCCGTCGGGCATCCACGACACTTGGTGCGGGCCGATGCCATGGGTGGACAGCTCGCCGCTATGCACCAGGCGCTCACCCTCGAACTTGTACACACCGAGCAGGCCGCGGCCGGGGTCGGAGGTATCGTTTTCGGTGGCGTACAGCCACTCGCCACTCTTGTGGATGACCGCGTGGCCATAGAAGTGGCGATTGGCGTTTGAGGCGATGGTTTGCAGCAGCGCGCCATCGCGCAGGTCGATCAGGTAGCTCTCGGTGCCCGGACGACGGGCCACAAACAGCGCAATCGGCAGCGTCGGGTGGTTGATGATGTCGTGGCAGCGCTGGCCGACCTGGGTGGCGAACACCCGCGTGCCGTCCAGTCGATAACCCACGGCGTAGTGCTTGCCGTGCGCATCATCCCGCGCCGACAGCAGCAACGGTCCGTTGTCCTTGTGCTTGAACAGCGTCCAGCCGCCCAGAGTGAGCGCGCTGAGCAGCACGCTGCCAATCGCCAAAGCCTGTCGCCTGAGCATCATCAGTCACCGTCGTTGGCGTTAAAGCCCAGTTGGATCCCCAGCGCCTTGGCCAGCTCACCTTCATGCAGGCGATGCACCACGTTGAGGCTGTCGTAGAGGTCGTTGAGTTGCTGACGCCCGGCGTCGTCGTTCAACAGTTCGTTGAGGCTGCGCTGGTTGCTGGCGAACAGTTTCAGGGACGCGGCATAGGCGGCGTCGATCTTGTCGGCCAAGGCTTTCTGATCCGACGGCAGCAAGCCACGCAAGCCTTTATTGTCGACGCCGACCCACACGGTCTGGGCGGCGGCGAGGCTGGCCTCCAGGCTTTGCAGCGACGACTGGCTACGCCAGGCATCGGCCTGGAACGGTTGCGGGATGCCTTTGGTCTGGCGACCCATGGGCGTGCCGAGTTTTTTCTTCAGGGTGTCCAGCGCGGTCACTTGCACACGCAGCAGATCGGCGATTGCTTCGTGGGAATCGGCATAACGCTGGTTCGGAAATTTGCTCATCTGCGCGAGCATGCCGTCGGTGCTGTTCCAACTGGCCAGGATCTCTTCGGCCAGGGCTTTCTGGCGCTCACCGATGGCCACCAGCAGCGGGCAATAGCGGGCTTTCTGGGCGCTGTCGGCGAGGTCGGTCTTGGCGTCGTAGAGGATGTATTCGTAGGCCGACAGGCCTTGCACAACCACGCTGGCCTTGGCCAGGGCGGCGCCGTCGATCTGCGGCTGGGCTTCCACCAGTTGCTCGACCTGGCGACCCACCAAGTTCTTTTTGTCCGGCCAGAACTGCACTTGCCACGCGCGGTTGCCTTCGGCCAACGGGCCGATCAGCAGCGGTTGCAGCTCGGCCCAGGCCTTTTGTGCGTGCAGGAAATCGGCGCGGGCGGTGTCCAGGCTTTCCTTGCCTTGGCAGTAGGCCAGCGCGCTGACCGCCAATTGGCGGTCGGCGTCGACCCAGCGGCTGTAGGTAGGCAGGATCACTTGCTTGGCGATGGCCGCCGAGGTCACGGCTTGCGGGTCCTGGGGCGAACAGGCGCCAAGGGCGAGGGCGGCCAGGCTGGTGAACAACAACTTGGGACGGAACATGTCGAGCTCCCTTCTGTAATTGGGGCGAAGCTTATAAAGAGTTCAGAAACGCCAGCAACGCAGCGCGCTGCTCGGCATTGAAAGACAGCACATGCTGCTGCGCCGCCTGGGCCTCGCCGCCATGCCAGAGCACGGCTTCGAGCAGGTTGCGGGCGCGGCCGTCATGCAGAAACTGGGTATGACCACTCACGGTTTGTGTCAAACCGATGCCCCACAACGGCGGCGTGCGCCAGTCACGGCCACCGGCCTTGAATTCGCTGCGGTTGTCGGCAAGGCCTTCGCCCATGTCGTGCAACAACAAATCGCTGTATGGACGGATGGCTTGATTGGCCAATTCAGGCTCGGCGGCGTCGGCGGCGGTGGTGAACGTCGGCTTGTGACAACCCTGGCAACCGGCCTGATAGAACAGGTTTTTCCCGGCCAGCACCTGTGGTGAGTCGACATTGCGGCGCACCGGCACGGCCAGGTTGCGAGTGTAGAACAGCACCAGGCGCAGAATGTTATCGCTGACTTCCGGCTCGCCGTCGGGGCCATTCCCGTTGGGCGCCTGTTTGCAGGCGACTTGGGCGTCGGTGCAGTCATCGAAGGGTCTCAGGGTGGTGGTGAGGCCCATATCACCAGAGAACGCGTGAACATTTTGTTGATTGAGCGTGGGTTGCCCGGCTTTCCAGCCAAACCGGCCCAGCACGGTTTTCTGCTGGGCGTCGTCCCAGACCCAATTCGGCCGACCGACAATGGCGTCTTTGTCGGCGGTTTTTGGATCGGTGTTGCGCAGGATATCCGCGTCGCTGATGGCTTCGAGCAGGCCCAGGCCAATCATCGGTGGCGCAATGCGGGCGGAGAAACGCGTGTCGGGGTGCATCGGGCCGTAGCCCAGTTGGGTGATTTGCAGGTTCGGCTTGCGCAGCTCGACCACGGTGCCGTCTTTGAATGTCACGTTGACCGGGGTGTAGTCGACCCGCACCTTGCCTTCCGGCGCCACGCCCGGTACGGCCATGTCCTGCAATTGCCCGCCGTACACCGGCTCCGGCACCACGCCGAGTTGTTCGATCAGCTTGGCGTAGGGCGGTGCATCCGGTATCGACAGGCGCACCAGCATGGACACTGCGTTGGGCGCATCGGCCAGCGGCGGGTGCCCGCGACCGTCCTTGATATGGCAGTTCTGGCAGGCATTGGTGTTGAACAGCGGGCCCAGGCCATCACGGGCGGTGGTGGTGGACGGTGCAATCACCCAGGGGCTGCGGAAAAAACTGTTGCCGACGCTGAAGTCCAGGCGGCGCGTGGGTGACAGGTTGGCCGAGGGCAGGGAAAACGCGTTCTGGTCGCCTTTGTTTACCGTCGTCGCACCGCCGGCGCGCGCTTCACCGGGCTCGGCCTGGGTAAAGCGCGGGGCGTTGTCGCACGCAGTCAGGCCCAGGGCCATACATGCGACAGACAGACGAAAAAGCGAACGGAACATCGAGTTTCCTGAACGAATGCGAAAAAGGTGGGCGCAAAGTCTAACAGGGCGGGGCGGATTGAATAAGAGCAATTATCGTTTGATGGACTCACGGTTCATTCCCGCTAGAATGACCGCACATTTTTTTCTGGAGGTGGCCAATGCAGGCTCTCGACGCTTTGCTCAACCGTGTTTCCGTGCCGCGTTTGCTGGAGCCGGCACCGACCCCGGCGCAGCGCGAGGTGCTCTTCGCCGCCGCCATGCGCGCGCCGGACCACGGTCAACTGCGTCCGTGGCGTTTCCTCACCGTTGAAGGCGCGGCGCGTGAGCAAATGGGCACGCTGCTGGCCGAAGCCGCGCGCCTGCAAGACCCCCAAGCCCCGCAGGCCGCCATCGACAAGGCCCAGAATGGTCCGTTGCGGGCGCCGCTGGTGGTGGTGGTGATCGCGCGTCTGCAGGAGCATTTCAAGGTGCCAAAATCCGAACAACTGCTGGCAGCCGCCTGCGCCGCCCACGGCATTCTGCTGGCGGCTTACGCCCAAGGAATAGGCGCGGTGTGGCGCACTGGCGAATTGTCCTACTCGGCCCACGTCGCCAAGGGCTTGGGGCTGGCGGCGAATGAGGAAGTGATTGGCTTCCTCTATTTGGGCACACCGCAGAACCCGCCGCGTACGGCGCCGAAGGAAGATGTGGCGGCGTTTGTGCAGGCTTGGCCCGGTCTTTGACAAGGTGGGAGGGGGCTTGCCCCCGACAGCGATGTGTCAGCTACAGATGAGTTGACTGACACACTGCAATCGGGGGCTTGCCCCCTTCCACATTGGTCCCGTGGTGTTTGTTAAACCTTGAACTGATCCATGAGCTTCATCTGCTGGCTGGCCAACGCATTGAGCTGGCTGCTGATGGCCGCCGATTCGGTGGCCTGGCCGGTAAGGGTTTCGGTCACGGTGCGGATTGCCGAGACATTGCGGTTGACCTCTTCGGCAACCGCGCTCTGCTGCTCGGCGGCGCTGGCGATTTGCAGGTTCATATCGCTGATCACCGTAACTGCGTCGCTGATCTTGCCCAGGGCCTGCACGGCCTGATGAATCTGTCCGGCATTGCTCTGGGCCTGGCTTTGGCTGGAATGCATGGTCGCCACCACGCCACGGGTGCCGCTCTGGATGCGTTCGATTACCTGGCGGATTTCCTCCACCGAATCCTGGGTGCGCTTGGCCAGGTTGCGCACTTCGTCGGCCACCACCGCGAATCCGCGTCCGCTTTCCCCGGCGCGCGCTGCTTCGATCGCCGCGTTGAGCGCCAGCAGGTTGGTCTGCTCGGCGATGCTGCGGATCACCTCCAGCACTGAGCCGATCTGCTCGCTGTTGACCGCCAGCGCTTCGACTTCACCCACCGCTTTGCTGACTTCGTCGGCCAAGGTGGTGATGTCGCGGGTGCTCTTCTCGATAATCTGCATGCCTTCACGGGCCGACTGGTCGGCGCCGCGCGCCGCATTGGCGGCGTTGGAGGCGCTGTTGGCGACGTCATGGGCCGTGGCACTCATCTCGTTGGAGGCGGTGGCCACCTGGTCGATTTCGCGGAACTGCACTTGCATGCCTTCACTGGTCTGGCGAGCAATGGCCGACGATTGATCCGCCGTGCCCCGGGCTTCGGTGATGCTTTGCTTGATCTGTGCAATGGTGGGCTGCAGCTTGTCGAGGAAGCGGTTGAACCAGTTCACCAACTCGCCTAGTTCGTCCTTTTTGGCGTAGGCCAGACGCTGCGTAAGGTCGCCTTCACCGCTGGCGATGTTCTTGAGCATGGCCGCCACGCTGTTGATCGGACGGGTCACGCCGGTGGCGGTGAGCCAGATCAGCAGCAGGCCCAGCAGGCCGGCAGCAGCCCCTACCAGCAGCGCCTTGATTGTGCCGCTGGCCTGGGCTTCGTCGAGTACCGCTTGGAGCTTGACGTTATCGGCCAGCATCACGCTTTTGGGCAGTTTGATCACCACGCCCCAAGGCTTGGCATCGGCGAGTGGTTTGACCGGGTACACCGCGCGGATGGTGTCGCCCTGTTCGCGGATCATGCGGCTGTCACTTGCCAGCAACTGCACGATCTCCTTGCCTTCTTCACCCAGGGTGTCGATCAAATTCTTGCCGACCCTGGCCGGTTCGCCGCTGTAGGCCGCAATCAGACCGCTGCTGGAGAGAATCTCCAGGTGCGCAGCCCCGTTGAACAGGTCTTTTTGTGCGACGTCGGTGGTTTCCTGCAAGGCGGTCAGCGCAATGTCCACGCCGACGACGCCGATAAGCTTGCCCTCTACAATCAACGGCGATGCGATGGTGGTCATCAGTACCTTTTTGCCACCTACCGTATCTTCATAGGGTTCCAGCAGGCAGGTATTGCGGGTGTCGCGTGGGCACGTGTACCAGATGTTGTAGGGCGTACCGTTGAGGGTCAGAGTGGTCTTGTTCAGGTCCTCTTCAACCATGACGGTGTTCAAGCTTTCGCCGCCGGCACGGCTCCAATAACTGGAGAAGCGCCCTTTCTCATTGGAAGCGCGGGCCTTGTCATCAAGGAATTCGCTGTCCTTGCCGTCCAGAGCGTTGGGTTCGAACGACAGCCAGAAACCCAATACTTTGCTGTTGCGATCGAACGTGGTTTTCATGCTCTGATTGAGGTCTTCGCGCAGCGCACCGGCTTCCAGGCCACGTTTGTTGGCCATGATGCGCAGGTCCTTGATCTGGTCGGCCAGTGCGGTCAGTGCCAGCAGGCTGTCGCCGAATGTTTCCTGCAACTGCACCGCCTGTTCGGCCGCCTTGGCCTGCAGCAACTGTTCCACGCCGTCAGTGAGCATGCGTGAACTTGAGTCACTGACCAGTTGATCATTCTGGTTGGTGTTGTAAATGTTGATGCTGACCACCAGCGCAATCACCCCTAACAGGCAAAGCCCGGACAGCAGCACGATTTTCAAGCGGATAGAGAGGGTGTCGAACATAGGTTCACTCACGAATGGACGTAGTGGTGGGCAAGGCACGGCCAAGTCCATTCAGCGCTATGTCTGCAACATCGGCGCAACGGATCGATTCATGAGCAGAAGGCGATAAGCGGTAGGAAAACAACTACAGCCTTTGTTACGCGGGGGCTGGCAGCCTCTCGGGGCGCGACCAGATCCATAGGTTGCCCAGGCTCATGCCGACGATTGCCAGGTACACCGGCCAGCCATGGTCGAGCATCACCAGCATCAGGATCGCGCACAGCAACATGCTCACGGTGGCGCTGATTTTGGCGCGCCGGGCGATGATCTTGCCGTTGCGCCAGTTGAACAGGATGGGTCCGAACAGGCGGTGGTTCTCCAGCCACGCGCTCAGGCGCGGCGAGCTTTTGGTCGCGGCCCAGGCGGCCAGCAGGATGAATTCGGTGGTGGGCAACCCCGGCACCACAATCGCAATCAAGCCGATGCCCAGGCTCACATAAGCCAGCAGGCCGAAGAGGAGCTGGGCGATTTTCGAAGTGGATTGGGTCTGGCGGGTCATGGGATATGCAGATTCGGGAAAAAACAAAGACAAAGGTGGGAGGGGGCTTGGCCTCGATTGCCGTGCATCAGCCAACAAATAGGAAACTGACCCGCCGTCATCGGGGGCAAGCCCCCTCCCACAGTCGATTGCATTTCAAAAGCGAGATCAGGCCAGTTCTGGGGCGCTAGCGTACGCCTGTTCCAGCAAAACGGTGAAGCGTACAAACGCGTCAATCGCGCCTTTTTCCGCTGCCGCTTCTTCTTCGGCGCTCAATTGCAGTGCATCCAGGGTGCGGGTGAAGCTTTTCCAGCCTTCGGCGCGTCCGCCGGCCGGCTCACCCAAATGACGTGCACCAAAGGTGTCGCTCAGGCCCAGGCCCACGGCGCGCTTGATCAGGAACGCAGCGCCCAGCTTGGAACCTTCGGACACAAACAACCAGCCCAGGGCTTCGGCCTTGCTTGGGTTTTTCAGTGCGCCCGGGACTGGGGCTGGCACGTCGGTCTCCAGGTCGGCCAGGTCCAGCCTGGCGGCTTCGGCGCGGCAGCGTTCGGCCAGGTCCGGTACCAGCTTGATCAGCTCGGGATCGGTGTACAGCGCCACCAGTTCCGATTGGAACAGGTATTGCGCCACCACGAACCGCGCGAAGTTGGCCTGGGTCTCGAATGGGGCGTGGGCCTTGACTAGCGCGTCGAGCTTGGCGTGCGGGGCGTGGGTGATCTGGTTCAGGCGCTGGGAGCGCAGGCTTGGGCGTTCTGCGGTAGGGGAAGCGGTCATGAAAAAGTCCTTGATAGGGGGGCGCCGGGTTGTTCTTAAAGAGAGTGGTTATCAACTAGACGAACAAGAAGACGCAGCACAGTAAAAAATCCTCACCTCGCCGCTGACATTTCGGCGAAGTGAGGTCGATGCGGTCAGATATCCCAGATCACATTGACGGCAAAGTTGCGCCCGGGCTGGGTCAGGCGGTCGAGGTTGGCCGGACCGGTCACAGCCGCTTCGCCGACGCTGTCGTAGCTGCGCACGTCATCCCAGTTCCAGTATTTCTTGTCGGTGAGGTTGTAGACGCCGCCGTTGATGGTCACGTCGTCAGTCACTTTGTAGAAGGCCGTCAGGTCGACCACGCCGAATCCTGGGGTTTTGAACGGGCCGCTGGTATCGCCGTCCGGCGCGTGGAAGGTACTGCTGTCAACGCGGTTCTGTTTTTTCACCAGGGTCCAGCTCAACAGGCCACCGTAGTTGTCCTGGTCATAGCCCAGGCCCAATACGCCCTTAAGCGGGTTGACGCTGTTCAGCGGCTCGCCGTTATCGTCGTTGCGGCCGTAGGCATAGGAAACCGCACCCTGGGTATAGAGGCCTTGCGGGGCGCCGAAAGCATCCAGGTTCAGGCGGCCTTTGGCTTCCGCGCCCTTGATGGTGGCGCGCTTGATATTGACCGCCTGGAACTGTTCAACCGTGCCCCCGACGACCGCATTGTCTTCGTCGATAAAGTTGCGGTACTTGTTATAAAACAACGCGATTTCAAAAGAGCCCTCGTCGAACTTGCCGCGAATCCCGGTTTCGACGCCTTTGCTGGTTTCTGGCTTGAGGTCGGGGTTCGGTTCGACCGTGTAGCCCAGATTGAGGTTTTCAAAGCGCCCGTACAGGGCCTTGGCGGACGGTGTACGGAAACCTTCGGCGTATTGGCCGAACCAGGTGTATTGATCGGTCAGGGCGTACGTCAGGCCAAACTTGGGCGTTATACGGTGCCAGGTTTTTTCCTTGTCACTCACCGGGTCCGCGCCGGTCGGGTTGACGGTGTTGAGGAACTCCTGGGTCAGCTTGGGCTTGAGCCGGGTGTAGTCGTAGCGCACGGCCGGCAGGAAGGTCCATTTGTCCCAGGCGATCTGATCCTGGGCGAACAGCGAGTAGGTGTTGATGGTCGGGTCGGGAAAGTCGCTGGACTTCTTCACGCTGTCACTGGCCATTGGGCTGGGCGCGCCGATGGCGGTGCAACCGCTGCCAACGGCCAGGCACGTCGCGCTGCCCTCCCGCGAGCCGGTGACCTTCTGCTGCTTGAGGGTGGTGCCGTAGGTCACTTGGTGATCGGTGGCACCCAGGCTGAATGCTTTGTCTAACTGCGCATCGAAAACCCACTGTTTTTCCTGGTAGAGCGTGTCGCGCGTGCGCAGGACGCGACGGCCTGACTGATAGATCTCGGCAGTGGTCTGGTCGGTCTTGGCGATCTGGTAATTGAGGCTGGTCTTGATGCGATCGGCAATCGGCGACTCAAGCGCGAAGCTGTTTTCCAGGCCGAAACGCTCGCGGGTGATGGTGTCGTTGCCTCGACGATCACGGTACAGGTTGAACCCTCGGCCACCGATGAACGGACCACCCACGGCGTTCTTCAAGTTGACGTCGCGGTCATCCTTGTACTTTTCGTAGGTCAGGCCCAGGCGGTTATCCTCGCCGTAGTTCCACCCGAGCTTGGCCAGTACGTTGGTGGTGCGTGCGTCTTCCGGGTTGGCGCCGGTGCGGGCCAGGCCGGTGGCGTTGTTGCCGTTGTAGGATTCGGTTTCATGGCCGTTGCGCTGGCTCAGGTGCAGCAAACCGTCGACGTCGCCCACGCGGCCGGCGAAGGTGCCGGAGGTTAGCCAGCTCTCGTCGGCGGAGCTGTAGCCGGTCTTCAGGCGCGCACCGACATCCTGGCCGGGCTTGATGATGTCGTCCGGGTCGAGGGTGAAGTAACTCACGGCACCGCCGATGGCGCTGCTGCCGTACAGGGCCGAGGCCGGGCCGCGCAGAATCTCCACGCGCTTGACGATTTCCGGATCGACGTAGTTGCGGCGCGTCTTGGCGTAGGGGCCGTTGAAGAAGTTGTCCGGCACTTCCACGCCGTCCACCTGGGTGAGAATGCGGTCGCCGTCGATGCCGCGGATGTTGAAACCGGCATTGCCCGAACGGGTGCCGGCGCCGCCCACCGAAACCCCAGGTTCATAGCGGGCCAGGTCGCGAATGGTGTTGACGTTCTGGCGGTCGAGTTCCTCGCGCTCGTGCACGCTGACGGTGCTCGGTACGCTGTCGACGTCCTGGGCGTTGCGGGTGGCGCTGATGGTCACCTGTTGCAGGTTGAGGGTGCTGCCGGCGGCGCGTCTCTCTAGAACAATGTTGTTATTGCCCAGTTTGCGATAGCTCAGGTTGGTCCCCACCAACAGCCGATCCAGGGCTTTTTCCGGCGGCAATGGGCCGCGCACGCCCGGAGAGGACACGCCCTGGCCGAGTTCCGCCGGCAGGCCCACTTGCCAGCCAGTCACCGCGGTAAAGGCATTGAGGGCCGAGACCAGCGGCTGTTGTTCGATGCTGAATTGATAATTGCCGTGGCTGCGCGGCGCCGGTTCGGCGGCCGTGGCGCTGACGGCGGGTATGCCGGCCAACAGGATGGCGGCGGTGAGCAAGGACAGAACGGGCGAAGAAGACCGGCGGTTGAAACGAGAGGACATCGAGAGCGCTCCGGGGTACGAATCTTATAGTTGCGAACCTTTCCAAATAGGAATTAGTTGCATTGGCTAAGACGAGACGTACCACCGCTGGCTATCGAGTAAAAATAATTCTCATTTAGTTCAAGATCACCAGCGCGGGGTATTCCGAGAGCGTGGCCGAAGTGATGTGGGCCAGTGAGCGCACAACATCCAGAGGTTGGTCGAGGCGGTAATTACCGGTGACGGCGACACTGGCGAGTTGCTCGTTGGTGTTGACGATCCAGCCGGGGTAGTAGCGACGTAGTTCGGCAAGCACCTCGCTCAAAGGGCAGTTTTCGAAAATCAGCCGGCCCCGCACCCAGGCCAGGTCTTTGTTGGCATCCAGCTTGGCCGGCTGGCCGAAGCCCTTGGGGCCGATGCGGATACTTTCCCCTGCGCTCAGGCGCACCCGGGCGTCGTCGAAGGTGTTGCTCAGGTCCACATCGCCGCGTTGCACCTGCACTTGTGCCTCGCCATCGAGGTAGCGCACGGCGAACGCGGTGTCACTTACGCTGGCGCGCACCGGGCCGGCATCGATTTCCAGGGGCAGGCCATGGGTGGCCGCCACGTCGAAAAACGCTTCGCCCTGATAGAGGCGGGCGATGCGCTGGTGGTTCTGAACGCGGCTGGAAAACGCCGAGTTGGTGTTGAGCAACACGTTGGCGCCTTCGTCCAGTTGCAGGCGCTGACGTTCACCGACCACGGTGAGGTGGTCGGCTTGCAGGCGCATCGGCAGACTGCTGAAGCTGAACAGCCCGATCACCAGCACGGCGGCGGTAGCCAGGGGTTTCCAGTGCGGTTGGATACGGCGCCAGGCGCTGGGTTTGCGCGGCGCGGCCAGGGCCACGGCGGCGCTGTGTACCGGCGCGCCGCCCCAGGCGGCTTGGGCTTTATCGAAGGCGTGAGCATGGGCCGGATCGCGGGCCAGCCAGGCTTGGAACTCAGCCTGCTGGCCGGGCTGCGGGCACTGCAGGGCGATCAGCCAATCGAGGGCCTGGTCCATCGCCGGGTCTTGCAGCACCTCATGCGCCAGCGCTTCGGGGCGCGGGTTATTGGGGTCGGTCACGGGGTTCCTCGGGTCTTCGCCACGTTTTTATTCAATTTTCCTACGGCCTGCGTCGACACTTCTGTGGGATGAAGCTTAAGACTGATCCAGCCGTTCGGCCACACCTACGCAGATGGCCATGATCAATTTCAGTTCCTTCTGCACCGTGCTCAAGGACACACCCAACTGGTCGGCAATCTCCTGATAGCTGCAACCGTGCAGGCGACTGAGGATGAAAATCTGCTGCTGACGCGCGCTCAATTGGCCCAGGCTGACGCTCAGGTGCTCCAGCAGTTGCTCGGCCTGGGTCGCATCCTCGGGGGTGGTGGTGGGGGCGACGACGCTTTGCAGAATCTGCAGCGGTACGTCTTCTTGCAGGGTGCGGGCCTGGATTTTGCGCGCGCGTAGATGATCCAACGCCAGATTGCGCGCTGTTTGATAGACGAAAGGTTCCAGGTGATCGATCGGCCGCTCGTTCAGGGCCCGGGTCACGCGCAGGTAGGTTTCCTGCAGCAAGTCTTCGGCGGTGCTGTGGTTATGCACCATGCGTTGCAGGGTGCGCAGCAGAATCGCCCGTTGAGTGAGGAAGACATGGTTGAAGCGAGATTGGCTCACAGTGACACCAGACCGATAGGCAGTTAATGATAATGCTTATCATCAACGCAAATGGCAAGTGGCTATTCCTCTGTTGCTCAATGCAAAGCCAATGCGGGAGGGAGCTTGCCCCCCCTCCCGCACAACCACCATTACTCGGCGTTGCAGAGTGCCAGGCAGTTATCCAGCATACGGTTGGAGAAGCCCCACTCGTTGTCATACCAGGCGAGCACTTTCAGCAATTTACCGCTGACCTTGGTGTGATTGGCATCGAAGATCGACGACAGCGGGTTGTGGTTGAAGTCACTGGAAACCAGCGGCAGGGTGTTGTAGCCGAGGATCTTGGAGTGCTGGCTGGCGTCCTTGAGCAGCGCGTTGACTTGCTCGGCGGTGGCTTCTTGCTTCAGTTGCACGGTGAGGTCCACCAGGGACACGTTGATTACCGGCACGCGCACGGCCATGCCGGTCAGTTTGCCCGCCAGTTCCGGCAGCACCAGGCCGACCGCTTCGGCAGCGCCGGTCTTGCTTGGGATCATGTTCTGGGTGGCCGAACGCGCGCGGTATGGGTCGGTGTGGTAAACGTCGGTCAGGTTCTGGTCGTTGGTGTAGGCGTGGATCGTGGTCATCAGGCCGCTTTCGATGCCCAGCTCACGGTGCAGCACCTGGGCCACCGGCGCCAGGCAGTTGGTGGTGCACGAAGCGTTGGAGATGATCTGGTGGGATTGGCGCAGAATGTCATGGTTCACGCCGTAGACCACGGTGGCGTCCGCGCCCTTGGCCGGGGCGGAGATGATCACCTTGCGCGCGCCGGCGCTGATATGGGCGGCGGCTTTGGCGCGGTCGGTGAACAGACCGGTGCATTCGAACACCACGTCGATATTCAGCGCGGCCCACGGCAGCTCGGCCGGGTTGCGAATAGCACTGACGGCGATCCGGTCACCGTTGACGGTCAGGCTTTCCTGATCGTGGGCGACCTCTGCATCGAAAGTACCGTGTACGGTATCGAATTTGAGCAAGTGGGCATTGATCGAACTGTCGCCCAGATCATTGATGGCGACGATCTGCAAATCCTGGCGGTAGCCTTGGGTATACAGTGCGCGCAGGACATTGCGGCCGATACGGCCAAAACCATTGATTGCGATACGAAGAGTCATTGGAAAGTGCCTGTCGTCGATTTGTTGTAAGAATTACAAGATTATTCGCATAAAAATAGAAAACAAGCCTTTTTAGTGGCAATATTTTGTTCAATCTACAACGAGTGACCTGAATCAACTGGTCCGATGATCCAAACGACACCCTGCCATCCCATGCGCTGTGGGCGTTTGATCAGCATAGACACTCAGGTCGCCACATCCGTTAGCCTGGAGTTCTACACATGCATCCCCGCGTCCTTGAGGTCACCGAACGGCTTATCGCCCGCAGCCGCGCCACCCGCGAGGCTTACCTTGCGCTCATCCGCGGCGCAGCCAGCGACGGTCCGATGCGCGGTAAGCTGCAATGCGCCAACTTTGCCCATGGCGTGGCTGGTTGCGGCACCGAAGACAAACAGAGCCTGCGCATGATGAATGCCGCCAACGTGGCAATTGTTTCTTCATATAACGACATGCTCTCAGCGCATCAGCCCTACGAACATTTCCCTGAACAAATAAAGAAAGCCCTACGCGAAGTGGGCTCGGTCGGCCAATTCGCCGGCGGCACTCCGGCGATGTGCGACGGCGTGACTCAGGGCGAACCGGGCATGGAGCTGAGCCTGCTCAGTCGTGAAGTCATCGCCATGTCCACGGCGGTGGCGCTGTCCCACAACATGTTCGATGCGGCGCTGATGCTGGGCATCTGCGACAAGATCGTGCCGGGCCTGATGATGGGCGCGCTGCGCTACGGGCATTTGCCGATGATCTTCGTGCCCGGCGGGCCGATGCCGTCGGGCATCTCCAACAAACAGAAAGCCGATGTGCGCCAGCGCTACGCCGAAGGCAAGGCCAGCCGCGAGGAGCTGCTGGAATCGGAGATGCAGTCCTACCACAGCCCCGGCACCTGCACCTTCTACGGCACCGCCAACACCAACCAACTGCTGATGGAAGTGATGGGCCTGCACCTGCCGGGCGCGTCATTCGTCAACCCGTATACACCGCTGCGCGATGCGTTGACCCGCGAAGCCGCGCACCAGGTCACGCGTCTGACCAAGGCCAACGGCAACTTCACGCCGATCGGCGAGATAGTCGACGAAAAATCCATCGTCAACTCCATCGTGGCCCTGAATGCCACCGGCGGCTCCACCAACCACACCCTGCACATGCCGGCCATCGCCATGTCGGCGGGCATCATCCTGACCTGGCAGGACATGGCCGACCTCTCCGAGGTGGTGCCGACTCTGTCCCACGTTTATCCAAACGGCAAAGCCGATATCAACCACTTCCAGGCAGCGGGCGGTATGTCGTTCCTGATCCGTGAGCTGCTGGAAGCCGGCCTGTTGCATGAAGACGTCAACACCGTGGCCGGCAAAGGCCTGAGCCGCTACACCCAGGAACCGTTCCTGGTCGACGGCGAGCTGATCTGGCGCGACGGCCCCATCGAAAGCCTCGACGAAGCCATCCTGCGCCCGGTGGCCCGTGCGTTCTCGCCCGAAGGCGGGCTGCGGGTGATGGAGGGCAACCTCGGTCGTGGCGTAATGAAAGTCTCCGCCGTGGCCCTTGAGCACCAGATCGTCGAAGCGCCGGCGGTGGTGTTCCAGGACCAGCAGGACCTGGCCGACGCGTTCAAGGCCGGCGAGTTGGAAAAAGATTTCGTGGCGGTGATGCGCTTCCAGGGCCCGCGCTCCAATGGCATGCCGGAACTGCACAAAATGACGCCGTTCCTTGGTGTGTTGCAGGACCGTGGTTTCAAAGTGGCGTTGGTAACAGACGGGCGCATGTCCGGCGCGTCGGGTAAGATTCCCGCCGCGATCCATGTAAACCCCGAAGCCCAAAGCGGCGGGCCGCTGGCGCGCGTGCGCGATGGCGATATCATTCGCGTGGATGGCGTCAAAGGCACCCTGGAGCTTAAGGTGGACGCCGAAGAATTTGCAGCGCGAGCGCCTGCCACGGGCCTGTTGGGCAATAACGTGGGGGCCGGTCGCGAGCTGTTTGCATTTATGCGCTTGGCCGCAAGCTCCGCAGAGCAGGGCGCCAGCGCCTTTACCTCTGCCCTGGAGACGCTTAAGTGAAGTTAGCGCTGGTCGGTGACATCGGTGGTACCAACGCCCGTTTCGCGTTGTGGCGGGATCAAGCCCTGCATTCGATCCGCGTGCACGCCACGGCGGATCACGACAGCCCTGAGGCGGCCATCCAGGTCTACCTCAAGGAAGAGGGCCTGAGCGTCGGCGACATCGGCGCGGTGTGCCTGTCAGTGGCGGGGCCGGTGAGTGGCGATGAGTTCAAGTTCACCAACAATCACTGGCGCTTGAGCAAGACCGCATTCTGCAAAACGTTGCAGGTGGATGAACTGCTGCTGGTCAACGATTTCTCGGCCATGGCCCTGGGCATGACGCGCCTGCAACCCGACGAATTCCGCGTGGTTTGCGAAGGCACGCCCGAGCCGTTGCGCCCAGCGGTGGTGATCGGCCCAGGCACCGGGCTGGGGGTCGGCACCTTGCTGGACCTTGGCGCCGGCCGGTTCGCGGCGTTGCCGGGGGAGGGCGGCCATGTCGACCTGCCCCTGAGCAGCCCACGGGAAACCCAGCTGTGGCAGCACATTTACAACGAGATCGGCCACGTTAGCGCCGAAACTGCCTTGAGCGGCGGCGGCTTGCCGCGTCTGTATCGGGCGATTTGTGCGGTGGACGGTCATGTGCCGGTGCTGGACACGCCCGAAGCCATCACGGCGGCAGGCCTGGCCGGCGATCCGATCGCCATGGAAGTATTGGATCAGTTCAGCATCTGGCTGGGTCGTGTGGCCGGTAACAACGTGCTCACCACCGGCGCGCGCGGCGGCGTGTATATCGTGGGCGGGGTGATTCCGAGATTTGCCGACTTCTTTATCCACAGCGGCTTTGCCAAGAGCTTTCGTGACAAAGGCTGCATGAGCGAGTACTTCAACGGTATTCCGGTGTGGCTGGTGACGGCGCCGTATTCTGGCTTGACCGGGGCGGGTGTGGCGTTAGAACAGGCATTTGCTTAGGCAGTGATAGCCACCCACAGCCGTGTGGGAGGGAGCTTGCCCCCGATGAGGCCAGCAACAACACCCCATAACAACAAGGAGGCCCCTCGTGAGCGTTATCAGTAAATCCATTCTCCTGGTCGACGACGACCAGGAAATCCGCGAATTGCTGCAAACCTACCTCAGTCGCGCCGGCTTCCAGGTGCGGGGCGTGGCCGATGGCGCGGGGTTTCGTCAGGCGATGAACGACGCGCCGTGCGATCTGGTGATCCTTGATGTGATGTTGCCGGACGAAGACGGTTTCAGCCTGTGTCGCTGGGTTCGCCAGCACCCGCGCCAGGCGCAGGTGCCGATCATCATGCTCACCGCCAGCTCCGACGAAGCCGACCGCGTGATCGGCCTGGAGCTGGGCGCCGATGACTACATCGGTAAGCCGTTCAGCCCACGTGAGCTGCAAGCGCGGATCAAAGCGCTGTTGCGCCGTTGTCAGTTCGGCCAGGAGCGCAATACCGGCGGCGACGTGGTGGTGTTCGACGAGTGGCGACTGGACATGATCAGCCACCGCCTGTTTCACGTCGATGGCGAAGAAGTGATTCTGTCCGGCGCCGACTTTGCCCTGCTCAAATTGTTTCTCGATCATCCCCAGGAAATTCTCGACCGCGACACCATCGGCAACGCCACCCGTGGCCGCGACCTGATGCCGCTGGACCGTATCGTCGACATGGCGGTCAGCCGTCTGCGCCAACGCCTGCGCGATACCGAAAAGCCTCCACGGCTGATCCGCACCGTGCGCGGCAGCGGCTATCAACTGGCAGCCAACGTGGTTGCCGGCAATGCCCACTGAACCAGTAGCCGAACGTCGCCGCCGCTTTCCGGTGCCACGCTCGCTATTGGGGCGCATGTTGTTGCTCACGTTGCTGGTGGTGCTGTTCGCCCAGGCGCTGTCCAGCGTGATCTGGGTCTCGCAATTGCGCGCTACCCAGCTCGAAGGCCTGGTCACCAGCGCGCGCAGCCTGGCGCATTCGATGACCGCCAGCGTGAGTTACTTCCGTTCCCTGCCGGTGGCCTATCGCCCATTGGTGCTCGACCAACTGCGCAGCATGGGCGGCACTCGCTTTGTGGTGACCCTCAACGATCGCCCCCTCGACATGCAAGTACTGCCTGAAACTCCGCGCAAACAAGCGGTGCTGGTAGCGGTGGATGAAGTGTTGCGCCAGACCCTGGGCGCCGATGTGCATATCTCGGTGGAATTCGTCAGCGCCGAAGACCTGCGGATTTTCAACGCGGGCCTCAAGCTCGATGAATTGCCACGGTCCTGGGCCCATTACGCGCTGACCCTGGAGCCGGTGAACCCGCCAGTGCTGGTGACCCAGATCCAACTGGCGCCCGGCGAATGGCTGTATATCGCTTCGCTGCTGCCCGAACCCTACACCAGCCTCGAAGAACAGGGCCTGCCGTCTCAGCAGGTGTGGTTCATCGTGTTGACCAGCGGCCTTCTATTGCTGTTTATCGGTTTGTTGGTGCACTGGCAGAGCCGGCCCCTCAAGCGCCTGGCGCGGGCGGCACGGGATATGTCCCTGGGCGCCGACGTCGAACCGGTAGCCGAAGGCGGCGGCAGCGAGGTGGTCGAAGTGGGGCGTGCATTCAACGCCATGCGCGAACGCATCAGCCGCTACCTGACCGAGCGCAGCCAGTTGTTCAGTGCAATTTCCCACGACCTGCGCACGCCGATCACACGTCTGCGCCTGCGCGTGGAGCTGCTTGAAGATGAGAACCTGCAAGCCAAGTTCGGTCGCGACCTGGATGAGCTGGAACTGTTGGTCAAGGGCGCGCTGCAATGCGTGAAGGACACCGATATCCACGAGAACATCCAGCCAGTGGACCTCAACCATGTGCTCGAATGCCTGGTGGAGCCCTACGTGGCGCCCAGCGGCAACGGTCGCGTAACCCTGGACGGCATGGCGCTGACGACTTACCCGGGCAAACCGTTGGCGCTCAAGCGCTGCATCGGCAACCTGATCGACAACGCGTTGAAGTACGGGCAAAACGCTCATCTGCATATCGAGGACGATGGCGTGCAGTTCATCCTGCATGTGGACGATGAAGGCCCCGGTGTGCCGGAGCAGCGTCTGGAGCAAGTCTTCGAACCGCACTTTCGCCTCGCCGGCCAGCAACAAGGCTACGGCCTGGGGTTGGGTATCGCACGCAACATCGCCCACAGCCATGGCGGCGAAGTGAGTTTGCAGAACCTGCGCGAGGGCGGCTTGCGCGTCACCCTGCAACTGCCCCGAACCCTGGACTGATAAGACTACCGGACAAATATGGGAGGGGCGGTGCGACGATTCGACTTGCCCCCGATAGCAGTGGCTCAGTCAGCCCATTTGCCGCCGACGCACTGCTATCGAGCACGCCCTCGGCCGCAATGGTTTTCTCTCGTGTGTCAGATGCTTTGGCGCAGCCGCGCCAGATCCCGTAG
The DNA here is from genome assembly GCF_030209215.1 of Pseudomonas sp. efr-133-TYG-23. Classification (NCBI taxonomy): domain Bacteria; kingdom Pseudomonadati; phylum Pseudomonadota; class Gammaproteobacteria; order Pseudomonadales; family Pseudomonadaceae; genus Pseudomonas; species Pseudomonas sp. efr-133-TYG-23. The sequence continues at coordinate 113,131 of NZ_JARVSL010000013.1, read as the reverse complement.
CGGTGGTGCGCCGAACAAGCGGCTGTACTCGCGGCTGAACTGCGATGGGCTTTCATACCCCACCCGATAGCCTGCCGCCGACGCTTCCAACCCTTCGGCGATCATCAGGCGTCGCGCTTCCTGTAAACGCAGCTGCTTCTGGTACTGCAGCGGGCTCATTGCCGTGATCGCCTTGAAGCGATGGTGCAAGGTCGACACGCTCAGGTTCACTTCCTTGGCAAGGTCATCGATGCGCAGGGGTTGCTCATAGTTGCCGTTGAGCCATTTGATCGCCTGGCTGACTCGATGGCTCTGGCTGTTGGCCACGGCAATTTCATACAGCCGATAGCCCTGCGGCCCACGCAGCAAGCGGTAGAGGATCTCCCGGTTGATCAACGGCGCGAGCATGGCGATATCTTTGGGCGTGTCCAATAAACGCGCCAGGCGCAGCACGGCGTCGAGCAGCTGGGTGTCGATGCGGTCCACGTACATCCCGCGGGAGGTCGGGCGCGTGGGCACGCCCATGGGGCCGGCTTCGGCGATCAGGGCGGTCAACTGGGCCGGGTCGATATTGATACGCACCGACAGGTTCGGGTCCTCGGGTGTGGCGTCGATGATCCGCCCGGCCACCGGCATCGCCACCGAGAACACCAGGTAATTGAGGGGGTCGTAGGCGAAGACCTCGTCGGCCAGGCGCACTTCCTTGCTGCCACTGGCGAGGATGCACAGCGCGGGCTCCACCAGCACCGGCGCGAAATCCCGCGGCGTGTTGTGGCGGTTCATGAACAGCGAAGTAATTGCCGTGCCGTAAGAGCCGTCTTCCCAGGTATGCCGATGCACGATGCTGGCGAGTTCGGCACGCTGTTTTTCCATCTCGGCATCGAGGGGCGGGGAGAGGTGGTCGAGCGACGGCATGGGAGGTCCTCTGGGCGGTGCTTGGATGGAGCTCAGCTTAGTGGCGGCTATTGAAAAAGTGTTAGGTCGATTCTGCACAATCCTTGCCTGATCCTGCGGCCTGTCGTGAATCAGGCAAGCCCGTTACCGGTCACGGGCCTGTAATATGGCGTTCTTGCTTTGCCTGAAACCGCGGGTCTGCACAGCGGTTTCAGGCTTCTCGCAGGATTGTGCAATAAGCTGGCAGGAATCGACTAACCGACTACGCGCCCGCGCCGCTATTGTTGATCCTGTGGCAACACGCCCCTCACAGTGCTTGCCGAGCATCACTTCTCAACGGGAGAGTCGAATATGTCCACCCCCATTCCCGCAAGCCATATGGCCTTTATCCGCGCCCGCAGCGGGTGCAGCACCGAATTGGGTGCACGCTTGAGCAGTTTGATCGAACCGGGCCGTCAGGCGCAGGGTTGTCTGCAATTCTCGTTGCAGCATTCCCAGGTCGACCCCGATGTGTGGTTGGTCTCAGGTTTTTGGAGCAGTGAGCAGGCGATGAGCGCTTACTTCAACTCGCCGGCCCTGATGATCTTTACCGAGCTGTTGAACGACATGGTCGTGCGCAGCATGGACTTCCAGACCTTCACCGATGCGTCCGCCGCCCACGCCTATGGCGAGTACCTGCAACTCGCCGGTTGAAGCGGTTTAGAATGGCCGACTTTTCATTGGCCAGGACCTGCAATATGGCACGTAAACAATTTGCCCATCACGAAGCCGTTTCCGCTGTTGTACCGGGGGAAGGGGGCTACAGCGCCGCCGTCGCCGTGAAGGCGCTGGACGGCATGGGCGCCCCACGGTTTCACAAGATCCTCGACGGGCAGACGTTCAAGACCGCTTCGGATGCCGATGATGCGGCCGTCGTGCAGCTTGAGCAGTTGGTCGATGTCGATGAAGAGGGTCAACTGACCTGGGCGAATGGCGCCAGCTAAAACTGCGGCAGGGGCCTTCGGTTATTTCAGTCAGGGTTTGCTGGCGCCTGGGCGGTACATCTTGAACAGCGCCTCCGGGCCCAACTGGAAGTAGTCCGCCGGGCCACCGCCGCGCAGAATCGGCTCGGCCGCGGCCGTGTCGTAGATGCCGTCCTTGAGCAGCCATTTGGCGATGTGCACCGCAACCACTTCGCCCAGCACCAACCAGCTCGGTACCAGGGTTTGATCGGCGCGTTGCAGCTGGATGATCTGGGTGACTTTGCATTCGAACGACACCGGGCTTTCACCCACCCGTGGCACGCTGACGATCTTCGACGCCACCGGTGTCAGGCCGGATAACGCAAATTCATCCACCTCGGGCGCCACCGCCGCGCAGCTCTGATTCATCTGCTCGGCCAGTGGGCGAGTCGCCAGGTTCCAGACGAACTCGCCGGTCTGTTCGATATTGTTCAGGCTGTCTTTGCGCCCAACGCTGGAGAACCCAATGATCGGCGGAACGTAATTGAACGCATTGAAGAAACTGTAGGGCGCCAGGTTCAGGCGGCCTGCTTGGTCGTGGGACGAAATCCAGCCAATCGGCCGGGGACCGACGATGGCATTGAACGGATCATGAGGCAGGCCGTGGCCGTTGGCGGGTTCGTAGAAGTGGATATCGTCAGGCATGGCCGGGTTCCTGCTGCGGGGTTCTGGAAGGCAGCCATAGTGCAATCCATAGCGACGAATTTCCATCCGCCCATAGAATTTTCATTCAGCGTCCACCTCTTTTTCACAGCGGCCCGTTCAGTCTGCGCCAAGGTCGACACCTCTTATAAGACTGAGCCTCGGAGCCTTCTACCGCATGAATAAACTTCCTCAGATCACCCTGGCGTTCTGGGTCATGAAAATCTGCGCAACCACCCTGGGCGAAACCGCGGGTGACTTGCTATCGATGACCCTCAACGTCGGTTACGCCCTTAGCTCGATGATTTTGATCAGCGTGTTCCTGGTCACTCTGGTGACACAACTTTGGTCGAAAACCTACAACCCGGTGCTGTATTGGATCGTGATTTTATCCACCAGCACTGCAGGCACTACTATGTCCGACTTCATGGATCGCACCCTGGGCCTGGGTTACGCCACCGGTTCGATGATTCTGATCGTGATACTGATGATCATCTTCGCCCTGTGGCACCTCAGTGGCGACTCACTGAACGTGAACAAGGTGCAGACGTTCCGAGGCGAGTTGTTCTATTGGATGGCCATCCTGTTTTCCAACACCCTGGGCACGGCCCTGGGCGACTTCCTGGCGGATGATTCGGGGTTGGGCTTCGCTGGCGGAGCATTGCTGATTGGCTCGACCATCGCAGCGGTGGTAGCGCTCAAGTACTTCACCCAAATCTCGTCGGTGCTGTTGTTCTGGGTGGCATTTGTGTTGACCCGGCCGTTTGGTGCGACCTTGGGCGACTTCTTGACCAAGCCCTATGAAAAAGGCGGCTTGGATTTCGGCACCATTGGGTCCTCGGCGGTATTGGCGGCGGTGCTGGTGGTGATGATTGCTGGGGCGTCGTATGCACAGCGGCGGTATGGCCGGAGCCCAATAGCAGAGGTGTCCTGATTCAAAATAATGAGATGGCCACCTTGCAGAAAAGGTGGGAACCCTAGATGTGGGAGGGGACAAGCCCGCTCCCACATTTGTTACTGCACGCAACCGTTAGTTCGTAGTAATCCGCGAATGTTTGCGAGTGTCTTTCATGGTCACGTAGACCATCAGCGACACCGCGATGCAGGCGGTCACGTACCAGTAGTAACCGGTTTCCATGCCGATGCTCTTGAACCACAGCGCGATGTATTCAGCGGTCCCGCCGAAGATCGATACGGTCAGTGCATACGGCAGGCCCACGCCCAGGGCGCGGATTTCGGTGGGGAACAGTTCGGCTTTGACAACCGCGTTGATCGAGGTGTAGCCGCTGACGATGATCAGCGCCGCCATGATCAGGAAGAACGCTCCCCACCAGGTCTGGATGGTGTGCAAGGTGGTGAGGATCGGCACGGTGAACAGCGTACCGAGGATGCCGAAGGCAATCAGAATGGGGCGGCGACCGATCTTGTCCGACAGCCCGCCGATGATGGGTTGCAGGCACATGAACAGAAACAGCGTCGCCGCCGAAATGGTGGTGGAGTCGGAAATGCTCATGCCGACGGTGTTCACCAGGTACTTCTGCATGTAAGTGGTGTAGGTGTAGAAGGCCAGGGTGCCGCCCATGGTCAGGCCGACCACGGTCATCAATTCCTTGGGGTGACGCAGCAAGGTGCGCATGGCGCTTTCCTTGGCTTTTTCCTTCTTGGTAAACGACTCGGTTTCTTCCATGCCACGACGCAGGTATAACGCGACCACGGCACACAGGGCGCCAATGGCGAACGGAATACGCCAGCCCCAGGCGTAGAGTTGTTCGGTGGTCAGCACTTGTTGCAGCACGATCAACACCGCCAGTGCGATGAGCTGGCCGGAGATCAGGGTTACGTATTGGAAGCTGGAGAAGAAACCACGGCGTTCCTTGGTTGCCATCTCGCTGAGGTAGGTGGCCGAGGTGCCGTATTCACCACCCACCGACAAGCCTTGCAGCAGCCGGGCAAACACCAGCAGGATCGGCGCGCCGACACCGATGGTTTCATAGCCGGGGCTGAGGGCGATGATCAGCGAGCCGAAGCACATCAGCAGCACCGAGGCCATCAGCGCGGCCTTGCGCCCTTTGTAGTCCGCATACAAGCCCATCAGCCAACCGCCGATCGGGCGCATCAGGAAGCCCACGGCGAAGATCGCGGCGGTGTTGAGCAATTGGGCGGTGGTGTCGCCTTTGGGGAAGAAGGCTTTGGCGAAGTACAGCGAGAAGGCGGCATAGACGTACCAGTCATACCACTCGACCATGTTGCCCACCGAGCCGCTGAAGATCGATTTGATCCGGCTGGTGGTGGTGCGTTCTTTGGCCGGCGCGGCCACCGACCCCGCAGACAGGGTGTTGGAGTTATCCATCGAAGGATCCTTCATCTAGTTGTTTTTATGGAGCAGCGCGAGCGTTGCCTGGCTGGGGCTATAGCAGGAGCTGTGCCAAGGGGATGAAGGCCCGGTTTAGAAGGGTTTGAGGAAATTTTTGAGCGAAAAGTCGCTGATGATTTTGGTGGTGATGAGCGGAAATCCGCTCATTCGTCCGGCAGAAACATTTCTCGGGTCAGGCCGTGGCGCTGCATTTTTTCATTGAAGGTGCGCCGCGGCAGTTGCAGTTCCGCGAGCACCGCTTTGATATCGCCCTTATGTCGGCTCAACGCGGCTTTCAGGCACTGCGCTTCAAAGGCTTCCTGCTGCGCCGCCAGGGATTGCCCGGTTTCGACAGTGTCCGTTTCCGGCTCGCCCAGGCCCAGCACCTGGCGCTCGGCAACGTTGGCCAACTCCCGCACATTACCCGGCCAGTCATGGCTGAGCAGGCGCCCCAACTGCGCGCCGCTCAAGGGCTCGACACGGCGCCCAAGGCGCTCGGCGGCGCTCTGGGCGAAGTGCTCGTAGAGCAGGGGAATGTCTTCGCGCCGCTCGCGCAACGGCGGCAGGCGCAACTGTGCGACGTTCAGGCGATACGCCAGGTCTTCGCGAAAACGTCCGGCGCGGGCCTCTTCCAGCAAATCGGGTTTGGTCGCGGCGATGATGCGCAGGTCCACAGGGATGCTCTGGTTGGAACCCAGGCGCTCCAGCTTCTGCTCTTGCAGTACCCGCAGCAGTTTGACTTGTTGGGCCAAGGGCATGCTTTCGATTTCGTCGAGAAACAGCGTACCGCCATGGGCGTATTCCAGTTTGCCGATGCGTTTGCCCTGGGCCCCGGTAAAGGCGCCGCTTTCGTGACCGAACAGTTCGGCCTCAAACAGCTGCTCGGGGATCGCCGCGCAGTTGAGCGCCACGAACGGCTTTTTCGCCCGTGGACCGAAATCATGCAGGCAGCGAGCGACCAGTTCCTTGCCGCTGCCGGTCTCGCCACGGATCAGCACATTGACCGGTAGCGCCGCCAGATCCAGCACTTGGCGGCGCAGGTTCTGCAACGCGCGGGACATGCCGAGCAAGCTCGATTCCAACTGCGCGCGCTGCCCGGCCTGCTGGTGCAGGCGGCGGTTTTCCAGGACCAGCCCGCGCTTGTCCAAGGCGCGGCGCAGGCCGTTGAGCAAGGCGTCGGGGCTGAAGGGCTTTTCCAGAAAGTCGTAGGCGCCGTCGCGCATGGCTTCCACGGCCATCGGCACATCGCCATGGCCGGTGAGCAGAATCACCGGCAGGTCCGCATCGCGCCGCTGCACTTCGGCCAGCAGTTCCAAGCCGCTGAGCCCGGGCATGCGCACGTCACTGAGGATGACTCCGGCAAAGTCCCTGGGCAGTTGTGCCAGGCATTCCTCGGCGCGACTGAACAATTGCACCTCAAAACCGGACAGGCTCAACCATTGTTCGACGGCCGTGCGGATACTGGCTTCGTCGTCGACCACAATTACCGCGTTCAACATAGGTCCGGCGTCTCCAGCGCGATGGGCAGGGTCAGGGTGAACACCGCGCCGTCGCCTCGGTTAGCGGCGATCAGGCGTCCGCCGAGTTCGTGCACGATGGCGTAGGACACCGCCAGCCCCAGGCCGAGCCCGTCGCCCACCGGTTTGGTGGTGAAAAACGGGTCGAACACACTGTTCAAGTGTTCTTCGGCAATGCCGCCGCCGCTGTCGCTGACGGTCAACTGCCACAGCTGCTGGTCGGCGTGCAGGCGGATTTCCAGGCGCTTGCGCGGTTTGTCGGCCATGGCATCCAGAGCGTTGCGCAGCAGGTTGATCATTACTTGTTCCAGGCGGATCGCGTCGCCGCGTACCCAGGCAGGGCGGGTCAGGTCCAGCACAGTGCCGATGCTTTCGTCGCGCAGGCGCGCGTCGAGCAAGTGCAGGGATTGGTCGACCACGGTGGCCAGGTCCAGGCGTTCGCGCAGGCCACTGGGGCTTTTACGCGCGAAGGTCTTGAGATGGCCGGTGAGCGCGGCCATGCGCGTGAGCATATCGTCCAGCGGCGTGAGAGCCTTGTAGGCGTCGTCCACGCGGCCATGGTCGAGCAGCAGGCGCAGGGTGGCCAGTTGCATGCGCTGGGCTGTCAGCGGCTGGTTGATTTCATGGGCCAGGGCCGCCGACATCTGCCCCAGGGCGGCCAGCTTGGCGGACTGCACCAGGCCGTCCTGAGCGGTGCGCAGCGCTTGGGTGCGCTCTTCCACCAGGCGCTCCAGCTCTTGGCGACTGCGCTGGCGCAGGCGTGCCAGGCGCCAACGCTGGGTCAGGAACAGCACCAGAAACACCAGCGCCAGCCACGAACCGGCAGCAGCCAGGCCGGCATTGCGTTGGTCTTCGAAAGCGAACTGGGGTTTGCGCAACAGGTGCAAGGTCCACCCTTCGGCCTTCAGCGGCAGGGATTCCCAGATGTAATTGGCACTGCCGTCTGGGCCGTTGACGCGCATCAGGTGACTGTTTTCGTCGAAGCGTTGCAGGGGCTGAGTGTCCAGCGGCTGCAGCTGTTTCTTATCGTATTGGCGGGTGGCCTTGAGTTCGGCGAGGTCGCTGTCCGACAGCGGTCGCAGGTTGCGATAGCGCCAGCCCGGCTGGTTGGCGATAAATACGATGCCACGCGCATCGCTGACCAGCAGCAGATCATTGCCCTGGGCCCATTCGCGCTCAAGCTCGGGAAACTCCAGCTTGACCACCATGGCGCCGAGGAACTGCTCGTGCTCGTCCAGTACCGCGCTGGAAAGGAAATAGCCGGGAATGCCCGTGGTCACCCCCACCGCATAAAAACGCCCGGTGCCCTGGCTGCGGGTCTGGCTGAAATAAGGCCGGAATGCGTAGTTGTGGCCAACATAACTGCTCGGCAAGTTCCAGTTACTGGCCGCGACGGCCAGACCGGTGTGATCCATCAATTCCAGGGTGGACGACTGCGCGGCGCCGTTGATGCGTTCCAGCTTGCGGTTGAGCAAGTCCTGGGTGGCGCTGTCCAGCGGACCTTTCAAGGCGTTGATCATTTCCGAATCCAGCGCCAGCACCGCAGGCAGGGCGCGGTAGCGTTCGATCAGGGTGTGCAGGGAGTTGGCATACAGCGCCAATTGCTGATTGGCACGGGCGGCATCGTCCACCAGGGCCTGGCGTTCGGCATGCCGCGTGGCCAGGGCGGCGGCCAGTACCGCACCGGCGATGATCAGCAGGGAGTAGAAGCTCAGACGCAGGGGGCGAGGGATCACGATCATACGGTGATGAACAGGCACGGTAAGGGGAGTGCACCATAGCATGAGCAGCAGCGGTCTTGGGGTGCGCCAGGTTATTGTAAATGGGCAGGTTGCGCAGGTTTTGCGGCAAGCCCGGCGCTGAGAAATCGGCAGGCAATAAAAAAGCGACCGTGCTGATCGCAGCGGTCGCTTTTTCTGTCGCTCAGGCAGTGCTTATTGCACTTCTACCGCCAGGCTTTCACTGATCTTTTTCTGCCAGATGGCAGGACCGGTGATGTGGACGGATTCGCCCTTGCTGTCCACCGCCACGGTGACCGGCATGTCTTTGACCTCGAACTCGTAGATCGCTTCCATGCCCAGTTCTGCGAAAGCCACCACGCGGGACTTCTTGATAGCTTGCGCCACCAGGTAGGCAGCGCCGCCCACGGCCATCAGGTACACGGCTTTGTGGTCCTTGATCGCGTCGATGGCGGTCGGGCCGCGTTCGGATTTACCGATCATGCCCAACAGGCCGGTCTGATCAAGGATCTGACGGGTGAACTTGTCCATCCGCGTGGCGGTGGTCGGGCCGGCTGGGCCGACTACTTCTTCGCGCACTGGATCAACCGGGCCGACGTAGTAGATGAAGCGACCCTTGAGGTCCACTGGCAGGGTTTCACCCTTGTTCAGCATCTCGACCATGCGCTTGTGCGCCGCGTCGCGACCGGTGAGCATCTTGCCGTTGAGCAATACGGTTTCGCCCGGTTTCCAGCTCTGCACGTCTTCCGGGGTCAGGGTGTCAAGGTTGACGCGGCGGGCCGAAGGGCCGGCCTCCCAGACGATTTCCGGGTAGGCGTCCAACGGTGGCGCTTCCAGCGACGCCGGGCCCGAACCGTCGAGCACGAAGTGCGCGTGACGGGTGGCGGCGCAGTTGGGGATCATGCACACCGGCAACGAGGCTGCGTGGGTCGGGTAATCCATGATCTTCACGTCGAGCACGGTGGTCAGGCCACCCAGGCCCTGGGCGCCGATGCCCAGTTGGTTGACCTTCTCGAACAGCTCCAGGCGCATCTCTTCGATACGGTTCTGCGGGCCGCGTTTTTTCAGCTCGTGGATGTCGATGGATTCCATCAACACTTCCTTGGCCATCACGGCGGCTTTCTCGGCGGTGCCGCCGATGCCGATGCCGAGCATGCCAGGTGGGCACCAGCCGGCGCCCATGGTCGGAACGGTCTTGAGCACCCAGTCGACGATCGAGTCGGACGGGTTGAGCATGGCCATTTTCGACTTGTTCTCGGAGCCGCCGCCTTTGGCCGCCACGTCCACTTCCACGGTGTTGCCCGGAACGATGGAGTAGTGGATGACCGCAGGGGTGTTGTCCTTGGTGTTTTTACGCGCGCCGGCCGGATCGGCGAGAATCGAGGCACGCAGGACGTTTTCCGGCAGGTTGTAGGCGCGACGCACACCTTCGTTGATCATGTCGTCCAGGCCCATGGTGGCGCCATCCCAGCGTACGTCCATGCCCACACGCACGAACACGGTGACGATACCGGTGTCCTGGCAGATCGGGCGATGGCCGGTGGCGCACATGCGCGAGTTGATCAGGATCTGGGCCATGGAGTCACGGGCCGCTGGCGACTCTTCGCGCAGGTAGGCTTCGTGCATCGCCTGGATGAAATCCACGGGGTGGTAGTAGGAAATGAATTGCAGGGCGTCGGCAACGCTCTGAATCAGGTCGTCTTGCTTGATCACGGTCATGAGTCGCGCTCCTCTATAAGACGGGAACATTCAATAAAGGTGGCATCAGTGGGGTGCATCGGTCGGCTGAGGCCACCTTTCCAAGGCACGCCAAGTGGTGCAGGCGCGACGCTAAAAAGGCGCGGCAGTATAACCCGGCGCGGTGGCCGATACACCCGACTATGGTCAAACTGTGCCGAGCGTGATTCCCTGTGTGCGCCTTTTGATGCGAGATGTTCCATGCCTGAACTGCACGTCGGCGAACGCCATTGGTCGGTACCTACCGGCAGTAACCTGTTGGATGCCTTGAACCAGGCGGGCGTGGCCGTGCCTTACAGTTGCCGGGCCGGCAGTTGCCATGCGTGCCTGGTACGGTGCGAGGGCGAGGTGGATGATCGCCAGCCGGAGGCTTTGAGCCCTGCGCAACGTCAGGACGGCTGGCGCCTGGCGTGCCAATGTCAGGTGAGCGGGGACGTGCAGGTCGAGACATTTGATCCGCTGCGCGATGGCGTAACGGCCCAGGTCGTGGCGACAGACTGGTTGACCCCGAGCGTTTTGCGCCTGCGCGTGCAAGCGCAACACAACCTGCGTTATCGGGCCGGGCAGCACCTGGTGCTGTGGGCGGGGCAGGTGGCGCGGCCGTATTCCCTGGCGAGCTTGCCCCAGGAGGACGGGTTCCTGGAGTTTCATCTCGATTGCCGCCAGCCCGGTCAATTCAGCGATATCGCCCGCCGGTTGCGGGTCGGCGAGCGTTTGGTCCTGGGCGAATTGCGCGGCGGCGCCTTGCACTATGACCCTGATTGGCAATCCCGGCCGCTATGGCTGTTGGCCTCGGGGACAGGGCTGGGCCCTTTGTGGGGCGTGTTGCGTGAGGCGTTGCGCCAGGATCATCAAGGGCCCATCCGCGTGATTCACCTGGCCCATGACACCACCGGCCATTATCTGGCCGAACCCCTGGCGGCGCTGGCCGCCCGTCACCCGCAGTTGACCGTGGAGCTGTGGGCCGCGGCTGAGTTGATCCAGGCATTGGCGCAACTGCGGCTTGTTTCCCGGCAAACCCTGGCCTTACTCTGCGGGAGTCCTGCCAGTGTCGAAGCGTTTTCCAAGCGTCTGTTCCTGGCCGGGCTGCCGCGCAATCAACTGCTGGCTGATGTGTTCCTGCCCCGTGGTTGAGCGCTGAATTCCACCGCCGCGAGACTCGCCATGACCGACGCCATCCTCCAGCAACGTGACGGCGGGCTGCTGACCCTGCAGCTCAATCGCCCGGACAAGAAGAACGCCCTGACCCGCGCCATGTACACCCGCTTGGCCGAGGCGCTGGAACAGGCCGATGCTGACCCGCAGATCAATGCCGTACTGATCCAAGGCAGCAGCGAATGCTTTACCGCTGGCAACGACATCGGCGACTTTCTCGACCAGCCGCCCAGCGACTTGGACACCCCGCCGTTTCACTTTATGAAGAGCCTGCTCAACTGTCGCAAACCGGTGATCGCCGCCGTGGCCGGAGCAGCGGTAGGCATCGGTACGACCCTGCTGCTGCACTGCGACCTGGTGTACGTCAGTCGTGATGCGCATTTGCGCATGCCGTTCGTCAACCTGGGGCTGTGCCCTGAGTTCGGTTCCAGCCTGATCCTGCCGCGATTGCTGGGGCACGCCAAAGCCGCCGAGCTGTTGCTGTTGGGCGAAGGTTTTACCGGTGAGCAGGCCGCGGCATGGGGTATCGCCACCGAAGCCTTGGGCAGTGGTGAGGCGACGTTGGCCAAAGCCAGGCAAATCGCTGAGCGTTTCGACACCTTGGCGCCGGGCGCGGTGCAGATCACCAAGCAATTGATGAAAAGCGTGGACCGCGAGCAGTTGCGTCAGGTGATCGAAGAGGAGGGGGCGTTGTTTACCCAACGGTTAAGGTCGCCGGAGGCGATTGCGGCGTTGTCGGGGTTCGTTACTCGACGCTGATCGTAAGCAAGGCCCTCTATCACGAAAAGCAAAAAGCCCCGTCACTTGCATGACAGGGCTTTTGTTTTCAGCGACCGATCACTCAGACCATTGGGTCGCCAACGTGCAGGATCTTCATGCCGTTGGTGCCGCCGATCGTGTTGTAGCTGTCGCCCTTGGTCAGGATGACCCAGTCGCCTTTCTCCACAACGCCGCGCTTGAGCAGCTCGTCGATGGCCGCCTGGCTCACTTCATGGGGTGGCAACGACGCCGGGTCGAACGGTACGGTGTAGACACCCCGGAACATGGCCGCGCGGGCCTGGGTTTCGCGGTGCGGGGAGAACGCGTAGATCGGTACCGACGAACGGATGCGCGACATGATCAGCGGTGTGTAGCCACTTTCGGTCAGAGCGATGATCGCTTTCACGCCTGGAAAGTGGTTGGCGGTGTACATCGCAGCCAGGGCGATGCTCTGGTCGCAGCTTTCGAACACTTTGCCGATGCGGTGACTGGAGGTTTTGCTGGTCGGGTGCTTTTCGGCACCGACACAGATACGCGCCATGGCCTGGACGGCTTCCAGCGGGTACGGGCCGGCGGCGCTTTCGGCCGACAGCATGACGGCGTCGGTGTAGTCCAGCACGGCGTTCGCCACGTCGGACACTTCGGCGCGGGTCGGCATCGGGTTCTGGATCATCGACTCCATCATCTGGGTCGCGACGATCACCGCTTTATTGTGGCGACGTGCGTGCAGGATGATTTTTTTCTGGATACCGATCAGTTCGGCGTCGCCGATTTCAACGCCCAGGTCGCCACGGGCAACCATCACGGCGTCGGAAGCCTTGATCAGCCCGTCGAGGGTTTCGTCATCGGCCACGGCTTCGGCGCGTTCGATCTTCGCCACCAGCCAGGCGGTACCGCCGGCCTCGTCGCGCAGCTTACGGGCGTATTCCATGTCAGCGGCGTCGCGTGGGAAGGACACTGCGAGGTAGTCCACTTCCATTTCGGCGGCCAGCTTGATGTCGGCTTTGTCTTTTTCGGTCAGGGCCGGTGCGGTCAGGCCACCACCGCGACGGTTGATGCCTTTATGGTCGGACAGTGGCCCACCGATGGTCACGGTGCAGATCAGCTCAGTGCTGGTGGCGGTGTCGACGCGCATGACCACGCGGCCATCATCCAGCAGCAGCTCGTCACCGACGCCGCAGTCTTTGACCAAGTCCGGATAGTCGATACCCACGACTTGCTGGTTGCCTTCGGTCAGCGGGTGGCTGGTGGAGAAGGTGAAGGTGTCGCCGATCTTCAGTTCGATTCGCTTGTTGGCGAATTTGGCGATACGGATTTTCGGGCCTTGCAGGTCGCCCAGCAACGCCACGAAACGGCCGTGCTTGGCGGCGAGATCACGCACCAGCTTGGCGCGAGCCTTGTGCTCGTCGGGGGTGCCGTGGGAGAAGTTCAGACGGGCAACGTCCAAACCAGCCAGAATCAGCTGTTCGAGGACTTCCGGCGAATTGCTGGCCGGGCCAAGGGTGGCGACGATTTTGGTACGACGGACGGACATGCACAGACTCCTGAGTTCAAGCGCTGAGGAAGGCTACTATGCTCTTTCGTTGTAGTCATTGTTCGTTTGCACTACTTATCGAACATTCACTTGTTTTGGCGGCGGGCTAAAAGATGAACGACCTTGAAGATTTTCGACGAAGGGTCGATACACTCCACAAGACAGGAGAACCCTCATGCGAATTTTGCTCGTTGCTGCCCTGGCCGTCAGTGTTGTCGGCTGCACCCGCTGGTCGATGGACCATCATTTGAATAACGCCTACCGGGCTTATGGGGTCGGTGATTGCCAGCGCGTTACCCTGGAATTGTCCCAGGTGGACCGCGAAAGCCGCAGCCGTCGGTACGTGCAGCCGGAGGTCTCGATGTTGCGTGGGCAGTGTCTGGAACGGCAGAAATTGTTCGTCGATGCCGTGCAAACCTATCAGTTCATCATTACCCAATACCCGTCCAGCGAGTACGCCTACCGCGCCCGCGCGCGTCTCGACACCCTGCAACAACTGGGGCACTACCGAGGCGCCAGCGCGGCTCAACCACGTCCTGCCTCTTTATAAGGATATTTGCTATTGGTTAACTGGCCCGTTGCCAGTCTTGGGCTATCCTTTGGATGATCGTTTGTACAAGTTTCTATTCGAACGAATGAGGGGCCCGGATTCGGCGGCTGTCTAGTGCACAACGCAGTGTGTTGTCACACCGAGATCCAGGGAGAGCGAGCGTTTATGCTCGTTCCGAATCACTGGCACGGCCAGAGTCATGGCCACTGGATGGCGATCTCACCATGTTTACCGACCGACGGATCGAGCGGCATCAATTACCGAGTTTCTTGCAAGTGTTTAACCGTCTTACCGACAAGCCCATTGGTTTTCTGGGCAATGCCTCGGAAGACGGACTGATGTTAATCAGCCTGTTGCCCATGATGATTGATGTGGATTTTGAGCTGCGGTTAAAGATTCCTGCGGCGGATGGCGACTTTCATGCCATTGATCTCACCGCGACGTGTTTGTGGAGTCACGAAGACATCAACCCGCAGCACTACGATTCCGGCTTTCGCATCATCAGCGCCAGTGAGGAATATGGGCAATTGATCAGCGTTTTGGTGCATTACTTCAGCTTTGATCCTTTGCAGGCGTCTGCCTAGCATCAAGCGTTGTCGACTCGGCATGGGCTTCAGAGCCCCTGTCGTGCCGAGCTCAGCTTTTAGAACACACCAGCTTTCTTCCAACCCAGATAACGAGTCACCAGGGCCGCGCCCATCTCCGAAGGTAAGGTATCCAGTACTGACAGGCCATGTGCGCCCAGCCGGTCATGCAATTCGTCGCGTCTGGTGAGGTAATCCACCGTGCCGCTGTAGGCCAGGGCCTCAGGTAAGGTTTGCACGGGGGACTGCCGCAATTGGTCCAATACCTCCTCGCGCAAACTGGCCACCAGCACTCTATGTTGGCGGCCGATACGTTTGACGGCCGCCAGCAGCGCTTCATCGTCCTCATCCCGCAGGTTGGTGACGATGATCACCAACGCCCGACGCTTTTGCCGAGCCAGCAATTGGTTCGCCGCTGCGAGGTAGTCGGCCGACCGGCGGGTCGTGTCCAGGTCGTATACCGCATTCAACAACAGATTCAACTGGCCGCTGCCTTTAACCGGCGCCAGGTAGCGGGGCTGATCGCCAGCAAACGTGCATATCCCCACCGCATCGCCCTGGCGCAAGGCGACATAGCTGAGCAGCAGGCAAGCATTGAGGGCATGGTCGAAATGGGACAGTTCATCGTCCTGGCTGCGCATGCGGCGGCCGCAATCGAGCATGAACACGATCTGTTGGTCGCGTTCGTCCTGATACTCCCGGGCGATCGGTGTGCGTTGTCGCGCGGTGGCTTTCCAGTCGATCTGACGCAGGCTGTCGCCTTCGCGAAATTCACGTAATTGATGAAACTCCAACCCCAGGCCGCGTCGTTGACGCTGGCGAACCCCCAGTTGGCTCAGCCAGTTATCCACACCCAGTAATTGAGCGCCGTACAACCGTGCGAAATCCGGGTATACGCGGGTGACATCCTGGGTCTCGATAAAGCGCCGTGCCGACCATAACCCCAAAGGGCTGGGGATATGGATTTCACAGCGGTCGAATGGGAAGTGGCCACGGCGCAAGGGGCGCAGGCGATACCCCAGTTCACTGCGTTCACCGGGGCGTAGTTCGATGGTTTGCGGCAGGTTGTCGACGCTCAGCCCATCGGGAACATGGTCGAACACCTGCACCGTCAGCGTTTGTGCAAAGGCGTGTTCCAGGCTCAGGCGAACGTCGCCCCAGCGTCCCAGCGCCAGACTGCCGGGCATTTGCCGTTGCAGGCGCGGGGTAGGCCGGTGGCGCAGGCGCAGGGCATCCAGCAGGGCAAGCAGTAACAATGCCAGGAGCAAGCCCCAAGCCACCGAGTGGAGTGTGTCGGGCACCTTCAGTTGCAGCGCTGCCGTGGCACCCAGCAGAATGCTCAGGCCCAGCAGCACGCTGAGCCAGATCAATAGCAGACGGGTCGGTTTCATGGGCGATTCATTGCCGTGGAGCCGGGATCTGGTCCAGCAGTTGCTTGAGTACCTGGTCGACTTCCAGGCCGTCGATATCCAGTTCTGGCGCAATACGTACTCGATGACGCAACACCGCGAGGGCACACCCTTTGATGTCATCCGGAGTGACGAACTCGCCGCCGCGTAGCAAGGCTCGGGCACGGGCGCCACGCACCAACGCGATGGAAGCTCGCGGCCCCGCGCCCATGGCCAGCCCTGGCCAGCTTCGGGTCGCTCGCGCCAGGCGCACGGCATAGTCGAGTACGTGTTCGTCCAGGGCCAGTTCGCTGGCGACCTGTTGCAGTTGCATGACATCGTCGGCCTGCAGCACGGTGCGCAAGGGTTGCACATCCAGCATATCGGCCCGCGATGAACGCGTGACTTCGCGCACCATATCCAACTCCTGCTGCGCTTCTGGATAGTCGATGCGCACTTTGAGCATGAAGCGATCCAGTTCGGCCTCCGGCAGGGGATAAGTCCCTTCCTGTTCGATGGGGTTCTGGGTGGCCAGTACCATGAAGGGCTGACCGATGGGCAGCGCCTCGCCTTCCAAGGTCACTTGCCGCTCTTGCATGGCTTCGAGCAGAGCGGCCTGGGTCTTGGCCGGGGCGCGGTTGATTTCGTCGGCCAGTAACAGGTGGGTGAAGACCGGGCCTTTGCGCAGCTTGAACTGTTCGGTGTGCAGGTCATACACGGCATGGCCGGTGACATCGCTGGGCATCAGGTCCGGCGTGAATTGGATACGCGCGAAATCGCCATCGAAGCAGCGTGCCAATGCACGTACCAGTAAGGTCTTGCCGAGGCCGGGTACGCCTTCGAGCAATACGTGGCCGCCGGCGATCAGGGCGGTGAGCACATCATCAATGACCTGATCCTGCCCAATAACGGCCTTGCGCAGTTCGACGCGCAAGGCCTGGGCCTGTTGGCTGGCGCGATGCAGGGTTTCGCCGGTCAGGGCGGTGGCGCTTGGAAAATCGCTCATAGGGCATTCCTGAGGGTTTGCAGGCATGCCACCTGCCGGCTGAAATCGGCGCTGGAAAGCCGCTTTTCCGGGAGTGGGCCGAGGGCCTGGCTGATGACATGAGAAGGTTGATGCGTCAGGTGTTCGAGCACCTGCCACTGTTGTGCATCATCGAGGTGTTCGAAGCCGGGATGGCGACGCCTGGCGGCGCGCAGGATATCCCGTTGCAAGGCCTGCACCAGCGTGCGTTGGCCATTGCGGCGCAGCAGGAAGTCGGCGCTGGCTTTCAGATGTTCCTGCAGTTGCCGACGAGCTTTGGGCGCGGGTGCCTGGATAGGTCCCTGGCGCATACCCGCGTGCCACAGAGCCAGGGCGATCAAGGCCGTCAGCGCTACCAGTGCCTGGGGGAAATAGCGCAGCAGCAGGCTGAACAGATCGTCCACATCGCCGTTGGCCAAGAGGGTCACGGCCGTGCCCTGGGTCAGGTACCACAGCAGCCAGGCATTGTCGTGCTTACCGATATTTGCGGTTTTCCACAGGTCGCTGTCGGTGATCACGGTCACACGACCCTGGCCGAGGTCGAGTTGCATCAGATGACTCGACCGGGCGCTGTTGGCGGAAAATTGCGCCAGATGCTTGGGGTCGGTGAGGTTGAAAGCGGTATCGAAACCGAAATAGGCCGGGGCGGTTTCATTATCGATATAGAGCCTGGTCAGGTCGGGTGTTTTCTTTTTGCGCGCTGGCGCGGGCTCTTCGGGCTCGTCGCTGAGCACTTGGCGTATCTGGAGGCGGTCGAGTAAGAGATCGCCACTTTTGCCGGTTTCTTCATCCCACAGGGCTTCTGCTACCACCAGCAGGTGGCCGCCGGAGCGGGTCCAGTCCAGCAACTGCTCAACCTGACGGGGAGACATATTGCTGCGCTCCGTCAGTAGCAGAAGACTATGGTGTTCAGACGGGAGGTCGGCCAGGCGATCAAGGCCAAAGGCATGGTCCACGGGCAGGCCCTGCTTACGCAGAAAGTGTTCGGCGGCCAGATAAGGGTTGGCTTGCGCTTCAGGGGAAGGCCCGCTGTCGATTACCTCGTCGTAGGGCGTGGCTTTGCTCCAGGCATAAAAACCAGCCGCTGCGAGTAAACACACCAGCAGTAGCCCTGCCCACATTAAAAGCCGGTTCATTGGGGCCCCCCCGAACTGAACAGGGCACGCCAATCGCTGCAGAGTTTTTGCTGGATCGTGGTGGGTGGAAGGCGGTGGCCGTAAGCGAGGTTCTGCCAGTGCCGGGTCAGTTCATCACTGAAGGCCAGCAATTGCGGCTGTTCCAGTTGGTGAACGCGTTCCAGCACTTGCCCTTCGGTGTCGGCACTTTTAAGGGGGAGGTTGAAATCATGCAGTAAACGGCTCAACAGGCCGCGATAAAGCAGACCGAGAGCTTCCCTGGGCTGGGTGGCCCAAAGTTGCTCGGCGGTGCTGGCAATATCCGTGGGCAAGGTCTCGGCGCCCAGCGCCAGGCCGAACAGTTGCGTGGGGGCAGGCTTGACGACTTTGGGGCTGGCAGGCGCGCGCCGGCTGACAAAAGTGCGCAGCCAATCACGATAGCGCCACGCCACTAGGGCCAGGCCGCCAATCAGCAGGCTCCATAGCAGTACTTCCAAAGCCTGGGCAAAATGCTTGAAGGTATCGCTGTTAAGGTTGTCCAGAAGCGCCTGTAGCCACGCTGGAAGTTTGCTATCACCGCGGTCCTTGTTCTTTACGGTGGGTTTGTCATCGCCAAAGCGATAACGGGTGACGGTTTCCGGGTTCTTGAACGGGGGCTTGTCCAGCAGCGCCTTGACTGACTGGCTTGCACTCTGAGTGCTCAGCGGCTTCGATTCATCGGCCATGGCGGGCGGATTGACGGGTAGGAATGTCAGCCCGATCACCAGCAATAACAGAGGGGCCGCTTTGCTCAGCCGCTGGCGCAGACGCCGGAATACCAGTTCCAGATCCCAAGCCTCCAGCACGGTTCGGCGGTTGAGATAGAGGCTGAAACCACAGGCCACATAGATCGGTTCCCAGAACACCAGTATCAGGGCATAAAACGCGTTACTCAGATGCTCCAGCCACAGCCCTTCAGAACTGGTGGCCAGTATGAGCCGCTGCCAATCCCAGTTCTGCTCGACGTTTTGCGGAATGAAGAGGTAGAACAGGGCCATGCAACCGAACCAGAGCCCGATTTCCAGATGCACTCCAACGGTGGTCAGCCAGCGCGCGGCGCCGGCGTCACGCTGTTGCAAAACGCCCAGGCGCTTTTGACGCGCCTGGCCATCCAGACCTTCCAACTGGCTGACCGGCATGACGAAGCTGCGGCTGAGACTGAGGCGGCGCCAGGTCAGGCTGGCCAACAATTGCCCCTTGAGCAGACGCGGCCACTGGCGTACCGCCTGTTTAAGGCTGGGCGTGTCACCGAACAGCGCCTTTGACAGGATATAGAGCGGCAGGCGATCGAATGCCGGCTTGAACCACCAGAACAGAAATATGGCGGTGGAGGGGTACTTCCACAGCGCTGCGCTGAGCAGAATGAACACCGGCAAGGTCACCAGTGCCCAACTGGCGGTCAGTAATAAACGATGTTCCCTGGCCATCAGGACACCAAGGTCCATGGCTTCCCAGGCGGTACGCGGGCGAATCGCCACGCTGGCATCACTCAGGCGCATGTTGAGTCCGCCCTGCAAAGATCAGGTACGCCGCGACCAGCAGCCACAATACGGCGCCCACCAGGTATTTGACCCATGCCGCGATGACCGTGGTGGACGACCAGTAGGCTTCAATGAATGCGGCAAACAGCAGGAAGACCATGACACCACAGAGCAATTGCACGCTCTTATGTGCCGCGAGCCTCAAGGATTCCCCCCGCGTCAGTCGCCCCGGCGAGATCAGTGCCCAGCCCAGTTGCAAACCCGCTGCCCCGGCGAGGGCAATGGCTGTCAACTCGAACGCACCATGACCGATGACGAATGACCAGAAGGTCTGCCCGTAACCAATCTCGGTCAGGTGTCCGGACACCGCGCCGATGATCAGCCCGTTGAAGATTAGGAAGAACACGCTGCCCAGGCCAAACAGCAAGCCGGCGGCGAATGTCTGGAAGGCGATGCCAATGTTGTGCATCACGTAATAGCCGAACATCATCCAGTCCTCGCTCGATGCACGCTCGGCGGCGCGGCCCAGGCGACTGGCATCGGGGTCGTACATGTCCTGCATCTCAGCCACCTGCTGGGGGCTGATGATGCTGTAGATCAGTTCGGGAAACAGGTAGACCAGCAGCGCTATGCCCAGCAGGCTGCCAAAGAACAGCACGCTGGCCACCGCTACAAAGCGCCACTGTTCGCGTACCAGCCGCGGAAAACCGGCCAGGACAAAACCCAGCACGCTGGCGCCCAGTTGGCTGCGATGACGATACAGTTGCTGATGGCCGCGCAGGGCCAGTTGCTGCAGCGGGTCCACCAGATAGCTGCTGTAGCCGCGCTCCTGAGCCAGCGCCAAGTGCTGGCAAAGGCGCCGGTATTGATGAGGGAAGTCGGCAACATCGCTCGCTTTAGCCGTGCCTTGTTCCAACCGATTGAGTTGTTCGGCAAAAGCTTGCCATTGGCGTTGGTGACGGCTTTCGAACAGGCTCTGCTTCATGTTGGCCCCAGGAGGCCGCGGGCCACGCCATTGAGCTGTTGGGCCGCGCGAGCTGGGGAAACCTGCAGGGACGGCGCGAGGATAGCGGCCAGTTCGTGTACCCGTTCAGCGGACAATTCACCCTGGCGTTCGGCAAAACCCAGAATGGCCCGTTGTTCATTCAGGTCCAGGGCAAAGGGCAGGCGCAGGGCTGCCGCCTGAGGAATCTGAGGACGTGGTAGAGGGCGTTCGCGGTAGACCACCAGCGTGCCGGCGGCGAGGTCGCCGAGGCGTTTGAAATGGGGATGTTGCAGGCAGCTGATGGCGCCAAGAAAGTAGCCAAAAGGCAGCATGTCGACAAATCGCAGCAGGTTGCGGATCAGCGAGGCCGACCAGCCGACGGGTGTGCCATCGTCCTGTACCACGCGCAATCCCATGACTTGCTTACCCGGCGAACACCCTTGGTTAAGCACTTCGAACAGCACCATGTACCACCAACTGACCAGGAACAGCAGCAACGCGCCGAGGCCGAGACCTACATTGCCGAGCAACGCCAGCGGCACCATGAGCACGCCCATGATCACGCCGCGCGCCAGCAGGTCGAAGGCAAAGGCCAATACCCGGGGTACCAGGCCGGCCGGGCGCAACGGTAGGTCGATACCTTCCGGGGTTTCGATCTGGTAGCGCGTATCCAGTGGGGTTGATGGCATTGCGATCCTTGGCAGTGCAGAGCGGCTGGGAGAGACGGATGCTAGCAGTGTCGGCGATGGAAGCAACCATTCAAGATTTTGCTGGATGTTTATACAGTTAAATTGCTGCTGGCCGCGGATGTGGTTCCACGCCTAGACTTTGTCGATCTTCAGTACAGGAACAGCCCGTGACCTCCATTTTCTGGTACGACTATGAAACCACCGGCATCAATCCGCGCAGTGATCGCCCTCTTCAGGTAGCCGGAATTCGTACGGACCTCGAACTCAACGAGATCGGCTCTGCGCTCAATATTTATTGTCAGCCCGCCGACGATATCCTGCCTCATCCCGCTGCCTGTGCGATCACCGGTATTACCCCGGCGATCCTGGCGCAAAAGGGCTTGGCCGAGGCCGACTTCATGACCCGTGTACACGCCGAGCTGGCCGCTCCTGGGACTTGCGGCGCTGGCTACAATACCTTGCGGTTCGACGATGAGATGACGCGCTACAGCTTGTATCGCAACTTTTTCGACCCTTATGCTCGCGAGTGGCAGGGCGGTAACAGCCGCTGGGACCTGATCGATGTGGTGCGCACCGCCTACGCTTTGCGCCCGGATGGTATCGAGTGGCCGCAGCAGGACGGGCGCGTGACCCTCAAGCTGGAACGCCTGACTGCGGCCAATGGAATCGACCATGGCCAGGCCCACGATGCGTTGTCCGATGTGCGCGCCACTATTGCTCTGGCACGGTTGGTCCGCGAGAAACAGCCCAAGCTCTATGATTGGCTCTTCCAATTGCGCAGCAAGCAACGGGTGATGGATCAGGTGCGCCTGTTGCAGCCGATGCTGCACATCTCCGGGCGGTTCTCCGCCGAACGCCATTATTTGGGCGCGGTATTGCCTTTGGCCTGGCATCCGCGCAACCGCAATGCGTTGATCGTCTGCGACCTCGGGCTCGATCCGCAGGGGCTGCTGGACCTGGATGCCGAGACCTTGCGTCAACGCCTTTACACCCGCCGGGACGAGTTGCCCGAAGGTGAGCTGCCGGTGCCGCTCAAGCTGGTGCACATCAACCGCTGTCCGGTGGTTGCTCCGCTCAGCGTGCTGCGCCCCGAAGACCGTGAACGCCTGCAATTGGACATGGAGGTCTGCCAGGCGCGGGCGCTGCGGCTATCTGACGCACAAGAAGTTTGGCGCGATAAGTTGGCGGCCATTTATGCACAGGAAGAATTTTCTTCGACGACAGACCCGGAACAGCAGTTGTATGACGGTTTTATTGGTGATCGTGATCGACGCTTATGTGAACAAGTCCGCTTGGCGGAGCCTGCTCAATTAGCGCGTCAGCAGTGGCCGTTCGATGATCAGCGGTTGCCTGAATTGTTGTTCCGCTACCGTGCGCGTAACTTTCCCGACACCCTGAACAATGAGGAGCAACAGCGCTGGAAACTTTTCTGTCAGCAACGATTGTCCGACCCTCAATGGAGTGCGCCAATTACCTTGGATGCATTTAAGCAGGCCAGTCAGGAGTTGGCTGTAAATGCGACACCGTTTCAGCAGCAGGTGCTGGTGCAGTGGCAGGAATATGCTGATGCTTTAGCGACTCGTGTGAATCTGTAGTCGATTTCGCGCAATAGTGCGTGCAATAAAAAAACGCCAGCAAGCTGGCGTTTTTAATGTGTTGCTTATCTGGCATGAGCCCGGTGAGCTTAGCCCAGCAGGGTAGCCCAGCCTTCAACCACGTCACCGCCCCACTTGGCTTTCCACTCTTTCAGCGTTTTGTGGTTGCCACCTTTGGTTTCAATCACTTCGCCGTTGTGCGGGTTTTTGTATTGCTTGACCTTGCGCGCACGCTTGGTGCCGGTAGTTTTCACGGCGCCGCGAGGAGCTTTAACTTTCGAATCCGGATCCAGCAGCGCGATGATGTCACGCAGGGATTTGGAGTATTCGCCCATCAGGGTGCGCAGCTTGCTTTCGAATTCCATTTCACGTTTCAGGCTGCCATCTTTTTCCATGGCTGCCAGTTGGGCTTGCAGCTCTTTGATGGCTTCTTCTTTGGCACGGTATTGGGTGATCAGAGACATGTGGCTACCTTATGTAGAGCGCTGATTGACAGGGAGAGTGGCCCAATAATAGTCAGGCGGTTTGTCCAAGTAAACATTTAAGCATGCTTTTATGTGAATTACTTTGAGTGTTTGTAGTGCAGCCCTGCAATCGAGTTATTTAAAAAGGACGTAATGCTAAACATCAGACCTGTGAGACTCCTAGGGGCACTCCATATGTAGTCCTGATTCATATAAAGGTGGTAAAAGCATAGGGCATTAAGGGGCAAAGCCAGGCCGACCATCAGAATAAACGTTAACCAATACTGCAGTTTTTCTTCGCAATCGCTAGAATGGCGGCCTTTGCGAAGTTCTGGAGTTCCCCCCTAATGCGCACTTTTCGGCTGGTGATTGCTTGCCCGGACCGGGTCGGCATCGTTGCCAAAGTCAGTAACTTTCTGGCCTCCCATAACGGTTGGATCACCGAGGCGAGCCATCACTCGGACAACCTCAGCGGTTGGTTCTTCATGCGTCACGAAATCCGTGCCGACACGCTGCCCTTTGGTCTTGAAGCCTTCCGCGAGGCCTTTGCGCCGATCGCAGAAGAGTTTTCGATGACCTGGCAGATCACCGACACCGAGCAGAAGAAACGCGTGGTGCTGATGGCCAGCCGCGAATCCCACTGTCTGGCGGATCTGCTGCATCGCTGGCACAGCGATGAGCTGGACTGCGAGATCGCTTGTGTGATCTCCAACCATGACGACCTGCGCAGCATGGTCGAGTGGCATGGCATCCCTTATTACCATGTGCCGGTCAACCCGCAGGACAAGGAGCCGGCGTTCGCCGAAGTGTCGCGCCTGGTCAAGCATCATGACGCCGATGTCGTGGTACTGGCGCGTTACATGCAAATCCTGCCGCCGGAACTGTGCCGCGAATATGCCGGCAAAGTCATCAACATCCACCATAGCTTCCTGCCGTCGTTTGTCGGGGCCAAGCCTTACCATCAGGCCTCCCTGCGGGGGGTGAAGTTGATTGGCGCAACCTGCCACTACGTCACCGAAGAGTTGGACGCCGGCCCGATCATCGAGCAGGACGTGGTGCGTGTCAGCCATAGCGACAGCATTGAAGATATGGTGCGGTTCGGTCGCGATGTCGAGAAGATGGTTCTGGCCCGTGGCCTGCGCTACCACCTCGAAGATCGCGTATTGGTGCACGGCAACAAGACCGTTGTGTTCTGATTCAAGCGCGGATTGAATATCGAAGGGTCTGGGCGTTAAATCGTTCCAGGCCCTTTTTATTTATCCGCACGTCAGGACTGCACCATGACCGACCCACTCGATAAAGCCACCTCCAAAGCGCCTGCGACGTTGGGCGAGGGATGCTTGAGTCGCTACGATCCTGATGCGCTGGATGCCGAAGACGGCACCGAGTTTCCAGGGGCGGCTCAGTTGTGGGAACAGATGCAGGAGGCAGAGAAGCTGCCCGCGTCTGATCAGCAAGATTCTTGAACATTCGTCCCGTCGCCATGGCGGGGCATTACGGCTGGGTTGCGAGCCAGTCCACTTTGGTCAATGGCGTACGCCCCGTCTGCAGTAGGTGTTGCAAGGTATCGAGCCAATAGCGACGAGCACCTTCGTGACGCAGGTCGACCGGATGCACGCCTAGGCGAATGACCGGTGCCGACCGCCAGCGCCGTTGCCGTTGATCGCTGAGATGTTTGGACAGGCTTCGGCGCCAAGCGCTGCGGGCGCTCCACACCAAACCTGGGGCGCCGACGCGGGTAAAGTCGGGCAGCCGATAAAGCTGTTGCGGGTCGCTGGTGTAGCTCAGCGGCAACTGGCGCAAGGCGTCCTTGGTACCCTGGCTCATCAGCCAGGCCGGAGCGACGAACCCATGCAGAGGCCAGTCGTTGCGTCGGAAGACCTCGATGCCGTCGCTTAACCGCTGCAGGGCCTGGGCCTCTGACAACTGGTAAAACTCTCCCTCATGGGTATAGATGCGGCGCATGAACCAATCTTTGGGCGTACGCGGTGGCGGCTGGTCGTCGCTATGGAAATAGCCGTGCAAGGCCAATTCATCGCCCTTGGCCACGCGGCGGTCCAACAGGCGGCGAAATTCGGCGTGGTCGGCCAAGGTGCCGTGATGATGGAAATCCGGAACCACCAACCAAGTGATGGGGATGTCGCCCAGAGCGTCCACCGCCTCCACAAAGGGGCGATAGTCGGACCAGGTTTGCGGGGCCACATCGTGCAATACCAGCACTACCGAGCGCTTAACCATGGGCAAGCATCGGTTTGTGGCTATCGAGCACCGCGTAGTAATGGCCCAGCAGGCTCTCGACCACGGTGTCCCACGCATACTGCTGCTCCACATGGCGTCGAGCCTGTACGCCGAGACGCTGAGGATCGCGGCTGAACAACTCGCGCACCGCATCGGCCATCGCTCGTGGATTGTTGGGGGCGCAGAGCAAGCCGCAATGCTCGTCGACGATTTCAGTGAAGGCACCGGCGGCCACGGCGACCACTGGTATGGCGCAGGCCATGGCCTCAAGAATGACCAGGCCGAACGTTTCCTGATCGCCGCCATGCAGAAGGGCATCGGCACTGGCCATTAAACGCGCGACTTGCGATGCCGGCTGGAAGCCGTCGACCACGGTGACATTCTCCGGCACCTTAGCCGGCATGCCGGACCCCACCAGCAACAGGTGATACCGATCTCCCAAGCGCTTCATACACTTAAGCAGCACCGGCAGGTTCTTCTCCTTGGAACCGCGCCCGGCGAAGATCAGCAGTCGCGTATCTTCAGCGATTCCCAACTCAGCGCGTAAGCCGGGGTCGCGTACCTGCGGGGTGAACGTCTGCAGATCCACACCCAACGGCTGCACAAAGACGTTTCTGACGCCCAACTCCATGAGCTTGTCGGCCATGACCTGGCTGGGCGCCAGTACTCGGTCAAAATTCCCATAGAGTTTGCTGACATAGGCTTCAACATTTGGCGTGAACCACGGCCCCATGCGGTTGCTTACCAGCAACGGCAAGTCGGAGTGATAAAAGCCGATAACCGGCACGTCAAGCTGGCGCCTGGCATCCAGAGCGGCCCAGGCCGTGAGATAGGGATCGCCGACCTCGATCAGATCGGGCTGTAAATCGTGCAAGACATTTCGCCATGGCGTCAGCCGCAGCGGGAATCGATAACCTTTGCCGAAGGGGAGGGGAGGTGCGGGTACCTTGAACACCCCATCCTGTTCGCTCAAGTGGGCGCCGGGAATCAACAGGCTGTGGCGAATGCCCGGCTTGAGCGTCAGGCGCCGGTGCTTGGCGTCCAGGTAAGTGCGTACGCCGCCACTGGCCGGGGCGTAGAACATGGTTATGTCGGCGATATGCACGATGAACATCCCTCCTATCCAGGCTCTCCTAACGTGGACATTAGGCAAGAATAGATGTTCGGTCGGGATGTTGGGTGCGACGTTTTGCCTTGCTGCCGCCCTGGGAGGCGGTATGAGCCGCTGCCCAGGGCGAGAGCTGTCAGATGCGGAAACTGCCCACCAATTGCTTGAGCCGTGCGGCCTGTTGCTCCAGGTCGGTACAGGCGCGCAAGGTCGATTGCAGGTTTTCCACGCCTTCCTGGTTGAGGGTGTTGATCTCGGTGATGTCCATATTGATCGACTCCACCACCGACGTCTGTTCCTCGGTAGCGGTGGCGACCGATTGGTTCATGCCATCGATCTCGCCGATGCGCTGGGTCACGCTGTTGAGACGCTCGCCGGCCAGGTTGGCGATTTCCACGCTGTCATGGCTGTGGCGCTGGCTTTCGCTCATGGTGGTCACCGAATCCCGCGCGCCCACTTGCAACTCTTCGATCATGGTTTGCACCTGTTGCGCCGATTCCTGGGTGCGATGGGCCAGGTTGCGTACTTCATCGGCTACCACGGCAAACCCGCGCCCGGCCTCTCCGGCACGGGCGGCTTCAATCGCGGCGTTCAACGCCAGCAGGTTGGTTTGTTGAGAGATGCTGGTGATCACCTCAAGAATCTGGCCGATATTCACGGTTTTGCTGTTAAGTGCTTCGATATTGCTGCTGGAAGCGCTAATCATCGAAGAAAGATCCGTCATGGCTTTGATGTTGCGTTCGACCACCTGCTGACCATCTTCCGCCAACTGCCGCGCATCGCTGGCCTGGTTAGAGGCCTGCGCTGCATTGCGGGCGATCTCCTGGGCGGCTGCACCCAGCTGGTTGATGGCGGCCGCTACGCTATTGGTGCGGTTGGCCTGCTCGTCGGAGTTGACCATCGACGAATTGGAGGCACTGACCACCCGTAGCGCCACCTCGTTGACGTGTTCGGTGGCCGAGGACACTTCGCGAATCGATGTGTGAATCCGCTCCACGAAGCGGTTGAATGCATTACCCAGAGTGCCGAATTCATCGTGATTCTGGATGGTCAGACGTCGTGTCAGGTCACCCTCGCCGTCGGCGATATCCTGCATCGCGCGGGTCATCACATGCAGCGGTTGCAGCAGCACACGGATCAGCATGCCAAGCAGAGCGATAATGATGGCCACCGCAATGAGGGTGGCGATCACTGCCGACGTGCGGAATTCGCTGAGCATGGCGAAGGATTTGTCTTTATCCACCGAGATACCCAAGTACCACTGCACTGACGGCAAGCCTTTGATCGGCGTGAAGGTCACGATGTTGTCTTTGCCGTTGGCTTGGACTTCGCTGAAGTCGCGGCTGATCTTGGGTGTATTTTTCGGATACAGATCGGCCAGGGTTTTCATCACCAGGGTTTTGTCCGGGTGCACCAGCACTTTGCCGTCGGCGCTGACGAGGAAGGCATAGCCCATGCCGCCGAAGTCCAGTGCGCCAATGGTATCCACCAGGGTTTGCAGGCTCAGGTCGCCGCCGACCACGCCGATGCTTTGGCTGCCCTTGCTGCTGGGGGTGGCGATGGAAATGATCAATTGCCCGGTCGCCGCGTCGATATAAGGCTCAGTCAGGGTTGAACCGTTGCTGCTTTGCGCGCCTTTGTACCAGGGGCGCACACGTGGGTCGAAGCCATCCGGCATTTTGGTGTCGGGGCGGATGGTGAACGCGCCCTGGCTGTCGCCCACGTAGGTGGCCATGAACGAGGACGTCAGGGCTTTCTGTTCCAGCAGGCTGGCGACGACACCCGGTTCCGGATTGATCGCGATGTTCTGGGCGGCGTTTTCTACCAGGGCAATACGCCCAGTCAGCCAGGTTTGGATGTTGCTCGCGGTGACATCGCCCATTTCATGCAGGTAATTGTTCAGATCGTCGCGAATGGCGTTGCGTTGCAGGTAGTCGTTGTACAACGTGAATAACGCAAAGGCGGCGATGACGATAAGGGAGGCTGCAAGCAGGATTTTGTGGCTGAAACGCAGGTTTTTATTCATGGCTTGTAGGGTCCGCTAAGGTCTTTATATCCAAAGCGCGTCCTTATGGGATGCGCGAAATGACAGTAGGAAAAAAGGTGTGCTATTTGTTGTCGCAGTTCCGTGGTCCCTGTGGGAACTATCTGACCTATTTTTCGACTTTATGGGTCTCACTCTGTCTGTATCGACCTTGCCGCATTAAAGATTAACCTTAGGTGACGAAATGCCTGACTCCACGCAACTTCTTATCGGCGCTGACCTGTCCGGCGATCCTATTGCCCAGGCCATGCGCCTGGCTAACCGGCACGGGCTGATTGCCGGCGCTACCGGCACGGGCAAGACCGTCACACTGCAGCGCTTGGCCGAAGCGTTCAGTGATGCGGGAGTGGCGGTGTTTGCTGCAGACATCAAGGGCGACCTCTGCGGCCTGGGGGCGGCGGCAAACCCTCAGGGCAAGGTGGCCGAGCGTATCTCCGGCATGCCCTTCCTTAATTACACCGCCAAGGCTTATCCGGTAACGCTGTGGGACATCCACGGTCAGTCCGGTCATCCTTTGCGCACCACTATCAGCGAAATGGGCCCGTTATTGCTCGGCAGTCTGTTGGAACTCACCGACAGCCAGCAATCGGCGTTATACGCGGCGTTCAAAGTGGCAGATCGCGAAGGCTTGCTGCTGCTGGATCTGAAAGATCTGAAGGCGCTGCTCAACCACCTGCGCTATCACCCCGAGCTGTTGGGCGAAGACGCGGCACTGCTGACCACCGGCTCCAGCCAGGCCCTGTTGAGACGCCTGGCGGTGCTGGAGCAGCAGGGTGCCGAGGCATTGTTCGGCGAGCCGGCGTTGCAGCTTGAAGACATCCTGCAACCCAATGCCGATGGGCGCGGCCGCATCCATCTATTGGATGCCAGCCGCCTGGTGCATGAGGCACCCAAGGTGTACGCGACATTCCTGCTGTGGCTGTTAGCCGAGTTATTCGAGCAACTGCCGGAGCGCGGCGATGCGGACAAACCGCTGCTGGCGCTGTTCTTCGATGAAGCGCATTTGCTGTTCGCCGATACGCCCAAGGCCTTGCAAGAGCGTTTGGAACAGGTGGTGCGGCTGATTCGCTCCAAAGGGGTAGGGGTGTACTTTGTCACACAATCCCCAGGTGACCTGCCCGACACCGTGCTCGCACAATTGGGCCTGCGGATTCAACATGGATTGCGGGCGTTCACCACCAAGGAGCAGAAGTCCCTGCGGGCGGTGGCGGAGGGTTTTCGACCCAACCCGGCGTTTGACGCCTTGTCGGTGTTGACCGAATTGGGTACGGGTGAGGCGTTGGTGGGCACTTTGCAGGAAAAGGGCACGCCGGAAGTCGTCCAGCGCGTCTTGGTGGCGCCGCCGCAATCGCGGATCGGCCCGTTGAGCGAGGTCGAGCGCGTAGCACTGGTTGCCGCGTCGCCCTTACTGGGCCGCTACGACAAACCGATTGATCGCGAGTCGGCCTATGAAGTGCTGATGGCACGCAAAGAGCTAGGGCCGACTGAAGACGCCGGCCAGACATCTGAAGCGCCAAGTTTTACCGACAGGGCAGGGGCGTTTCTCGGCACGGCGGCGGGCAAGGCGCTTAAATCGGCGATGCAGCAGGCGGCCAATCAAATGGGGCGGCAGTTGGTGCGAGGGTTGCTGGGCTCGCTACTGGGGGGGAGCAAACGCAAATAGATGTTCAGGGTTTGGGCTTGGCGTGGGCAGCCAACCGCTCAAGGGCGCCGCGCAAACCCGGATCGCGGATGCCCTCGGCCGTGGCCTGAATGCTTTCGGCCGCGTTCACCGACAGGTCGTGCGAGTGCACGGCAGTACTTGGCTGGACAGTCGGCGGCTGCACTTTGAACTGAATGCGCGTCAGGTTGGCGAATTCATCGAACGCCATCAACTGACGCTGCAGGCGTTTTTGCTGATAGCGCAAGCGAGTGGCCCAATGGCCATCAGTCACGATCAGCAGCAGGTTGCCTTCGCGCCAAGAGGCGACACGGCAATGCTCGCGTGCAGCCGGTTGCAATTGGCTTTCCAGCAGACGCTGCAACAGGCCCAAGCGTTGGGCATGGCCGAAAATGGCTTTCAACGGTTTGGCTTCGCGAAGCAACACGCCGGGGGCGCGGGCGGCGACAGGGCGAAATGCCATGATTGGACACCTAAAGTAACAGAGCCGCCATCTTAGCAGAAAGCGCCGACCGGCCCTCAGGCCCTGCGTCGACGACACTTAGCCAACGAAATCAATCGGTAACTTCTGCGCTCCATGGGTTGAAGTTCGCGTAAAAGCCCTTATTTTAAACAAGCCCTCTCACCGCCCCATGCCTGCATCGGGGAACAACGCCACTTTCCTCACCCACGATTCCGGGTAGAATGCGCGTTCGCATGCGGCCGTGAGGGCTGCTCGGGCCACTGACGGTGCGCCCTCCATCCCTATGTGTGGAAGAACCTGCCGATATGTTTGCGCCTTTGTTAAAGAAACTTTTTGGAAGCAAGAATGAGCGCGAAGTCAAACGCATGCTCAAGACGGTGCAGCTGGTCAATGCCCTCGAAGAGCAGATGGTTGCTCTTTCGGACGAGCAATTGCGCGCCAAGACCCAAGAGTTCAAGGCCCGCATAGCCAAAGGTGAAACCCTCGACAAACTGCTGCCCGAAGCCTTTGCGGTCGCCCGTGAAGCCGGTAAGCGCGTCATGGGCATGCGCCACTTCGACGTCCAGTTGATCGGTGGTATGACCTTGCACGAAGGCATGATTGCCGAAATGCGTACCGGTGAAGGCAAGACCCTGGTAGCGACCCTGGGCGTTTACCTCAACGCGCTGTCCGGCAAGGGCGTGCACGTTGTGACGGTGAACGACTACCTGGCTCGCCGGGACGCCAACTGGATGCGCCCGCTGTATGAATTCCTCGGCCTGACCGTCGGCGTCGTGACGCCGTTCCAGCCGCCGGAAGAAAAACGCGCCGCCTATGCCGCCGACATCACCTACGGCACCAACAACGAATTCGGTTTCGACTACCTGCGCGACAACATGGCGTTCAGCATGGAAGAAAAATTCCAGCGCGAACTCAATTTTGCCGTGATCGACGAAGTCGACTCCATCCTCATCGACGAAGCCCGTACGCCGCTGATCATCTCCGGCCAGGCCGAAGACAGTTCGCGCCTGTACACCGAAATCAACAAGCTGATTCCGCGTCTGACCCAGCACATCGAAGAAGTGGAAGGCGTGGTGACCAAAGAAGGTCACTTCACCATTGACGAAAAGACCCGCCAGGTCGAACTCAATGAAGCCGGTCACCAGTTCGTTGAGGACATGCTCACCCAGATCGGTCTGCTGGCCGAGGGCGAGAGCCTGTACTCGGCGCATAACCTGGGCCTGTTGACTCACGTCTACGCCGGTCTGCGTGCTCACAAGCTGTTCCACCGCAACGTCGAATACATCGTGCAGGACGGCCAGGTCGTACTGGTTGACGAACACACCGGCCGTACCATGCCGGGGCGCCGTTTGTCCGAAGGCCTGCACCAGGCCATCGAGGCCAAAGAAAACCTCAACATCCAGGCAGAAAGCCAGACGTTGGCGTCCACCACCTTCCAGAACTACTTCCGTCTGTACAACAAGCTGTCCGGCATGACCGGTACGGCCGACACCGAAGCGTTCGAGTTCCACCAGATCTACGGTCTGGCGGTGATGGTTATCCCGCCGAACAAACCGTTGGCGCGTAAGGATTACAACGACCTGGTGTTCCTGACCGCCGAAGAGAAATACGCGGCGATCATCAACGACATCAAGGACGGCATGGCCAAGGGCCGTCCGATCCTGGTGGGTACCGCCACCATCGAGACTTCCGAGCATGTGTCCAACCTGCTTAATAAGGAAGGTATCGAACACAAGGTGCTCAACGCCAAGTTCCACGAAAAAGAAGCCGAAATCATCGCCCAGGCCGGTCGCCCAGGCGCACTGACCATCGCTACCAACATGGCCGGTCGTGGTACCGACATCCTGCTGGGCGGCAACTGGGAAGTGGAAGTGGCATCCCTGGACAACCCTACCCCCGAGCAGATCGCCCAGATCAAAGCCGACTGGCAGAAGCGCCATCAGGCGGTACTGGAGTCCGGCGGTCTGCAGGTGATCGCTTCCGAGCGTCATGAATCGCGCCGTATCGACAACCAGCTGCGTGGCCGTGCCGGTCGCCAGGGTGACGCCGGTTCGAGCCGTTTCTATCTGTCCCTCGAAGACAGCCTGATGCGCATTTTCGCTTCGGATCGGGTGAAAAACTTCATGAAGGCCCTGGGCATGCAGTCCGGTGAAGCCATTGAGCACCGCATGGTGACCAATGCCATCGAGAAGGCCCAGCGCAAGGTTGAAGGGCGTAACTTCGACATTCGTAAGCAACTGCTGGAGTTCGACGACGTCAACAACGAACAACGTAAAGTGATCTATCACATGCGTAACACGTTGCTGGCCGCCGACAACATTGGCGAAACCATCGCCGATTTCCGCCAGGACGTGCTCAACGCCACCGTCAGCGCGCATATTCCACCGCAATCGCTGCCTGAGCAGTGGGATGTGGCCGGTCTGGAAGCTGCATTGAAGAGCGACTTCGGTGTGGATCTGCCGGTCCAGCAGTGGCTCGACGAAGACGACCACCTGTACGAAGAAACCCTGCGCGAAAAACTGATGGCCGAGTTGCTCGCCGCGTACAACGAGAAAGAAGAGCAGGCAAGTGCCGAAGCACTGCGTACCTTCGAGAAGCAAATCGTATTGCGCGTGCTGGACGACCTGTGGAAAGACCACCTGTCGACCATGGATCACCTGCGTCACGGCATCCACCTGCGTGGCTACGCCCAGAAAAACCCGAAGCAGGAGTACAAGCGCGAGTCGTTTACCCTGTTCTCCGAGCTGCTGGATTCGATCAAGCGCGATTCGATTCGCGTGCTCTCCCACGTCCAGGTACGCCGCGAAGACCCAGCCGAGGAAGAAGCACGCCTGCGCCAGGAAGCGGAAGCCTTGGCCGCGCGCATGCAATTCCAGCACGACGAAGCGCCAGGCCTCGATCAGCCGGAAGCGTTGGGTGAAGAGGTCGAAGTGGCCTTGGCGCCAACGCCGGTTCGCAATGAGCAGAAGCTGGGCCGCAACGAGCTGTGCTGGTGCGGTTCGGGCAAGAAGTTCAAACACTGCCACGGCGAAATCAACTAAGATTTTTGCCTGACGCTGCAGCACCCCGCGCCGCGACCGGCCTTTGCCGTCGCGGCGTTTTGCCATTAATTCCCACCGTCGATAGCGACGGCACAGACATCACCTTATTTTAGGAGCGCATTCATGGCTGTTGGTCTTGGTCCTTTGCCCACATTGCACCCGGTTGCCGGTTTTGAACTCGGCATCGCTTCGGCCGGTATCAAGCGCCCGGGCCGCAAGGATGTGGTGGTGATGCGCTGCGCCGAAGGCTCGACGGTGGCAGGTGTGTTTACTCTCAATGCGTTTTGCGCCGCGCCGGTGATCCTGGCCAAGCAACGCGTTGCCGGGCCGATCCGTTACCTGTTGACCAACACCGGCAACGCCAACGCGGGTACCGGTGAGCCTGGCCTGGTGGCCGCCGCGCGCACCTGCGCCAAGCTGGCCCAACTGACCGGCGTGGACGCCAGCCAGGTGCTGCCGTACTCCACGGGTGTGATCGGCGAGCCTCTGCCTGTGGAAAAAATCGAAGGTGCCCTGCAAGCGGCGCTGGATGACCTGTCTGTGGATAACTGGGCCGCGGCCGCCACTGGCATCATGACCACCGACACCCTGCCAAAAGGCGCGAGCCGTCAGTTCGTGCACGACGGTGTGACCGTAACCGTGACCGGTATCAGCAAGGGCGCGGGCATGATCCGACCGAACATGGCGACCATGCTGGGCTACATCGCCACCGACGCCAAGGTTTCGCGCAGCGTGCTGCAGAATCTGATGCTGGACGGTGCCAACAAGTCGTTCAACCGCATCACCATTGATGGCGACACTTCGACCAATGACTGCTGCATGCTGATCGCCACCGGTAAGGCTGATCTGCCGGAAATCACCGAGGCCAGCGGCGCTTATTTCGCCGCCCTCAAGCAAGCAGTGTTCGAAGTGTGCATGGACGTGGCTCAGGCCATCGTGCGTGATGGCGAGGGCGCTACCAAGTTCGTCACCGTACAAGTCAACGGCGGCGGCAACCACCAGGAATGCCTGGATGTCGGCTACACCGTGGCCCATTCGCCGCTGATCAAAACCGCGCTTTTCGCCTCGGACCCGAACTGGGGCCGCATTCTGGCGGCTGTCGGCCGTGCCGGTGTGCCAGACCTGGACGTGAGCAAGATCGACGTATTCCTCGGCGACGTGTGCATCGCCAGCCGTGGTGCCCGTGCTGAAAGCTACACCGAAGCCCAGGGTTCGGCGGTGATGCAGCAGGAAGAAATCACCATCCGCATCGAGCTGGGGCGCGGCGATTGCAGCGAAACCATCTGGACCACCGACCTGTCCCACGAATACGTGAAAATCAACGCGGAATACCGCACCTGATAGCCGGAGGACACACACGGTGAAACGCGTGCATGTAGCAGCAGCGGTGATCCGCGGCGCCGACGGCAGAATCCTGCTGGCGCGACGTGCCGACACCCAACACCAGGGCGGCCTCTGGGAGTTTCCCGGGGGCAAGGTGGAGGCTGATGAATCTGTCTCCGCCGCGTTGTCCCGCGAGTTGCACGAAGAGTTGGGTATCCAGGTCACCACGGCGCGACCGCTGATCAACGTGCAACATGACTATCCGGACAAGCAGGTGTTACTGGATGTCTGGGAAGTCTCGGCCTTCACCGGCGAGCCCCATGGCGCCGAAGGGCAACCGTTGGAGTGGGTGGCCCCGCGGGATCTGCTCAACTATGAGTTCCCGGCGGCCAACGCGCCGATCGTTGCGGCCGCACGGTTGCCGGCCGAGTACCTGATCACCCCCGGCGAGCTGGACGCCGCGCCCCTGTTGCGCGGTATCCAGAAAGCCATCGCCGGTGGGATCAAACTGGTGCAACTGCGTGCGCCTAACGGCTACGACCCCAAATACCGTGACCTGGCGGTGGATGCAGTGGGGCTTTGCGCCGGCAAGGCGCAATTGATGCTCAAAGGGCCGTTCGAGTGGCTGGGGGATTTCCCTTCCGCCGGCTGGCACATGACCTCGGTCCAACTGCGCAAATATGCAAGCAAGGGCCGCCCTTTGCCGAAGGATCGCTGGTTGGCGGCTTCGTGCCACAACGCTGAAGAACTGGCGTTGGCCGAATTGATGGACGTGGATTTTGTCACCCTGTCGCCGGTTCAGCCGACCCAGACCCATCCCGATGCGCAGCCGTTGGGTTGGGAGCAGGCGGTGGAGTTGATCCGTGGGTTCAACAAGCCGGTATTTTTGCTGGGTGGGGTCGGGCCTACGGAGCGGGAGCGGGCTTGGGAAGCCGGTGCCCAGGGTGTGGCGGGTATCAGGGCCCTCTGGCCGCAGGTTTGAGGTTGCTTCGGCGGGCCTTATAGAGGGCAAGCCCCCTCCCACATTGGAATGTATTCACAGATCAAAGGTGGGAGGGGGCTTGCCCCCGATTGGGCTCTCCCGGTCACCGAGTCATGATCAGTGGGGTTTCGCCGCAGCCTGCCACAAAACCTCCGCGACACCCTGGCGCTTGGCTATCACCCGCGCCGCCACAAACAGCAAATCCGACAGACGATTGATATACGCCAACCCCACGCCTTCCAGCGGCTCGATAGCATTCAGGTGCTGACACCGTCGCTCGGCACTGCGGGCCAGGCTTCGGCACATATGGGCCTGGGCAATCAGCGCGGAACCACCCGGCAAGATAAAGTTTTCCAGCGGCCCGACTTCCTCATTCCAGCGATCGATCGCCGCTTCCAGGCGATCCACTTCCGCCGCATTCAACGCTTTGTACACCGGCATCGCCAGCTCACCACCCAGGTCGAACAGCCGATGCTGGCACGGCGCGAGCACTTCGATCACATCGTTGAGCGCCGGGTGCTGCCCGCTCTGTTCTTCAAGGCCGGCCAGCAGTAATCCCAACTGGCTATTCAGCGTATCGACTTCGCCAATGGCTTCGACACGTGGGTGGTCCTTGGGCACGCGGCGACCGTCACCCAGGCCGGTTTCACCTGTGTCGCCGGTGCGGGTATAGATTTTCGACAGGCGAAAGCCCATGGTCATTGCTCCAGTGGGGTCAGTTCGTGGGCCGGCAGTTGGCTGCCGGCCAAGGGGAGGCGCAGGGTAATACAGGTGCCTTGGCCAAGGGTGGATTGCACTTCCATCTGGCCTTTGTGGTTGTTGGTGATGATGAAGTACGACACCGACAGCCCCAGCCCGGTGCCCTGGCCGATTTCCTTGGTGGTGAAGAAGGGTTCGAAGGTGCGTTTGCGCACGTTTTCGCTCATGCCGATGCCGTTGTCTTCCACCTGGATCTCGGCCCAGGGCGGATTCAGGCGGGTGCGCAGGATGATGCGGCCCGGCTCGCGGTCATCTTCACGCAGGTGAATGGCTTGAGCTGCGTTTTTCAGCAGGTTGAGCAGGACCTGTTCCAGTTCGTTGGCTGTACCGGGTACCGGGCCCAGTTGCGGATCGAACTGACGGATGATCGCCTGGCCCTTGAAGTCAAAGCCGATGGTCAAGTCGAAGTCATTGCCGGCAATTTCCACGGCCTGATCGATCAGCGCCGGCAAATCGCAAGGGGCCATCTGTCGATTGCTGCGGCGGCTGAAACTGAGCATATGGGTCACGATCTTCGCCGCCCGCGCGCCCGCTTGCTGGATGCCATCGAGCAATTGCGGCACTTCGCGGCTTTGCAGGTAACGGTTGACCATGGCCAATTCGACGCCGACCTGTTCGGCGTGTTCCAGGTTCTTGGGCAAGTCCGCGGACAGGCGGCGGCGGATGTTCTGCACGTTGTGCAGGATCGCCCCCAGCGGGTTATTGATCTCGTGGGCCATACCGGCGGCAAGCCCGCCGACGGAGAGCATTTTTTCCGACTGCACCATCATTTCTTCCAGGGACAGGCGCTGGGTGATGTCATCGATACGGATCACGACGCCACGACCGGCACCGCCTGTCAGCGGGTAAAAGGTCAGGGCGTAATGCTTGGGCTCGTCGTCCTTGAACCAGGTCACCCGCTCGATACGTTCCACGGTGTGTTGCTCGACCGTGGCCTTGATCTGCGGCAGAAATGGTTTGAGCGGCTGAAAGGCCAGGTAGATCGGTTGGTTCAAGGCTTCATCCAGACGCGTGCCGGAAAGTGCGCTGGCTTCCTGGTTCCACTGGGTGACATAGAGCTGTTCGTCCAGGGCAATCAGCGCCGAAGGCATCGAGTCGATGATGCTGTTGAGGTAATTCTGGAAGCCGGTGAGTTTTTTCTCGATCTTGCTGCGTACCTGGACTTCCAGTTCCAGTTTGCGATTGGTATGACGCGTCTCTTCCGCCAGGCCTTGGGCTTGATCGTAGGCGGCCTGAGAGTCGTCGCGGGCGCGCTTGAGTTGCTGCTCGCGGGCTTCGATGCGCGAAAGCATGGTATTGAAGGCTTCGGCCAGGCTGCCGATCTCATCGTGATTGCCACGCCGGGCGCGCAGGGCATAGTTCTCTTCCCGGGTCACTTGGCGCGACAGTTCTTCCAGTTCGTGGATCGGTTTTGTGATCAGGTGTTTGATCTGACGCGCGATGACCAGCCACAGCAGCACACTGAAAATCAGGATGCCCAGGCTGGCGGTCAGCGTGCCGGTGTAAAACGCTACCGGCAGTTCGCTACTGGCGACCAGCAGCAGATGCCCGGATGGCTGCCCAGGGCGGGGCAGGGTGATCACTTGGTTAGTGCGAAACTCAGTCACGCGCCAGGCTTCGATATGTCTGTAATTGTCCGGCAGGTGCAGGCGATCACCGTGTTGCATCTGTGCCAGGCGGTTGCCTGCGCTGTCATATAAAGCGGCGGCGCGCAAAGGTGAGTAGCTGGTCAACTCATTGAGCAGGGCATTGGCCTTGTCGGGAGATTCGAGCGCTTCGGCGGCCAGCGCCGGGTTGGAGACCAGCCGCCCGATAGCCTGCAAGGCCTGGGGGGCCATGCTTTCCTGGGAGATCCAGTAGGCGGCGCTGATAAAGGTCAGGTTGGCCACCAGCAGGACGGTGGTCAGCAGCACCAGCAAGGCCGCCAGCAGTTTCTGCCCGACCGGTAGGTTTTCTAGACGCTGGCGCAGCGGCATCAGGGTTTTTCCAGGAGATAGACAGGCGGGCAGGGTAGCGCGTGGTTCAGTCGCGGGGCAATCCGCGCGCGCGCAGCTCGTCGACCAGACGCTCGTGCAACTGCTGCAAGTGAGGCAGGTTCAATTGGTGACGGGCTGCCGCCTGGCAAGCATAGCCCAACAGATAGCTGATTTCGGTGCGTCGAGCATTGGCGACGTCCTGATACATGGACGAATAATTGGCGGCAGTGGCGTGAATCACCCGCTCCACTTCATCCTGTAAATCCAGGGCTGCGGCAGGCTGGCCAGCGCATTCCAGCAGTTCGCTCAACTCCCTGCACAAGGTTGCCACTTCACAGCGATGGTTTTGCAGGCCGCCGTTACGGCATTGGTAAAGCACGGTCAGTGGGTTGATCGCGCAATTAAGCGCCAGCTTGCGCCACAGGCGCGTCAGGATATCGGTACTCCAGGCGTGGGGGATGCCGGCGATGTGCAGGTCATCCAGCCAGAGTGGGGGCGTCGGATGGCGGGCGTCTCCCAGCCAGGTGTAACCATGGCCGGCGAATACCACGCGCCAGTCGCCGTCGCGGAAAGCGCCCTCGGTGCTGGAGGCAAAGATGCAACGCGCCAGGGGCAACTGCGCGGCCACCGCGTCCTGACTGCCCAGGCCGTTCTGCAGCAGAATCAACTCGGCATCCGGTACCAGGCGCGGTTGCAGCTGTGCGATTGCCGCTTGGGCGTCGTAGGCTTTGCACGCCACCAGAAGGCGATGGATCGGCGTCGGGCTGTCGGGCGTTTCGCCAATCACCGGGTAGGTATGTGCTTCACCATGCTCCACCAGGGTCAGCCCGTTGCCCGCCTGATAACTGGCCAGGCGCGTCTCGTCGCGCAGGATCAAGCGCACAGGCACGCCCGCGCGCGCCAGCCGTGTGGCCCAGAGTGTGCCCAGGCTGCCGGCGCCGAGAATATGCCAGGTGGTCGACATCAGTTTGTACTCCGCAAGGTCGCTCACAGTGAACGGGACGAAAGAACCGCTATAATGCCCCGGCATTTTAGCTCGGGCGCGCTCCATCTCTACTGAACCCGCCCCTTATATTGGAGAAATCACATGCCTTCGTTCGACGTGGTATCTGAACTGGACAAACACGAAGTCACCAACGCCGTCGAGAACGCCGTCAAGGAGCTGGACCGTCGCTATGACCTGAAGGGCAAGGGCAGCTTCGAATTCAAGGAAAAGGAACTGACCGTCAACCTGACCGCTGAAGCCGATTTCCAGCTGGAAGCGATGATCGAGATCCTCAAGCTGTCCCTGGTCAAGCGCAAGATCGACGCGCAGTGCCTGGAAATCAAGGACGCCTACGCCTCTGGCAAGCTGATGAAGCAGGAAGTCATCCTCAAAGAAGGTATCGACAAGGAGCTGGCGAAGAAAATCGTCGCGCATATCAAGGACGCCAAGCTCAAGGTCCAGGCCGCCATCCAGGGCGAGCAGGTACGCGTCACCGGTAAGAAGCGTGACGACCTGCAAGAGGCCATCGCGGCCCTGCGCGCCAAGTCCTTCGACATGCCGCTGCAGTTCAATAACTTCCGCGACTGATGGCTGCCTGGGGAACCCAGGGGCGTTTTTGACGTCCCACCCCCCAATAATTGCGCCTACTCTTGAGCCCTGCGGGGCTCAATTGCTTTAAGCGCCGACCGTCCATAAACAGGAGAACAGCAATGGACTTGAACGCTGAAGTAGATCGTCTGGTCAAGACTTCCCAGTCCTGGATCCCGATGATCATGGAATACGGCAGCCGGGTTTTGCTCGCCGTTATCACCCTGGCCATCGGCTGGTGGTTGATCAATAAATTGACCCATCGCGTGGGCCGTTTGCTGGCGGTACGCAACGCTGACCTGGCGTTGCAGCATTTCATCACCAGCCTGGCGAACATCGTGCTCAAGGTGATGCTGATTGTCAGCGTGGCCTCGATGATCGGTGTAGAAACCACCTCCTTCGTCGCCGCTATTGGTGCCGCCACCCTGGCCATTGGTCTGGCGTTGCAAGGCAGCCTGGCGAACTTTGCCGGTGGGGTGCTGATTCTGCTGTTCCGCCCGTTCCGCATCGGCGACTGGATCGAAGCCCAAGGTACCTCGGGCACCGTCGACAGCATTCAGATTTTCCACACGGTGCTGCGTACGGGCGACAACAAAACTGTCATCGTGCCGAACGGCATCCTGTCCAACGGGATCATCACCAACACCAACCGTCAACCGACCCGCAAGGTGGTGTTCGACGTCGGTGTGGACTATGAAGCCGACCTGCAGAAAGCCCGCGAAGTGCTACTGGAGCTGGCCAAGGATCCTCGCGTACTCGCAGATCCAGCTGCTGTGGCTGTGGTGTCCACTTTGGGTGACAGCTCGATCACCGTTTCGCTGCGCTGCTGGACCAAAACCGCGGATTACTGGGACGTGATGTTTATGCTCAATGAATTCGCACGTGACCGTTTGAAAGCGGCGGGGATTGATATTCCATTTCCGCAGCGGGTTATTCGTGTAATGCAGGAAGCTGCGTCGAAGTAAAAAACTTAGGCGCGTTTAACTTGGCCGAAAGGTCAGGTTAAACGTATCACTTTAGTTTAGTTAGTTAGCTTGCTAGTTATTTATTTAAAGCTCCGCAATAAAAAAGCCGCTCCCTTGAAAGCAAGGGAGCGGCTTTTTATTTAAGGCCAGGGCCTTAAGTCATCGTTGTAATTGAACCGGCAATTACAAGATGTTCAGCGGGTAGTTCGCGATCAGACGCAGTTCGTCGATCGAAGGCGAACCGTAGTAAACGCCATCCCCGGAGCGATAGGTTGCTTGACGCAGACGCAAGCTGAGGTTTTTAGCTGGACCGCTCTGTACAACGTACTTGGCTTCGATGTCGCGTTCCCACTCTTTGCCGTTCGAGGTAGTGCCGGTGTTGGCGCCGCTGCCGGTCACGTAGCGAGTCATGAAGCTCAGGCCAGGAATGCCGAAGGTGGCCATGTTGATGTCGTAACGTGCCTGGTAGGACTTCTCGCCTTCAGCGTTGAAGTCGGAGCGAGCCACGGAGTTGGCCAGGAAGACCGAGCCGCCGCCGTCTACACCATAGCCGTAGTCGCCGTCGCCGGTGACCTTCTGGGCTGCCAGAGTGAAGGTGTGAGCGCCGATGGTGTACGCACCCTGCAAGCTGAATGCGCGGTTGTCGAGCTTGGTTACACCATCTTTCTCGGCACGCTGAAGGCCTGCGCCGTCGCTCTTGGTGTCGTAGATGTTGAAGTCAAGGGCAAAGGACTGGTCATCGCTCAGGGCATGGGTCCAGTTCAGGTTGCTGTAGTACTTGCGGAAGTAGTCTTCGGTTTTCGCGTAGTACAGGCTGCCGGTGAACTCTGGGGTAAACGAGTAGACGCCGCCGACAAAGTCAGTCTTGGTCAGGCCAAGGCTGTCATGGTAGGTCTGGTTCTGCGCGACGCTGGAAGTGAAGTGACCGCCTTCCAGTTTCAGGCCCTTGATTTCGTTGCTGGTGATCGAGATACCTTGTGGCAGCTCAGGCAGCAGACGGCTGTCATCGGAAGCGAACACAGGAGCGGTGGTGTACTGGTCACCGATTTTCAGCACGGTATTGGAGATACGGAACTTAACAGCGCCGCCGCCTTTGGAGTAATCGTCTTGCGAGCGACCGTCTGAGCCGGTTGGGAACAGACCGGTGCCTGCGCGACCTTTACCGCTGTCGAGTTTGACACCCATCAGGCCGATTACATCCACACCCACCCCGATAGTCCCCTGGGTGAAGCCCGACTCGTACAGGGCGTTGAAGCCCAGGCCGGTTTCTTCTGCACGGCTCTTGCTGCCAGGGCCCGACGGGTTGTTACGGAAATCGCGGCTGAAGTACAGAGCGCGAGTATTGATGCTGAAAGTGCTGTCTTCAACAAAGCCCTTGGAATCGTCCTGGGCGGACGCCATTGCGAACTGCGAGGTACCGGCTGAAACAGCCAGTGCGATCATGCTCCACTTCATCACGCGCATCGTGATTTGCTCCTTTGGTTTTCGGAAGAGTACTGCCGTCCCACCTGTATTTTTATCTGGGCGGCTCTTTCTTTTTTGTGTCGGCGCAAAGTTATATCACGCAGACCCTATTGACGATACTTACCCATCTTTCCTTTCAGCTTCTTTACGAGGCTGTCGTAAATTGCTAGCTCCATGTCGCAAATTCACAGCCCAAAATGTATCTGGACTGACAACTTCAGTACTGTTTCAAAACTCCCTAAGAAGTTCGAATGCATCCTTGCCTCGTACTGACTCGCTGTTGTTTTTTATCGCGAAACACCGGTTTCCGAACCCGTGCCGTTGCCGACGATGTGGGTGTGAATGCAACAAGCGTGCTCAAAGCGGTAACCGAATGTCATTTTTTCGTGAAAAAAGTTCCGTGCCTGCGAAAACCGCATAAGTACGGGCTTTTTACGCCGTTTGGTTAGGGCTTGACCTCTCTGTGGAATGCATGTTGTCAGGTGTAAAAAATCGGTTCTTGTGTGAAACGTTACCGGTTCACCCCGTTAGGTGGGTAGTCGGCGGATCCCTTTGAGGCACGGGCGGGTCATTTTGGTGCGTCTCGGCAGGGCCCGTTCTAGCGTAGCTCAAATATTTACCTGCATCGAAAGGGTGCAGGTTTTTTGGCCGGCTGCCTCGCGGGCTTATCTTCAATCGTTGTGAAGCGGCCGGCATTCGAAGGTATGCTGGGGCCTGATTCTGACTTGCCGAATGGAGTGCCCGCGGTGTTCGCCCTAGATCAACGCCTGCAACAAGACACACTGGTCATCGGGGACTTCCCGTTATGCCGCCTGCTGCTGTCCAATGACTCGAACTACCCCTGGTTTATCCTGGTCCCGCGCATCAACGGTATCAGCGAGGTGTTTCACCTGGATGTCGCAGATCAACAAAAGCTCTGGGAAGAGACGACCGGTCTGGCGCAGTTGCTCAACGATGGTCTGGGCGCGGATAAAATGAATATCGGCGCGCTGGGTAACGTCGTCAGCCAGTTGCATGTGCATGTGATCGTGCGCAAACGCGACGACGCCGCCTGGCCTGCTCCGGTATGGGGCAAGCATCCGGCTCGCCCTTATACCCAAGAACAGGTGGTGGCCTTGCGTGCGCGTCTGCGCGAGCTGCTGCCCGCCGATTTCAATTTTGCCCAGGACTGAATCATGGACTTGCAAGACCGTGTTACCGACCTGGAAAGCCGCCTGGCCTTTCAGGATGACACCATTGAGACCCTTAACGACATCCTGGTCACCCAGCAACGCGCGGTCGAGCGGCTGCAGCTGCAGATAACCGCGCTGCTCAAGCGTCAGGAAGAGATGGGCGGCCAGTTCGAAACGTCCGAAGAGGAAGCGCCACCGCCTCACTATTAAAGAGGGGCCATGAAAAAACCGCGACCCAGCTAGGCTGGATCGCGGTTTTTTTTGCTGCCAGGGCTGGAGTCAGCGGCGCGGCAGTGCAGCGATCACGTCTTCGGCTTGCAAGCCTTTGTCGCGATTCATTACGGAGAACTCCACGCGCTGGCCTTCCACCAGGACACGATGGCCTTCGCCGCGAATGGCCCGGAAGTGGACGAAGATGTCGTCGCCCGAATCGCGGGAAATAAAGCCGAAGCCTTTGGAGGTGTTGAACCACTTGACGGTACCGGTATCCCGATTGGTCATGTCGTAGGTTTGCGACGCGGCCGCCGGAGATGAACGGTAGAAGCTGATAGCCAGATGAAGAGCGATTGCGACCACAGCAATGACCAGGCTGAGCAGGATGGCCGGGTGGCCGCCCACTTCAGGCATGGGTGCCAGGAGGGTGAGGGTTTGTACGACAACGGTCAGAACCAACAGCGCGCTGACCAGGTTTTGCAGTTGATGACGAGTGCCCTTGTTCCAGTACGGGACCACGGGTGCCAACGTCAGGTTAAGAAGGCCGAACAGTGCCAGGTACAGCGCGTCGTGTTGTTGCAGGTACGGCAGGCTCTCTGGTTGCAGGCTCGGTATAAAGGACAGCAGCAAAGCTGCAACGCCCGTTAGCAGGTGGACGATTTTCAACATTTTGATTAACTCACGTTAAGACGGATCACTAGGAAGAGC
The DNA here is from genome assembly GCF_030209215.1 of Pseudomonas sp. efr-133-TYG-23. Lineage (NCBI taxonomy): Bacteria > Pseudomonadati > Pseudomonadota > Gammaproteobacteria > Pseudomonadales > Pseudomonadaceae > Pseudomonas > Pseudomonas sp. efr-133-TYG-23. The sequence continues at coordinate 68,218 of NZ_JARVSL010000013.1, read as the reverse complement.
TGACTGGCACGGTTCGCTTCTGAACAATGGGAGGCGTTGGGCACGTGCGCGGGTATCAGCCTATGCCGGCCATCGCAGACATTAACGATGGCGACACGCTGCCTATTTAACAGCAAAGGCCGTGCCTTCTCAAATCAAGCATTTCGGGGTGTTGCAAGGGGCGGGGCATTTCCTTGGCAAACGCTTGTCCTAGACAGGTGTGCTTGTTTTGGAATGGCTTTTTAGGATATTTCCTACATTGATTGGCGAATTACCACTCAAGGGCGATTTGTCGCACCTCGCTCGCTGCGCGTCACCTGTGCGCTTGCTAGAGTGGTGTTGCACCTGATCAATGAATGCTTGTCAATTGAAGGGGATAAACATGGCAATCGATATCGGTATCAGTGAAGAAGATCGTAAATCCATCGTCGATGGGCTTTCGCGGCTGCTTTCCGATACCTATGTACTGTACTTGAAGACCCACAACTTCCACTGGAACGTCACGGGCCCCATGTTTCGAACGCTGCACCTGATGTTTGAGGAACAGTACAACGAGCTGGCGCTGGCGGTGGACTCCATTGCCGAACGTATCCGCGCACTGGGCTTCCCGGCGCCGGGCGCTTATTCGATCTACGCCCGTCTTTCCTCGATCAAGGAGGAGGAGGGCGTGCCGGGCGCCGAAGAGATGATCCAGCAACTGGTGGCGGGCCAGGAGGCCGTTACGCGTACTGCCCGCGGCATCTTCCCGTTGCTCGACAAGGTCAGCGATGAGCCGACTGCGGATCTGCTCACCCAGCGTATGCAGGTCCACGAAAAGACCGCGTGGATGTTGCGCTCCCTGCTCGAAGCCAAGTAAGCCGAGCCTGAGCGGCGCCGTCCTGGCGTCGCTCGCTCGTTTCTGCACGCTTCCTGGCGTTGTCCTACAGGTATCGACTCCCCGTCTTCTGGCTGACCCCGTACTTCCTGCTGTTTGATAAGCCCACTGTCCAATGGGAGCAACCCATTGGCTGCTGTTTGGCAATGGAGTGTCAGGTGTATGTCACGCGCAGTGAGTAATGGAGTCATGGAATCCTGTGGCTTTCATCAGATAAAGATCGATCCCTTTGCCAAAGGGTTCGATATGGGGTTGGCAAGGCCATTGTCCCGATCAGTCAGGCTCAACGGGTTTTCGACGTGCCTGCGACTTGAGCAGATCTATTGGAATATCCTTACGGAAATCGCCAGGATCAACGCCTGTTCAGTCAGTGCGTTACTGTCTTATGTCGATCGGGAGGTGCACTTGCGTTATGGAGGTGTAAAGAACTTCAGCGGTTTGGTCAGGGTGGTGTGCGTGGTTCACCTGTTAAAAGGCCGTACGGCTGCGCCCGACCCGGAGTAAACAAAGGTGCCCGGGGTCGGCTCGCTGTGTTGGCGGGCTGGCTCCCGGGCAGAAAGCCGGCTGCGCTGGCTCGATTTACCAGATATAATCCCGCGCTTTGCTGCGCAGGCCGGGGCTTTACCCTTCGGTCAGGCGTGGCGCAGTAACGATCTGTTCGCCGAGACATCGCCATGCCCATGTACGACTATCAATGTGCTTCCTGTGGTCATCAGTTGGAAGCCATCCAGAAGATCAGCGCCGCGCCGTTGGTCGATTGCCCGGCCTGCCAGGCTCCTGAACTCAAGAAGATGTTGTCCATGCCGGGCTTTCGCCTCAGTGGCAGCGGCTGGTACGAGACCGATTTCAAGACCGGCGCCAAGAAGAATCTGGCGGGCGGCGACAAAGCAGACTGAGTTGAACTCTACGCGCAGGCTCCTGCATTATCCGTCACCTGGCTTATATGAACGGTGACGAGGCGGGCCTCCACCGAATTTCGAATTACGAGAAGTGAAACCACGACCATGATGCGCAGCCACTATTGCGGCCAACTGAACGAGACCCTGGAAGGTCAGGAAATTACCCTTTGCGGATGGGTTCACCGTCGCCGCGACCACGGCGGGGTGATCTTCCTCGATATCCGTGATCGTGACGGTCTGGCCCAAGTGGTGTTCGACCCGGACCGTGCCGAGAGCTTTGCCGCCGCCGACCGCGTGCGCAGCGAATACGTCGTGAAAATCACCGGCAAGGTGCGTCTGCGTCCGGCAGGTGCCGTGAACAAGAACATGGCCTCCGGCGGTATCGAGGTGTTGGGCTACGAACTGGAAGTGTTGAACGAGTCGGAAACCCCGCCGTTCCCACTCAACGAATACTCCGACGTCGGCGAAGAAACCCGCCTGCGCTACCGCTTCCTGGACCTGCGTCGTCCGGAAATGGCCGAGAAGCTGCGTCTGCGCTCGCGCATGACCACCAGCATCCGTCGCTTCCTCGACGAGAATGGCTTCCTCGACGTTGAAACGCCGATCCTGACCCGGGCCACCCCGGAAGGCGCGCGTGACTACCTGGTGCCTAGCCGCACCCACGCCGGCAGCTTCTTTGCCCTGCCGCAATCGCCACAGCTGTTCAAACAGTTGCTGATGGTGGCCGGCTTCGACCGTTACTACCAGATCGCCAAGTGCTTCCGCGACGAAGACCTGCGCGCCGACCGTCAGCCGGAATTCACCCAGATCGACATCGAGACCAGTTTCCTCGATGAGAAAGAGATCATGGGCCTGACCGAGCAGATGATCCGCAACCTGTTCAAGGAAGTATTGGGCTTGGAGTTCGGTGACTTCCCGCACATGACCTTCGAAGAAGCCATGCGTCGCTACGGTTCCGATAAGCCTGACCTGCGTAACCCGCTGGAACTGGTGGACGTGGCCGACCAGCTCAAAGAGGTTGAATTCAAGGTGTTCAGCGGCCCGGCCAACGACCCTAAATGCCGCATCGCTGCCCTGCGCGTGCCTGGCGGCGCGAGCATGCCGCGCAAGCAGATCGACGACTACACCAAGTTTGTCGGCATCTACGGTGCCAAGGGCCTGGCGTACATCAAGGTCAACGAGCGCGCCAACGGCGTTGATGGCCTGCAATCGCCCATCGTGAAGAACATCCCGGAAGCCAATCTGAACGTGATCCTCGATCGCGTGGGTGCGGTCGATGGCGACATCGTGTTCTTCGGTGCCGACAAGGCCAAGATTGTCAGCGAAGCGCTGGGCGCGCTGCGGATCAAGCTGGGCCACGACCTGAACCTGCTGACCTGCGAATGGGCGCCGATGTGGGTCGTTGACTTCCCGATGTTCGAAGAGAACGACGACGGCAGCTTCAGCGCCTTGCACCACCCGTTCACCGCGCCGAAATGCTCCCCGGCCGAGTTGGAGGCCAACCCGGCGGGCGCACTGTCGCGCGCTTACGACATGGTGCTCAACGGCACTGAGCTGGGTGGCGGTTCGATCCGTATCCACCGTAAAGAGATGCAGCAAGCGGTCTTCCGTCTGCTGGGCATCGACGAAGCGGAACAGGAAGAGAAATTCGGCTTCCTGCTTGACGCCCTGAAGTACGGGGCCCCGCCCCACGGTGGTCTGGCCTTCGGTCTGGACCGTCTGGTGATGCTGATGACCGGTGCCCAGTCGATCCGTGAAGTGATCGCTTTCCCGAAAACCCAGAGTGCCGCGGACGTCATGACCCAGGCACCGGGCGTAGTGGATGCCAAGGCATTGCGCGAGCTGCATATCCGCCTGCGCGAGACGCCAAAGGCTGAGTAAAGCCGCTGCGTGAAAGCGCACTGAGGTTTACGCAGTCTAAAAAGGCGCATCTTCGGATGCGCCTTTGCGTTACAAGGGTTGTGTTTTAAAGAGAAAGGTCCGGCCTGGGGCGGGATTGATCAGGTTTCTAGAGAATTCGGAGTTGTGTTATGGCTGGCCATTCCAAGTGGGCGAACATCAAGCACCGCAAAGAGCGTCAGGATGCCAAGAAAGGCAAGATCTTCACCAAGTGGATTCGCGAATTGACCGTCGCTGCCCGTCAGGGCGGCGGTGATCCGGGCTCCAACCCGCGTCTGCGCCTGGCGCTGGACAAGGCGCTGGGCGCCAATATGAGCCGCGACATTATTGATCGCGCCGTGGCCCGTGGTGCCGGTGCTGCCGATACCGACGACATGGTCGAGCTGACCTACGAAGGCTACGGCCCGGGCGGCGTGGCGGTGATGGTCGAGTGCATGACCGATAACCGTAACCGTACCGCCGCAGCCGTACGCCATGCGTTCAGCAAGTGCGGTGGCAACCTCGGCACAGACGGTTCGGTGGCCTATCTGTTCGAGCGCAAGGGGCAGATCACCTTCGCGCCGGGCACCAATGAAGACGCGCTGATGGAAGCGGCGATGGAGGCGGATGCCGACGACGTGGTCACCAACGACGACGGTTCCATCGATGTTTTCACCTCGTTTGCCAGTTTCTATGCTGTGCGCAATGCATTGGAAGCTGCGGGATTTAAAGGCACCGACGCAGAAATCGTGATGCTGCCGACGACCAGTGCCGAACTGGACCTGGAAGGCGCGCAGAAAGTGTTGAAGCTGCTGGATATGCTTGAAGATCTGGACGATGTACAAAACGTCTATTCGAATGCCGATATTCCAGAGTCAGTGGCCGAACAGCTAGGCTGAAGCACGATGTGGATTGATGGTGGTAGGGGGCTTGTCCCCGATAGCGGTGTATCAGTCGCTGTATGTGGCGACTGATACTCTGCAATCGGGGGCAAGCCCCCTCCCACATTGAATCTTCCCTGTATCAAAAAATGTGTTTAACCCAACCCGCAGGCGTTATGACTTTAATCCTAGGTATCGACCCCGGTTCGCGCATCACCGGCTTTGGCGTGGTGCAGCAGACTCCGCGTGGCTGCGTCTACGTTGCGTCGGGTTGTATTCGTACCGGTTCGGGGGAGTTGGCCGAGCGCTTGCAGATCGTCTATCGCGGCGTGCGTGAAGTGATCCAGACCTACGGGCCGGTGACCATGGGTATCGAAAAAGTGTTTATGGCCAAGAACGCCGACTCGGCGCTCAAACTCGGCCAGGCCCGTGGTGCGGCCATTGTTGCTGGCGCGGAGGAGGGCATGGAGATCGCCGAATACACCGCGACCCAAGTCAAGCAGGCTGTGGTCGGTACTGGTGGTGCCAATAAAGAGCAGGTGCAGATGATGGTCATGCACATGCTCAAACTCACGGCTAAACCGCAAATCGACGCCTCCGACGCCCTGGCCATTGCCATCTGCCATGCGCACACCCGTTCCAGTCTGCTGCCTCATGGCCTGGGTACGGCACGCAGTCGTGGCGGTCGCCTGCGTCTCTGATAGCATCAGCGCAATCGTGATTTCCGGTCAGGCGTTGATCTGACCCTAAGTGTTAAGGATCTGTACCGTGATTGGACGTTTGCGCGGCACCCTGGCTGAAAAGCAGCCGCCGCACCTTATTTTGGATGTCAACGGGCTGGGCTATGAGCTGGAAGTGCCCATGACCACCCTGTATCGCCTGCCGTCGGTCGGCGAGCCGCTCACGCTGCATACCCATCTGGTGGTGCGCGAAGACGCGCAATTGCTCTATGGTTTCATTGGCAAGCGCGACCGTGACTTCTTCCGCGAACTGATCCGCCTCAATGGCGTGGGACCGAAACTGGCGCTGGCCTTGATGTCCAGTCTGGAAGTAGACGAACTGGTGCGCGCCGTATCGGCGCAGGATACCTCGGCGCTGACCAAGGTGCCGGGCGTCGGCAAGAAAACCGCCGAGCGTTTGCTGGTGGAACTCAAGGACCGCTTCAAGGCCTGGGAGGTGGTGCCGAGCATGTTTGCCTTGGTGCCGAACCAGCCTGATATGCCGGCGTCCCAGGTTGCCAGCGCCGAAAGCGATGCCGTCAGCGCGTTGATTTCTTTGGGCTACAAACCCCAGGAGGCGAGCAAAGCGGTATCGGCCATCAAGGATAAGAACCTGAGCAGTGAAGACATGATCCGCCGCGCCCTGAAGGGAATGATTTAAGTGATTGAAGCTGATCGTCTGATCGCGGCCACCGGCCCGCGCGACCGTGAAGAAATCCAGGACCGGGCCATCCGCCCCCTGAGCCTGGCTGAATACATCGGCCAGCCCACTGTGCGCGAGCAGATGGAGCTGTTCATCCAGGCGGCGCGCGGGCGCAGTGAATCCCTGGATCACACGTTGATCTTCGGTCCGCCGGGGCTGGGTAAGACCACCCTGGCCAACATCATTGCTCAGGAAATGGGGGTGTCGATCAAGTCCACCTCAGGTCCGGTGCTGGAACGTCCCGGTGATCTGGCAGCGTTGTTGACCAACCTAGAGCCGCACGATGTGCTGTTTATCGACGAAATCCACCGGCTCTCGCCGATTGTCGAAGAAGTGTTGTACCCGGCGATGGAAGATTTCCAGCTCGACATCATGATTGGCGAAGGCCCGGCGGCTCGCTCGATCAAGCTCGATTTGCCGCCGTTCACTTTGGTGGGCGCCACCACGCGAGCGGGGATGCTGACCAATCCGCTGCGAGACCGTTTTGGGATTGTTCAACGTCTGGAGTTCTATAGCACGGCGGATCTGGCCACGATCGTCAGTCGTTCGGCGAGCATCCTTGGCTTGCCGCTGGACCCTGAAGGCTCATTTGAAATCGCTCGGCGTGCCCGGGGCACACCGCGTATCGCCAACCGTTTGCTGCGGCGGGTGCGGGACTTCGCCGAAGTGCGCGCCAAGGGGCACATTACCAAGGCGGTGGCCGACCTGGCGCTCAACCTGCTGGATGTGGACGAACATGGCTTCGATCATCAGGATCGGCGTCTACTCTTGACCATGATCGAAAAGTTCGACGGTGGCCCGGTAGGCGTGGACAGCCTGGCCGCTGCCATCAGCGAAGAACGCCACACAATCGAGGATGTGCTCGAGCCTTACCTGATCCAGCAGGGCTACATCATGCGCACGCCAAGGGGGCGGGTGGTGACGCGTCATGCTTATCTGCATTTTGGATTAAACATTCCGTCACGATTGGGCGAGATGCCCGTGGTAGACGAATTCCTTGATGCAGTGGACGATTAAAAGCGCTTGGCTCGACGATTTATTCGAGGTTTGTGCTGTCCCAGTGACTGGCGTCGTCATTCTGTCAGTGAAAATGTTTCAGAGAATGAAAAAACAGTTGCCTGGCCGGATTGGCAACCTCAGGAGTAAGCACTAGAGTATGCGCGCGCAAAACGGGGATCAGTCGTTCGCACATCGCTGTCGCGTTTATTACGAGGACACCGATGCCGGCGGCATCGTTTATTACGTCAATTACCTTAAGTTCATGGAACGGGCTCGAACCGAGCGGCTACGGGAGCTGGGCTTTGCCCAATCCCAGCTGGCAGGGGAGGACCTGTTATTCGTCGTGCATTCCAGCGAGGCGCGTTATCACGCCCCGGCGCGACTGGATGATGAACTGCTGGTTAGCGCTGAAGTCATCGAATTGAACCGTGCCAGCCTGCGCTTCAAACAGCAGGTCAGGCGGGCAACGGATGCAACGCTGCTCTGTGAGGGGCAGTTTTTGGTGGCGTGTGTACGCACCAACAGTTTGAAACCTCGGGCCATTCCCGAAACTCTACGTGTGGCCTTTGCCGCCGTGAGCGGCGCGGGTAAACAATCAAAGCAGGAGATTTAGCGTGGAACCTACCGTCGTCGACCATTCCTCCATGTGGAGCCTGGTCAGCAATGCCAGTGTTGTGGTTCAACTGGTCATGCTGACCCTGGTAGCCGCATCGGTTACCTCTTGGGTCATGATTTTTCAGCGCAGCAACCTGCTGCGTGCCGGTCGACGTGCCCTGGAGAGCTTTGAAGAGCGCTTCTGGTCGGGTATCGACCTGTCCAAGCTCTATCGCCAGGCCGGCAGCAACCCGGACCCGGATTCGGGTGTGGAGCAGATCTTCCGTGCTGGCTTCAAGGAATTCTCCCGTCTGCGCCAGCAGCCAGGCGTAGACCCGGAAGCGGTGATGGAAGGCGTGGCTCGCGCCATGCGCGTCGCCATTTCCCGCGAAGAAGAGAAGCTTGAGCAGAGCCTGCCTTTTCTTGCCACCGTTGGTTCCGTCAGCCCGTATATCGGCCTGTTCGGTACGGTGTGGGGGATCATGAACTCCTTCCGTGGTCTGGCCCAGGCTCAACAAGCGACCCTGGCCACCGTGGCCCCCGGTATCGCCGAAGCCCTGATCGCCACTGCAATCGGTCTGTTTGCCGCCATCCCTGCGGTGATCGCCTATAACCGCTTTGCCGCACGCGGCGAGAACCTGATTGGCCGTTACTACACCTTCGCCGATGAATTCCAGGCGATCCTGCACCGTAAAGTGCACACCAGCGAAGAATAAGCAGGTACCTCCCGATGGCTTTAATCACTCGAGCTCGAACCAAGCGCAAGCCGGTCGCCGAGATGAACGTAGTGCCTTACATCGACGTGATGCTGGTGCTGCTGGTGATCTTCATGGTGACCGCGCCGATGCTCAACCAGGGTGTGAAAGTTGATCTGCCCAAGGTTTCTAGCGAAGCCTTGCCGCAAGACAACAACACTCAGGTGCTGACCATTTCGATCAAGTCCGACAAGACCTATTACTGGAACCTTGGCAGCGAAGTCGACACTCAGAAGCAACAGGACAAGGCCCTGACGTTGCCGGCGATGACCGATGCGGTGACCAAGATCATTCGCGCCGGTAACGAAGGTGGCAAGCACACCCAAGTATTCATCCGCGGTGACAAAGCAGTCGACTATGGTTCCGTCATGGGCGCCATGGGCGGGCTGCAGAAGGCCGGCGTCGGTAACGTTGGCTTGATTACCGAGGCGCCCTGATGCACCAACAGCGAGAGCCGTCCGCCTCGGAAAGCTACTTCTGGCCTAGCGTTTGGGCGATTGCCCTGCACGTCCTGGTCTTCGGCATGCTGTTCGTCAGCTTTGCCATGACCCCTGACCTGCCGCCAGCCAAGCCTATCGTGCAGGCGACCCTGTATCAGCTGAAATCGAAAAGTCAGGCCACTACCCAGACCAATCAGAAGATTGCGGGTGAGGCGCAGAAGTCGGCCGCGCGTCAGACTGAAGTCGAGCAGATGGAACAGAAGAAGGTCGAGCAGGAAGCGGTGAAGGCTGCTGCGGAACAAAAGAAAGAAGAGGCGGCTCAAAAGGCCGAGGAATCGAAAAAGGCAGACGAAGCCAAGAAGGCCGACGAGGCGAAAAAGGCTGATGAAGCCAAAAAAGCCGAGAAAGCTGCCGAAGCCAAGAAGGCCGAAGAGAAACAATTGGCTGATATAGCCAAGAAGAAAGCTGAAGAAGAAGCCAAGAAAGCTGCCGAAGAAGAGGCCAAGAAAAAGGCCGCTGAGGAAGCCAAGAAGAAGATAGTCGAAGACGCGAAGAAGAAAGCCGCCGAAGACGCCAAGAAAAAAGCTGAAGCAGACGAGGCGAAGAAAAAAGTCGCCGACGAAGCGAAGAAGAAAGCTGCCGCCGATGCCCAGAAGAAAAAGGCTCAGGAAGCAGCGCGTAAATCCGCCGAAGAGAAAAAGGCCCAGGCCTTGGCAGATTTGCTTTCCGACACGCCGCAGCGTCAGCAAGCCTTGGCCGATGAGCGTGGCGATGAAGTCGCGGGCAGTTTCGACGACCTGATTCGGGCGCGGGCAGCAGAAGGCTGGACACGTCCACCTTCGGCACGCAAAGGCATGACAGTAGTACTGCAGATCGGCATGTTGCCGGACGGTACGGTGACTTCGGTCAGCGTGGCCAAGTCCAGTGGTGACGGTTCGTTCGACAGTTCGGCGGTTGCCGCGGTCAAGAACATTGGCCGGTTGACCGAGATGCAGGGAATGAAACCAAGCGACTTCGCTCCCTATCGTTCATTCAAGATGACATTCACACCTGAGGATCTAGCCTTGTGAGAAACCTTCTTCGAGGAATGCTTGTCGTTATTTGCTGTATGGCAGGGATAGCGACGGCGGATGAAAAGAACATCCTGGTTACCAGCGGTAGCGATCGGGCCACTCCGATCGCGGTAGTGCCGTTCGGTTGGCAAGGCGGCAGTGTATTGCCGGACGACATGGCACAGATCGTCAGTGACGACCTGCGCAACTCCGGTTATTACGCGCCAATTCCAAAAGGCAACATGATCAGCCAGCCAAACCAGGCCAGCGAAGTCGTGTTCCGTGACTGGAAAGCCGTTGGCGCCCAGTACCTGATGGTCGGCAACATTGTGCCGGCCGGCGGCCGCTTGCAAATCACCTACGCGTTGTTCAACGTGGCGACGGAGCAGCAGGTCCTGACCGGCAGCGTGTCGGGCACCACCGAACAATTGCGTGACATGGCCCACTACATTTCGGACCAGTCGTTTGAAAAGCTCACCGGTATCAAAGGTGCTTTCTCTACGCGTCTGCTCTATGTAACGGCTGAACGCTTTTCGGTAGATAACACGCGCTACACCCTTCAACGTTCGGACTACGACGGTGCGCGGGCAGTGACCTTGCTGCAATCGCGCGAGCCGATTCTGTCGCCGCGCTTCGCACCGGACGGCAAGCGTATTGCCTATGTGTCCTTCGAACAGAAGCGTCCACGTATCTTTGTGCAGCATATCGATACCGGTCGCCGTGAGCAGATCACCAACTTCGAAGGCCTTAACGGCGCGCCTGCCTGGTCACCGGATGGCTCGCGCCTGGCGTTTGTGCTGTCTAAAGATGGCAATCCGGATATCTACGTGATGAACATGGCTTCGCGTCAGATCACCCGTGTTACCAGCGGCCCGGGCATCAATACCGAACCGTTCTGGGGCAAGGATGGCTCGACCATCTACTTCACCTCCGACCGTGGCGGTAAGCCACAAATCTACAAGTCCAGTATTGGCGGTGGCGGTGCGGAACGAGTGACCTTTATCGGTAACTACAACGCCAACCCTAAACTGTCGGCTGATGAAAAGACGTTGGTGATGATTCACCGTCAGGATGGTTTCACTAATTTCCGGGTTGCGGCCCAGGATTTGCAGCGCGGAACCGTAAAAATCCTTACAGATACCAACCTTGATGAGTCAGCTACTGTTGCGCCCAACGGCACCATGGTAATCTACGCCACCCGCCAGCAGGGCCGGGGAGTCTTGATGCTCGTGTCCATTAATGGACGCGTAAGGCTCCCGCTTCCTACCGCACAAGGCGAAGTCAGAGAACCATCCTGGTCCCCTTACCTGAACTGACGCGGCGCTACAAAAAGATTTGCTTAACACACTGGGGTTCATTAGGAGTTTCACGATGGAAATGCTGAAGTTTGGTAAGTTTGCTGCTCTGGCTCTGGCTCTGTCCGTAGCCGTTGGTTGCTCGTCCAAAGGCGGCGACAATGCCGGTGAAGGCGCAGCTGTTGATCCAAACGCTGGTTATGGCGCTAACACTGGTGCAGTTGACGGCTCCCTGAGCGAAGAAGCTGCTCTGCGCGCGATCACTACTTTCTACTTCGAATACGACAGTTCGGACCTGAAGCCAGAAGCCATGCGCGCTCTGGACGTTCACGCGAAGGACCTGAAAGCTAACGGCGCTCGCGTTGTTCTGGAAGGTAACACCGACGAACGTGGTACTCGTGAGTACAACATGGCACTGGGCGAGCGTCGTGCTAAAGCCGTTCAACGCTACCTGGTCCTGCAAGGCGTTTCGCCAGCTCAGCTGGAACTGGTTTCCTACGGTAAAGAGCGTCCAGTTGCTACTGGCCACGACGAGCAGTCCTGGGCTCAAAACCGTCGCGTCGAACTGCGTAAGTAATTCGTCATGCGAACGTGCCGTCGTGCTCTAACTGTATTGGCTCTCAGCTTCGCACCGCTTGCGGTGTGGGCTGCGGTTCCTGTGGAAGATAGCAACTCTGGCTATAACAATAGCGGGAGCAGTTATCCGCCAGCGGGTTATGGCACGAACGGCGCCTATGCTGGGGGGGCGGCTACGTCCGCGCCCTCGGCACAGGGCGAACTGTTCAACCAGCTGCAACGCATGCAGGATCAACTTGCGCAGCAACAAGGCGCGATTGAAGTTCTGCAGAATCAAGTGAACCAGCTCAAGCAAGAAGGCCTGGAGCGATACCAGGATCTTGATCGACGTATAGGAGCCGGCGTTACACCTGCCGCTACTCCTGATAATTCTTCTGCCGGTGGCGCGCCAAGCGCTGCTGCCGGTGGTGCAGCAGCCGGGGCGGCCGCTAGCCAAGCCCCCGCCGCCAGCAGCGAACCGGGTGACCCAGCGAAGGAAAAGCTCTATTACGATGCTGCCTTCGACCTGATCAAAGCCAAGGACTTCGATAAAGCCAGCCAGGCTTTTACCGCATTTCTGCGCAAATACCCCAACAGCCAGTATGCGGGCAACGCTCAATACTGGCTTGGCGAAGTCAACCTCGCCAAGGGTGATTTGCAAGGTGCCGGCCAGGCATTTGCCAAGGTCAGTCAGCTGTACCCCAAGCACGCCAAGGTGCCGGACTCGCTGTATAAGCTGGCTGACGTAGAGCGCCGCCTGGGTCATACCGACAAGGTCAAAGGCATTCTGCAGCAAGTAGTGGCCCAATATCCGGGGACGTCCGCTGCCCAGTTGGCTCAACGCGACCTGCAACGCTTGTAAGCGAAGCGGCCCGTTTAGAAGAAACCCGCGCCTGGCGCGGGTTTTTTCGTTAGAATCCACGCCCTTTTATGAAACACGCTTCTTGGGGTCTACGCGTTGGCGGGGTTCCTGGAAGTGCCTGACGGAGGCGGACAGCCTGTTTAGCTGTTACGCCCGTGGCGACTATGCAAGACACATTACGTATTACCGAAGTTTTTTACTCGTTACAGGGTGAAACGCGAACCGCAGGCCTGCCTACTGTATTTGTACGGCTGACAGGTTGCCCTCTGCGTTGCCAGTACTGTGACAGCGCTTACGCCTTCAGTGGCGGCACCGTGCGTACCCTCGACGATATCCTGGAGCAGGTGGCAGGTTTCAAGCCCCGTTACGTCTGCGTGACGGGTGGTGAGCCCCTGGCACAGCCCAATGCCATCCCGTTGCTCAAACAGCTGTGTGACGCAGGTTATGAAGTGTCTCTGGAAACCAGCGGCGCCCTGGATATCTCTGCGGTCGATCCTCGCGTGAGCCGCGTGGTCGACCTCAAAACTCCGGATTCAAAAGAGGCGCATCGCAACCGCTACGAGAATATGGATCTGCTGAGCGTCAACGATCAGGTCAAGTTCGTGATTTGTTCTCGTGATGACTACGATTGGGCAGTATCAAAGCTGATTCAGTATGGTCTTGAGCGGCGCGCAGGTGAGGTGCTGTTCTCCCCAAGCCACCATGACCTGAATGCCCGTGACCTGGCCGACTGGATAGTGGCAGACAATCTGCCGGTGCGCTTGCAGCTGCAACTGCATAAATACCTGTGGAACGACGAGCCGGGTCGTTGAAATTCAGCTTCTCGGGCTCGGCCTTGGTGGGTTGTATGGGGCTTGCAAATAGCCTGAATCACGGCGATAAGGTGTTTTTTCTGATTTATTTTAAATAAAGTGTTGAATAGTCCTTAGAAATCAGTATTATACGCGCCACCACACAGCGGGTCGTTAGCTCAGTTGGTAGAGCAGTTGGCTTTTAACCAATTGGTCGTAGGTTCGAATCCCACACGACCCACCATTTTTAGCGGTTTAGAAAATCCGGAAGGCCCACGTAAGTGAGGATTTCCGGGTTTTTTTTTGCCTGCGATTTGGGGGGCGGACGGAGTCGGAAAGGTTTGAAAAGACGCCTCGGGCAGTTCTACAGCGATGATCTCGGAGGTTCCCATTTTTTACCCGACAGGCACCCCCGCGAATACCAGATTAGGCTTTTGAATCCATTCGATATTCTGTAGCCTTGCCCAGCTTCAGTTTCACCCGTGCTTGATGAACACAATCACTTCGTCCGGCGGTGCCCGAAGGGCTCCAGAGCCGGTGGTACACTCGACTTTCGCGCTTCTGCGCCTGCAGGTCTTGCGAACATGACGCACATTTCCGAACGCTTACTGGTTCAAGCCCATCTCGACGCCAAGCAGCCTAAGGCTCTGAGCGCCGAAGAAGAGGCGAGCCTGCGTACCGCCATCGCCGCTGAGCTCAAAGCTCAAGACGCGGTACTGGTTGCCCACTTCTACTGCGATCCGGTGATTCAGGCCCTGGCCGAAGAGACCGGTGGCTGTGTCTCCGACTCCCTGGAAATGGCTCGCTTCGGCGCCGCGCACCCGGCCAAGACCGTGCTGGTTGCCGGCGTGCGTTTCATGGGGGAGACGGCCAAGATCCTTACACCTGAAAAACGCATTCTCATGCCTACGCTTGAAGCGACCTGCTCTTTGGACCTGGGCTGCCCGGTAGATGAGTTTTCGGCGTTTTGCGATCAGCATCCCGAGCGTACCGTGGTGGTGTACGCCAATACCTCGGCTGCGGTGAAGGCGCGGGCTGATTGGGTGGTGACGTCCAGCTGTGCGCTGGAAATTGTCGAGAGTCTGATGGACAACGGCGAAACCATCATCTGGGGCCCGGATAAACACCTGGGCACCTACATCCAGCGCCAGACCGGCGCCGACATGCTGCTGTGGGACGGTGCCTGCATCGTCCATGAGGAGTTCAAGTCCAAGCAGTTGGAAGATATGAAGGCGCTGTACCCGGATGCAGCCATCCTGGTGCACCCGGAGTCTCCCACGTCGGTGATCGAGCTGGCCGATGCGGTGGGCTCCACCAGTCAACTGATTGCCGCCGCGCAGCGTTTGCCGAACAAGACTTTCATCGTGGCGACCGACCGCGGGATCTTCTACAAGATGCAGCAGCTATGCCCGGACAAGGTCTTCGTAGAAGCGCCTACGGCCGGCAACGGTGCGGCATGTCGCAGTTGCGCACACTGCCCGTGGATGGCCATGAATACGCTGGAGCGCACGCTGCAGTGCCTGCGTGAGGGCAGCAACGAGATCTTCGTCGAACCGTCGGTAATCCCACAGGCTGTGAGACCGCTCAAGCGCATGCTGGATTTTACTCAGGCTGCGCGCCTGAAGCTGGCCGGTAACGCATAGTCGAGCTTGGTAAAAAACGTGGGAGGGTACGCCCCTCCCACCTGTCGATCTGTACCAGGCACGGGGTTATTTTTTCTGCTTCGGAATCCGCACCAACTGCGTATCCGAGTAGATGTCATGCCAGCTGCGTTTCTGCTTGTCGAACAGCGACCAGAGAAACCCGAGCCCCACGCACAACCACGACGCAATTGACACCACAAAGCGCAGCAACGCTTGCCACAGGCTGATCCGCGAGCCGTCGGCGTTCTGCACGCGTACGCCCCACACCTGCATGCCCAGGGTCTGACCGGA
The DNA here is from genome assembly GCF_030209215.1 of Pseudomonas sp. efr-133-TYG-23. Taxonomy (NCBI): domain Bacteria; kingdom Pseudomonadati; phylum Pseudomonadota; class Gammaproteobacteria; order Pseudomonadales; family Pseudomonadaceae; genus Pseudomonas; species Pseudomonas sp. efr-133-TYG-23. The sequence continues at coordinate 53,008 of NZ_JARVSL010000013.1, read as the reverse complement.
ATGGGTCCAGAACTTGGCGAAGAACCCAAACAGTACAAACAACAGAATCGTCGACAGCAGTGGGTCGCCATCCAAGGCGCCCGATTCGGTCAACGTGCGCATCCTGGCTTCGCCCACGAACGCGATCCAGATCAGTTTGTAGATAAACGCGGTGACGATCATCAGGGCTGTGCACAACAGGAAGTCATAGAACATCGCTGCCAAACGACGGCCCAGGCCAACGGCGGGAAATTCGCCTTGGGGGCTCAGCAGGGGTTTGGACATGGCAGGGCTCTCGGAAGGAAAAAGCCATTTTACGGAATTGCGCCCATAAAAAAGCCCCTGATGTCATATCAGGGGCTTTTTGTCGCAGAGGAATCAGCCTTCTGCTTGAACTTCGTCAGCCTGCATGCCTTTTTGGCCTTGCACCGCAACGAAGGTCACTTTCTGGCCTTCTTTCAGGCTCTTGAAGCCGTTGCCCTGAATAGCGCGGAAATGCACGAACAGATCCGGACCGCTTTCTGGAGTGATAAAACCAAACCCTTTCTCGTCGTTAAACCACTTGACGGTACCGCTCTGACGTTCAGCCATTTTCTTATTTCCTTGACGCTAAAAAATTAATGACAGCCCCTTTCACGCGAAAGAGTACTGGGCTGGGTTGCAGGAAAGTAAGAGACGTCGAACGGGTTGTAGCAAAACTACTTCAGCTACTGCCCAGGTCCAGGTTCCAAGCGACCCATGCAAACACAGTGGGCAAACTCTACGCCAACTAATACGATAAAAACAAGCCCTGCCGGACGCCCCGCATTGCGCGGGCTGATGACACTTCGTTGAATATAATGGAACTGACTTATTCGATAGTCCTAATCACTTGATATAGGCAGCCGCCAGTCATATTAACTATCGTAAATGCACTGTTTTATGGCGGTCGCGTTACAGTTTAGTGCGCCTTGGCGCGACCGCGTTACTTATAGGAACAGTCAATCAGCCACGGTAGTAACGCTGTGGCACAAATGGCATTTTACTTACACGAAGTGGCACCTTTTTCCCACGCACCAACGCAGAGACTTCTGTATCCAGAGCGGTAAAGGCGCTGTCAAGGTAACCCATGGCCAGTGGGCCGCCCAGGCTTGGGCCGAAGCCGCCGCTGCAGACGCTGCCAATCACGCTGCCGTGTGCGTCGACGATCTCAGCGCCTTCACGTACTGGCGTGCGTTCCTGGGGCAGCAAGCCCACGCGCTTGCGGCTCACGCCAGTCTGTTGCTGGGTGAAGATCCGGTCCGCTCCCGGGAAACCACCGGCGCGGGCACCGTCGGCGCGGCGTGCCTTGGAAATGGCCCATAGCAGGCTGGCCTCGATAGGCGTGGTGTCCGTATTCATGTCATGGCCGTACAGGCACAGGCCGGCTTCCAGACGCAGGGAATCGCGGGCGCCCAGACCGATCGGTTGTACTTCGGTTTCGGCCAGCAGGCTGCGGGCCAGGCTTTCAGCGCTGGCCGCGGGCACGGAAATTTCAAAGCCGTCCTCGCCGGTGTAGCCGGAGCGGCTGACATAGCAATCCACACCCAGCAGGCGCACGGCGGCGAACTGCATAAAGGTCATCTTGGTCACTTCCGGCGCCAGGCGCGCCAGCACCTTCACCGCTGCCGGGCCTTGCAGCGCCAACAGGGCGCGCGCTTCGAACAGCGGCTCGATGGTGCACTGATCACCGATGTGTTGGCGCAGGTGGGCCAGGTCCTGATCCTTGCAGGCCGCATTGACCACCAGGAACAGCTCATCGTTACCTAGATTGGCCACCATCAGGTCATCGAGGATGCCGCCCTGATCGTTGGTGAACATCGCGTAGCGCTGCATGCCCACCGGCAGGTCGATGATATCGACCGGCACCAAGGTTTCCAGGGCTTTGGCGGCATTGGCGCCACTCAAACGGATCTGACCCATATGGGACACATCGAACAACCCGGCCTGATCACGGGTGTGCTGATGCTCCTTCATGACACCGAGCGGGTATTGCACCGGCATGTCGTACCCGGCGAAGGGCACCATGCGTGCGCCCAGCTCGATATGCAGGGCATGCAGCGGGGTTTTCAATAGGGTTTCGGTGGACATGTTCAGCTCCTGAAAAAACGTGCTGGCGCGCCTTTAGGCGTCAGCACTCGATAATGTTGACCGCCAAACCGCCACGGGCGGTTTCCTTGTATTTGCTTTTCATATCGGCGCCGGTCTGGCGCATGGTGCGGATGACCTTATCGAGGGACACGAAGTGCTGCCCATCACCGCGCAAGGCCATGCGCACAGCGTTGATCGCCTTCACCGAGCCCATTGCGTTGCGCTCGATGCAAGGTACTTGCACCAGGCCACCAATGGGGTCGCAGGTCAGGCCGAGGTTGTGCTCCATGCCGATCTCGGCGGCGTTTTCCACTTGCGAAACGCTGCCGCCCAGCACCTCACACAGTGCGCCGGCGGCCATGGAGCAAGCCACGCCGACCTCACCTTGACAGCCCACCTCGGCGCCGGAGATCGACGCATTTTCCTTGTAAAGAATGCCGATGGCGGCGGCGGTGAGCAGAAAACGCACCACGCCGTCTTCGTTCGCTCCTGGGATAAAGCGCATGTAGTAATGCAGCACCGCCGGAATGATCCCGGCCGCACCGTTGGTGGGCGCTGTGACCACGCGCCCGCCGTTGGCGTTTTCTTCGTTGACCGCCAGGGCGTACAGGTTGACCCAATCAAGCACCGACAAGGGATCGCGCAACGCCGATTCCGGGTTTTTGCACAGTTGACGATGCAGGGCCGCGGCGCGGCGCTTGACCTTCAAACCACCGGGCAAAATGCCTTCGTTGCGACAGCCCGCGTCGACACAGTCCTGCATGACCTGCCAGATTTTCAGCAGGCCGGCCCGGGTTTCCGCCTCTGGACGCCATGCGCTTTCGTTGGTCAGCATCACTTGGCTGATGGACAATCCGTACGTCGCACAATGCCCAAGCAGGTCCTTGGCGCTCTTGAATGGAAAGGTCAGGGGCGTGGCGTCTTCGACAATCCGGTCAGCGCCGGCGGCACCTTCATCCACCACGAAGCCACCGCCGACTGAGTAGTACTCGCGGCTGCGGATCTGCAGGCCGGCGGCGTCGAAGGCGCGGAAGATCATGCCATTGGGATGATAGGCGAGGGGCTTGCGGATCATCGCCAGGTGTTCTTTCTCGTTGAACGCAATGCTGTGTTCGCCGAGCAGGTTCAAGCGACCGTCGCTGCGCATCTGCGCCAGGCGCGTGGCCACGGTTTCGGTGTTCACGGTGTCCGGGTGTTCGCCTTCCAGGCCCAGCAGCACGGCTTTGTCGCTGCCGTGGCCTTTGCCGGTGGCGCCGAGGGAGCCATAGAGTTCCACCTTGACGTGAGTGGTGGCGCTCAACAGCGCGTCACGCTTGAGCCCCTCGACGAATCGAGCGGCGGCGCGCATCGGGCCGACGGTATGGGAACTGGAGGGGCCGATGCCAATCTTGAACAGGTCGAACACGCTTAAAGACATGAGTGGTTCTCCGGTTTCTTGTTATAGGAGCAGCGGCAAGCGGCAAGCCACAAGCGGCAAGAAAGAGCCATTCGGCTTTTAACTTGCAGCTCGTAGCTTGCCGCTTCCAACTGCTTTAGGCATAAAGCTCGATCGACGGGCACGCACACACCAGGTTGCGATCGCCAAACACGTTGTCGACCCGGCCCACCGGCGGCCAGTACTTGCTTTCGATCAACGATGCAACCGGGTACACCGCCTGTTCACGGCTGTACGGATGGCTCCATTCACCCACCAGTTCGGCGGCGGTGTGCGGGGCGTTTTTCAGTGGGTTGTCGTCTTTATCCAGGGTGCCGTTTTCCACCGCGCGGATTTCTTCGCGGATGGCAATCATCGCGTCGCAGAAGCGATCCAGTTCTTCCTTGGATTCGCTTTCGGTCGGTTCGATCATCAGGGTACCCGCCACCGGGAACGACATGGTCGGGGCATGGAAGCCGAAGTCGATCAGACGCTTGGCCACGTCATCCACGCTGATACCGCTGCTGTCCTTGAGCGGGCGCAGGTCCAGGATGCACTCGTGTGCCACCAGGCCGTTGCTGCCGGTGTACAGCACGGGGTAGTGCTCTTCGAGGCGACGGGAAATGTAGTTGGCGTTCAGGATCGCCAGTTGTGACGCGCGCTTGAGGCCCGCGCCGCCCATCATGCTGATGTACATCCAAGTGATCGGTAGGATGCTCGCGCTGCCGAATGGCGCCGCGCACACCGCGCCTTCCTTGCGCTCCATGGCCGCATGGCCCGGCAGGAAAGGCGTGAGGTGCGATTTGACGCCAATCGGGCCAACACCTGGGCCGCCACCGCCGTGGGGGATGCAGAAGGTCTTGTGCAGGTTCAGGTGGGACACGTCGCCGCCGAACTTGCCCGGTGCGCACAGGCCCACCATGGCGTTCATGTTGGCGCCGTCGATGTACACCTGGCCGCCGTTGTCGTGGATGATCCCGCAGATTTCGCGGATGCCTTCTTCGAACACGCCGTGGGTGGACGGGTAGGTGATCATCAGCGCGGCCAGGTGCTCGCGGTGCTCGATCGCTTTGGCGCGCAGGTCTTCGATGTCCACGTTGCCACGGGCGTCGCAGGCGGTGACGACCACGCGCATGCCGGCCATGTTGGCGGTGGCTGGGTTGGTGCCGTGGGCGGACGAGGGGATCAGGCAGATATCGCGACGGGCTTCGCCACGGCTCTGGTGGTAAGCACGGATCGCCAGCAGCCCGGCGTATTCGCCTTGGGAACCAGCGTTCGGTTGCAAGGAGATGGCGTCATAACCGGTGGCCGCGCAGAGCATGGCTTCCAGGTCGGCGGTCAGTTGCTGGTAACCGGCGCTTTGTTCGGTTGGGGCGAACGGGTGCAGGGCGCCGAACTCGGCCCAGGTCACCGGGATCATTTCGCTGGCGGCGTTGAGCTTCATGGTGCACGAGCCCAACGGAATCATGGTGCGGTCCAGCGCCAGGTCCTTGTCGGCCAGTTTGCGCAGGTAGCGCATCAGCTCGGTTTCGGAGTGGTAACGGTTGAACACTGGGTGGCTGAGGATCGGCGATTGACGCAGCAGCGCCGCCGGCAGGCAGCTGTCGGCTTGGGCGTCGAAAGCGGGCAGGGCCTTGCCGTCGGCGAAGATCGCCCACAGGGCCTGGATATCGGCCTGGGTAGTGGTTTCATCGACCGACAGACCAACCCGCTCAGCGTCGATCACGCGCAGGTTGATGCGCTGGGCGCGGGCCTTGTCGTGCAGGGCAGCGGTGGCGGCGCCGGTGTTGAGGGTCAGGGTATCGAAGAACTGCGTTTGCTCGACCTTCACGCCCAGCGCGCTCAGGCCCTTGGCGAGGATGGCGGTCAACTGGTGAATGCGTTGGGCGATCTGCGTCAGGCCTTTAGGGCCGTGGTACACCGCGTACATGCTGGCGATGTTGGCCAGCAGCACCTGGGCGGTGCAGATGTTGGACGTGGCTTTCTCGCGGCGGATGTGCTGCTCGCGGGTCTGCATGGCCAAACGCAGGGCCGGCTTGCCGAAACGGTCAACGGACACGCCCACCAGACGGCCTGGCATATCGCGCTTGAACGCATCCTTGGTGGAGAAATAGGCCGCATGCGGGCCACCGAAGCCCAGCGGCACGCCGAAGCGTTGTGCGCTGCCGATGGCCACGTCGGCGCCGAATTCACCCGGTGGGGTCAACAGGGTCAGGGCCAGCAAGTCGGCGGCCACGGCCACCAGGGCGTTGGCGGCATGGAAGCGCTCGGTGAGTTCGCGGTAGTCGAACACATCGCCATTGCTGGCCGGGTATTGCAGCAGGGCGCCGAAGAATGGGCTGAAGTCACTCAGTTCGCGCTCATCGCCCACCACCACATCGATGCCCAATGGCTCGGCACGGGTGCGCAACACGTCGAGGGTCTGCGGGTGGCTGTGGATCGAGGCGAAGAAGGCATTGCTGCCTTTGTTCTTGCTCAGGCGTTTGCAGAAGGTCATGGCCTCGGCGGCGGCGGTGGCTTCGTCGAGCAGGGATGCGTTGGCGATCGGCAGGCCGGTGAGGTCGCTGATCAGGGTCTGGAAGTTCAACAGCGCTTCCAGGCGGCCTTGGGAAATCTCCGGCTGGTAAGGGGTGTAGGCGGTGTACCAGGCCGGGTTTTCCAGGAGGTTGCGCAGAATCGGCGCCGGCGTGTGGCAGTTGTAGTAGCCCTGGCCGATGTAGGTCTTGAACAGTTGGTTCTGGCTGGCGATGGCTTTGATTCGCGCCAGCGCCTCGGCTTCGCTCAGGCCGTCTTCCAGGCCGAGCACGCTGGTGCCCTTGATGCTTTCCGGGATCACGCTGGCGCTGAGGGCTTCCAGGGAGTCAAAGCCCAGGCTGGCGAGCATGTGTTGCTCGTCTGCCTGGCGCGGGCCGATATGGCGGGCGATGAATTCGTTGGCGGTGGTGAGATTAACGGTCATGGCGTGCTCCTCAGGCTTCGGCGTTGGCTTTGATCAGGCGGTCGTACGCGTCCTGATCCAACAGCGTAGTCACTGCATTTGCATCGGCCGGCTTAAAGCGGAAGAACCAGCCATCGCCCATCGGGTCTTCGTTGACCAGCTCCGGGCTTTCGCTGAGCTTGTCGTTCACTTCCAGCACCTCACCGTCCAACGGCATGTACACGCCGCTGGCGGCTTTGACCGATTCCACGGTGGAGGCTTCGTCGCCCTTGGTATAGGCCTGCAGCTCTGGCAGTTGCACGTAAACCACATCACCCAGTGCATTCTGTGCGAAAGCGGTGATGCCCACGGTGACGCTGCCGTCGGCTTCGGCGCGCAGCCATTCGTGATCTTCAGTAAAACGCAACTCGCTCATGCAAACTCCTCAGGGCCAGAATTCGTCTGGTGGACGGAATGGGAACAGTGGCAGTTGCTTAGCAAAATCGCGGCCAATGTTATTTAGATCATACAAATCAATGGGTTATAAAAAATTGACGGTATGAGCGGTGCCTGAGGTGTAGCGATTTCGATACGGATAGGCTGCTGAAAAAAAGCCTATGTGGATCAAAGCCTTGCATGGCGCGCAAAAAGCAGGGTTGTAGCGATATCGTTACGCTGTAGCGCTTTCAGTACAGTGGATGTCGTTCTTAGACCAAACCGTGCGATGCATTCAATGTGGGAGGGGGCTTGCCCCCGATGACTACCGATCAGCCAACTAACCTGTGACTGGCCCACCGCCATCGGGGGCAAGCCCCCTCCCACAATGTCTGTGTTTCACAGCCGAATCCCATCCACCTGTTCAGGGCTTGTTGGGAATACCGTATTTGCGCAATCGATGAGCAATGGCTGTGTGCGAGGTGTGCAGACGGCTGGCCAGTTGGCGGGTTGAGGGGTAGCTGGTGTAGAGCTTTTCCAGCAGATCGCGCTCGAAGTCTTCCACGGCCTGTTCCAGGCTGTCGATTTCCACGTCGCTCTGGCGCGCCACCGAGGTGCCGGCGATGTCCAGGTCGCCGATGTCCACCAGGCTGCTTTCGCAAATGGCTGCGGCACGAAAGATCACGTTCTGCAATTGGCGTACGTTGCCCGGCCAGCGGTTGCCCAGCAGCGCCGGGTAGGTGCCTGGCGCCAGGCGGCACACCGGGCGCTGGATCTGCGCGCAGGCCTGCTGCATGAAGTAGCGCGCCAGCAGCAGGATGTCCTGGCCGCGCGCGCGCAGGGGCGGCACTTCCACGTTGAGCACATTGAGGCGGTAAAACAGGTCTTCGCGGAAGGTGCCTTCGCTGACCATTTTTTCCAAGTCGCGGTGGGTGGCGCTGAGGATGCGCACGTTGACCTTCACCTCACGGTCGCCGCCGACCCGGCGGAAGCTGCCGTCATTGAGAAAACGCAGCAGTTTGGCCTGCAGGTACGGCGACATTTCGCCGATTTCATCCAGAAACACCGTGCCCTGGTTGGCCAGTTCCATCAGGCCCGGTTTGCCACCGCGTTGGGCGCCGGTAAAGGCACCCGGTGCGTAACCGAACAGCTCGCTCTCGGCGAGGTTTTCCGGCAGCGCCGCGCAGTTCAAGGCCAGGAACGGTGCACTGGCGCGTGCGCTGATGGCGTGGCAGGCGCGGGCCACCAGCTCTTTGCCGGTGCCGGTTTCACCCTGGATCAGCAACGGTGCATCCAGCGCCGCCACCCTTTGCGCGCGGGCCTTGAGGGTGCGGATCACCGGGGACTCGCCAAGCAGCGCATCGAAGCCCTCTGCATGGTCGTGATGCAGGGCCGACAGCTGTTCGCCGATACGGTTGGGCTGGTAGAGGGTGAGCAGAGCGCCGGCATCGGTGATCGGCGTGGCGTCGAGCAACCAGGTCTGGCCGTTCACGCTGATCTCGCGCAGCGGCAAGCGAAAGCCCTGTTCCAGCAGGGTTTCCAGCAAGGCCGGGTCATTGAATAGCGCGCTGATGCTTTCGCCGGCCGGTTCGCGGCCGTACAGCGTGATCAACGCCGGATTGGCCAGCAGGATCTTGCCCGCACTGTCCACGGCCAGCACCGGGGCGGTCATGGCGGCCAACAGGGCATCCAATTGCAGGTGACGGCGTTGGCCAGGGAGGATGTCCACCACGGTCACCGCCTGCACGCCGTGCACGCTGAACAGGGCGTCGCGCAGTTCTTCCAGCACTTCGGCGCTCAACGTCGGTGCATCGATATAGACGTTGGGCGGCACCATCTCCACCGCATCCAGATTCAGATTGCGCCCACCCAGCAGGGCCAGGACTTCCTGGGTGATGCCGACGCGGTCGATGAAGCTGACGTGGATACGCATGGGATGGCGTTGGGTTCTGGAATGCGGAGGGTGCCAAGTATGCCTTGCAGGCGATAGAGATCAAACTGTGAGAGGGGGCTTGCCCCCGATCACGACGTGTCAGCCAAGGTATCGGTGGCTGATTCGTCGCTATCGGGGGCAAGCCCCCTCCCACAGTTTTAACGGTAGTGTGTCAGTGTGAACGGATTATGCCAGGTGTTCGGGTTTGACCGGATCGCCCGATTTCACATCCAGCTGGTGCCGCACATCCTCGAACATCAGGTCGTATTGTTTGTGCATTGAGCCGTTCAATACCGCGACCTTGGGCATGCCGTATTTCTGCGCGATATTCATCGCATGACGGGCAAAGTCGAATGCCTGGTCCTTGGGCAGGAAAAACGTCTCCTTGAGTTCATTGCCCTGTACCGAGCCATGGATCGTGAACTGCATGCCCTTGCCTTCCTTCGGGTCCTGCTCAACCTGATAGTCGATACAGAGGTTGTAGCTGTAGTCGTCCTTGTTCAGCGCATGTCGCTCGATATGCAAGTGACCGGATTCAAAGGTGGCCATAGGCGAATCTCCTCTACTTCACAGATAGGTGATGCCAGGTGTTGCCGTGCTGATGCGTGTGCCGGCGGTGCCCTGGACGATCGCTTCGATGTCCGAGAGTGAACCGATCACCGCGGTTTTGCCAGTGCGGCGGGCGAACTCGCAGGCGGCCTGAACCTTGGGCCCCATGGAGCCGGCGGCGAAGCCGAGTTTTTCCATGTCGTCGGGATGGGCCTGGCCGATGGCCTTTTGCGTGGGTTTGCCATAGTCGATGAAGGCGGCGTTGACGTCGGTGGCGATCACCAACAAGTCGGCGTCCAGTTGCGAGGCCAGCAGCGACGAGCACAGGTCTTTGTCGATCACGGCTTCGATGCCCTTGAGCTTGCCGTCTTCGCCGTACATTGTTGGGATGCCGCCGCCGCCGGCGCAGATCACGATGGCGCTTTTTTCCAACAGCCACTTGATCGGGCGAATTTCAAAGATGCGCTTGGGCAGTGGGCTTGCGACCACGCGGCGGTATTTATCGCCGTCCGGTGCAATCGCCCAGCCTTTTTCAGCGGCGAGTTTTTCCGCTTCGTCCTTGGAGTACACCGGGCCGATGGGCTTGGTGGGGTGCTTGAACGCTGGGTCGTTGGCGTCCACTTCCACTTGGGTGAGCAAGGTGGCGAACGGCACTTCAAAGTCCAGCAGGTTGCCCAGTTCCTGTTCGATGATGTAGCCGATCATGCCTTCGGTCTCGGCGCCCAGCACGTCCAGCGGGTAGGGCGAGACGCTGGTGTAGGCCGCCGCCTGCAATGACAACAGGCCGACCTGCGGACCATTGCCGTGGGCGATTACCAGTTCGTTGCCAGGGTGGATCTTGGCGATCTGTTCGGTGGCGATGCGGATGTTGGCGCGTTGGTTGTCCGCGGTCATGGGTTCACCACGGCGGAGCAGGGCGTTGCCGCCCAGGGCTACGACGATGCGCATAAAGAATGTCCTTCTAGAGTTCGATGATGCGAACACAGGACCAAATGTGGGAGGGGGCAAGCCCCTCCACACTTAACCCGTGTAGCCTTTAGATATCCGCCAGCGCCGATACCAGAATCGCTTTGATGGTGTGCATGCGGTTTTCCGCCTGCTCAAAGGCAATGTTGGCCGGCGACTCGAACACCTCTTCGGTCACCTCCACACCATTGGCCAGGTTCGGGTAGCGCGCGGCGATATCTTTGCCGACCTTGGTTTCGCTGTTGTGGAACGCCGGCAGGCAGTGCATGAATTTCACCCGAGGGTTGCCCGAGGCTTTCATCATCTGGGCGTTGACCTGGTACGGCAGCAGTTGCTCGATGCGCTCATCCCAAGCTTCCACCGGTTCGCCCATCGACACCCAGATATCGGTGTGGATGAAGTCCACGCCTTTCACGGCTTCTTTAGGGTCTTCGGTGATGGTAATGCGAGCGCCACTTTCTTCAGCGAAAGCCTGGCACTGCTTGATGAAATCTTCGTGCGGCCACAGGGCCTTCGGTGCGCCGATGCGCACGTCCATGCCGAGCTTGGCGCCGATCATCAGCAACGAGTTGCCCATGTTGTAACGCGCGTCGCCCAAGTAGGCATAGCTGATGTCATGCAGCGGTTTGTCGCTGTGTTCGCGCATGGTCAGGGTGTCGGCGATCATCTGGGTAGGGTGGAACTCGGCGGTGAGGCCGTTGAATACCGGCACGCCGGCGAACTTGGCCAGCTCTTCGACGATTTCCTGTTCGAAGCCACGGTACTCAATGGCGTCGAACATCCGGCCGAGCACGCGCGCGGTGTCTTTCATGCTTTCTTTGTGGCCGATCTGCGACGAGACCGGGTCGATGTAGGTGACGTGGGCGCCCTGGTCATGGGCCGCCACTTCGAACGCGCAGCGGGTACGGGTGGAGGTTTTTTCGAAAATCAGCGCAATGTTCTTGCCTTGCAGGTGCGGACGCTCGGTGCCGGTGTACTTGGCGCGTTTAAGGTCGCGGGACAGGTCCAGCAAGTAATGCAGCTCACGGGTGGTGTGGTGCATCAGCGACAGCAGACTGCGGTTGCGCATATTGAAAGCCATGATGGATCTCCTTCTGTTTAGGTTATCCCCATGGCCGACGCCTTATGAGCGGCGGCCATGGCTTGAAAATTAGTAGTCGATTGGGTCGCGGATGATCGGGCAGGTCATGCAGTGGCCGCCGCCACGGCCGCGGCCCAGTTCACCGGCGCTGATGGTGATGACTTCCACGCCGGCCTTGCGCAGCAGGGTGTTGGTGTAGGTGTTGCGGTCGTAGCCAATCACCACGCCCGGCTCCACGGCCACCACGTTGTTGCCGTCGTCCCACTGCTCGCGCTCGGCGGCGAAGCTGTTACCGCCGGTCTCGACCACGCGCAGGGCCTTGAGGTTGAGCGCCGCGGCCACGGTGTCGACGAAGTTGGTTGTTTCCCGTTGGATATCGATGCCGTGGGGCTTGCTCTCGTCGGGGCGCAGGGTGAACGGCACGATCTGGCTGACCACTTCGGGGAAAATGGTGACCAGGTCGCGGTCGCAGAAGCTGAATACGGTGTCCAGGTGCATTGCGGCGCGGGACTTCGGCAGGCCGGCCACGATCACCCGTTCCACCGCTTTGTTTTTGAACAGGTTGCGCGCCAGTTGGCCGATGGCCTGGTGGGACGAACGCTCGCCCATGCCGATCAACACCACGCCATTGCCGATTGGCATCACGTCACCGCCTTCCAACGTGGCGGCGCCGTGTTCCTGGTCGGGGTCGCCGTACCAGATCTGGAAGTCGGCGTTGGTGAACTCGGGATGGAATTTGTAGATGGCGCTGGTCAGCAAGGTTTCCTGGCGTCGCGCCGGCCAGTACATCGGGTTGAGCGTCACGCCGCCGTAGATCCAGCAAGTGGTGTCGCGGGTGAACTGGGTGTTGGGCAACGGCGGCAGAATGAAGCTGGAATGGCCGAGGAAGTCGCGGAACATCTCGATGGTTCGGCCGCCGAAACTGCTTGGCAGGTCATCGGCGGACACGCCGCCGATCAGGAATTCGGCGATCTTGCGCGGCTCCAGGCTGCGCAGCCAGGAATTGACCTCTTCGACCAGGCCCAGGCCCACCGTGTTGGCGGTGATTTTGCGCGCCAGGATCCAGTCCAGCGCTTCGGGCATCGCGACGATATCGGTCAGCAGGTTGTGCATTTCCAGCACATCAATGTCCCGCTCGCGCATCTTGGTGACGAAATCGAAATGGTCGCGCTTGGCCTGGGCCACCCACAGCACGTCATCGAACAGCAGTTCATCGCAGTTGTTGGGGGTCAGCCGCTGGTGGGCCAAACCTGGGGAGCACACCATGACTTTGCGCAGTTTGCCGGCTTCGGAGTGGACGCCGTACTTCACTTTTTCCGTGGTCATTTCAGATCCTCCAGTGGGACACAATTACAAGGTCAGGAAGCCGTCGTAGAGTCCATAGGCCGCCACCAGGGCGCCAATGACTACCGCGGCGAAAATCAGCTTCTCGACGTTGGTGAAAATCGGTTTGCCCAGTTCATGCTTGGCCTTGGCGAACAGAATCGCGCCGGGTGCATAGAGCAGGGCGGACAGCAGCAGGTATTTGGTACCGCCGGCGTAGAGCAGCCAGATCGCGTAGATCAGCGCGATGGCACCGATAAACAGGTCTTTCTTGCGCTCGGCCAGGGCGTTTTCGTAAGTCTCGCCGCGCACCGCCAGCAGCACGGCATAAGCGGCCGACCACAGGTAGGGCACCAGAATCATCGAGGTGGCGAGGTAGATCAGCGACAGGTAAGTACTGGCCGAGAACAAAGTGATGATCAAGAACAGTTGCACCATCGCGTTGGTCAGCCACAGGGCGTTGGCCGGTACGTGGTTGGCGTTTTCCTTGCGCAGGAACTCCGGCATGGTGTGGTCCTTGGCGGCGGCGAACATGATCTCCGCACACAGCAGCACCCACGACAGCAAGGCCCCCAACAGCGAGATGATCAAGCCGACACTGATCAACACCGCGCCCCAGTGGCCCACCACGTGCTCCAGCACGGCAGCCATCGATGGGTTCTGCAACTTGGCCAGTTCCGGTTGGGTCATGATGCCCAGGGACAACACGTTGACCAGCATCAGGAACAGCAGCACGGTGATAAACCCGATCACTGTGGCCTTGCCCACATCGGTGCGTTTTTCCGCACGGGCCGAGAAGATGCTTGCGCCTTCGATGCCGATGAACACCCATACGGTGACCAGCATCATATTGCGCACTTGGTTCATCACGCTGCCCAGGTCCGGGTTTTTCACGCCCCAGATGTCAGCGGTGAAGATGTCCAGCTTGAATGCGAACAGGGCGATCAGCACGAACAGCACCAGCGGCACCACCTTGGCGACGGTGGTCACCAGGTTGATGAACGCCGCTTCCTTGATCCCGCGCAGCACCAGAAAGTGCACGGCCCACAACAGCACCGAGGCGCCGATTACCGCAGCCGGGGTGTTGCCTTCGCCAAAGATTGGAAAGAAGTAACCGAGGGTGCTGAACAGCAGCACGAAGTAACCGACGTTGCCCAGCCAGGCACTGATCCAGTAACCCCAGGCTGAGGAGAAACCCATGTAGTCGCCGAAACCGGCCTTGGCGTAGGCGTACACACCGCCGTCGAGGTCGGGCTTGCGGTTGGCCAGGGTCTGGAACACGAACGCGAGGGTCAGCATGCCGATGGCCGTAATGACCCAACCGATCAATACCGCACCGACATCGGCGCTGGCGGCCATGTTTTGCGGTAGTGAGAAAATGCCGCCGCCGATCATCGAGCCGACGACAAGTGCAACCAGAGCGCCTAATCGAAGTTTTCCGGGAGATTCAGACATTGCATAACTCCAATGCAGGAGAAGAGAGACCACAGATTAAATCTGTGCGCTAATCAAACAGCTGACTCAGATCACTTCATTGGCACATTCCATTGTGAATTAATGACTTAAAGGCAAACCGATAAACCTTGGTTTGCCCCGCAAAAGCGCTTTCTAGAGCGCTTTGTACGATGTGATTAATCATTTGTTGCAATGTATGAACGTTTGAAGCTAGACGGGATTCCTGAATGTGCAAACTTTTTCACAGCCGCCTGCGAACTAGCGAGCAATATCTGGTGTGGCCAGTCGTATTTAAATTCTAAATAAGCCTAAACTCCATTAACTGTCATGCCTTTGCGTTATGAGCATCGCGGTTAAATGACACTCGGTAATAAGCGCTACACTCGAGCGATTAAGTAAGTTGAGTGCACAGTTGTTGGCTCAAGTGGTTTCAGTCAGGAGTACTCATGTCTCAAACAACCCAGAAACTTCGCCTCAGTGGCCTGATCGCTTTGGTGGTGGGGTCTATGATCGGTGGGGGGATTTTCTCGTTGCCCCAGAACATGGCCGCACGCGCCGAAGTCGGCGCCGTATTGATCGGTTGGGCGATCACTGCCGTAGGCATGCTGACTCTGGCCTTTGTGTTCCAGACCCTGGCCAACCGCAAACCCGAGTTGGATTCCGGGGTGTATGCCTACGCCAAGGCCGGGTTCGGCGATTACATGGGCTTCTCATCTGCTTGGGGTTACTGGATCAGCGCGTGGCTGGGCAACGTCGGTTATTTCGTGTTGCTGTTTAGCACACTCGGTTATTTCTTCCCGGTCTTTGGCCAGGGCAATACCCCGGTGGCCATCGGCTGTGCCTCGTTGTTGCTGTGGGCTGTGCATTTTCTGGTGCTGCGCGGTATCAAGGAGGCGGCGTTTATCAACCAGGTCACCACCGTCGCGAAAATCGTACCGCTGCTGATGTTTATCGTGATTGCCGCCGTGGCATTCAAGGCCGACGTGTTCACCCGAGATATCTGGGGCCTGGGCAACCCGCAGATCGGCGGGGTGGTGGAGCAGGTGCGTAACATGATGCTGGTCACCGTGTTTGTGTTTATCGGCATCGAAGGCGCCAGCGTGTATTCAGCGCGGGCCGAGAAGCGCTCTGACGTCGGCCGGGCCACGGTGATCGGCTTTCTCGGCGTGTTGGCGTTGCTGGTGCTGGTGAATGTGTTGTCCTTGGGGGTCATGAGCCGGCCGGAGTTGGCGGGGCTGCAAAACCCGTCTCTGGCCGGCGTACTGGAGCGTATCGTCGGGCCCTGGGGGGCGCTGTTGATCAGCGTCGGGCTGGCGGTGTCGCTGCTCGGTGCGTTGCTGTCGTGGGCCTTGTTGTGCGCGGAGATTCTCTACGCCACCGCCCATGACAAGACCATGCCGGCCTTCCTCAAAAAGGAAAACGCCAACCAGGTGCCGGTCAACGCGCTGTGGCTGACCAATCTGATGATCCAGGCGTTCCTGGTGATCACCCTGTTTTCCCACAGCACCTACACCAAGCTGATCTACTTGGCGTCTTCAATGATTCTGGTGCCTTACCTATGGTCGGCGGCGTATGCGGTGTTGTTGAGCGGGCGCGGCGAGACCTACGAAGGCGCCCACCGCCAGCGTCTCAAAGACTTGCTTATCGGCCTGGTCGCCCTCGGCTACGCGGTGTGGCTGCTGTACGCCGGCGGGTTGAAGTACTTGCTCTTATCGGCGCTGCTGTATGCGCCGGGTGTGATCCTGTTCGCCCTGGCCAAGCGCGAACAGGGCCTGCCGTTGTTCACCCATGTGGAAAAAGGCATTTTCAGCTGCGTGATTGCCGGCGCGGGGCTGGCAGCTTATGGCTTATACAGCGGGGTACTGTCGTTGTGACAGTGAGCAGCGCGGCGCAGCCCTTATCGGCATCTCGACAAGGGCAGACGATCACCACTGTGGCCGATGTGAGCCCAGTTCTCCGGCCGGCAGATCCCACTGCAACGGTGTGCCGTTGATGCTGACGGGGGGCAGCAGCCGATGCGCCGGGCCCCAGGCGGTTTGTTCAACCAGCAGCCCTTGATCGTCAGGCTCCTCGGGCCTCAGCGCCGGTTGTTGCGGCGCCTGCCCGGCGTCTACCACCAGTTTCGCCGTGCGCGCCAGGGACAAGCGCGCCGATCCACTCCGGCCGGACTTCAAGCGTTCGCTCAAGGCTTGTAGCGCGCTGGCGGCCATCAGGTAACCGGTGGCATGGTCCAGCGCCTGCAAGGGAAGCGGCACCGGTTTGTCGGCCTGCTGCCAGGCCATGCCCGCCTCGGCGATGCCGCTGCTCATTTGCACCAGGCTGTCGAACCCTCTGCGGTTGCGCCATGGGCCGCTCCAGCCGTAGGCATTGAGGCTGACGTCGATCAGACCGGGGGCGATGCGTTGCAAGCCCTCGGCGTTATAGCCCAAGTGTTCAAGGGCGTCGGCGCGATAACCGTGGAACAGAAGGTCGGCGTCCTTGAGCAAGGCTTCGAACCGCTGCCGGCCTTCCTGGGTTTTCAAATCCAGCCGCGCGCAGCGTTTGCCCAGGGTCATTTCCGGCACCACCCCCGGCTCGTCCCAGGTCGGCGAGTCGATGCGCAGCACATCCGCGCCCAGCCCGGCCAGAAAACGACTGGCCACGGGGCCAGCCAGCACGCGGGTCAGGTCCAGCACCCTGAGCCCGGCCAGCGGCCGTGCCACCGAGCCAGTCCAGGGTTTGTTGACGGTGGTTGTGAAGGTCTGGCGCTGCACGAGGGCCTCGGCATTCACTGCCAGGCCTTGGGGATGTTGCTGCCAGGCCGGCCAAGCACGCATCTGCGCGGCACAACCGCCGGCTTCCACAACCGCCTGTTCCAGGTCGGCGGCCTTCCACGCCGCGACTTTGTTGGCCATCTCGGTGCGATCACGGACTTTACCCAGCACCTGCTCGGCGGCGGCGCGGTGATGGGGGGCGTTGGTGTGCAGGCGAATCCAACCGTCGGCGCTGGCGTAGTCGCCGGCCACCGGGTCCCACAGCGGCGGCACTTGCCAGCCCAGCGGACGGATCGAGGAGGAGAACCACCAGGACGCCAAACGTCGGTCCACGCTGACGGCGGGCAAGCGCTCGGTCTGTTGCCGGATCAGCTCAGCCACGGCCTGGCCGGCGGCGCCGATGCTGGCGCAGGCCAGATCGGTCACGGCAAAGGCCGAGGGCAGGGCGCCGGCACCCGTCAGGGGCAGCGGTGTTTGCGGCAGATCGAGCGCGGCTTGGATGGGAGTCAGCAGATCAGTCATCAAAGGCCCTCCTTTTTGAGAAGGGCCACTATAGAAGATCAGCCGCCGGGTGTGACAACCCCGGGTTGCAGCGGCAGATCGAGGCTGGCGATAAAGCCGCCGTTTGGATGGTTGGCCAGGCTTAGGCTGCCGCCGTGGCGTTCCGCTGCGCGCCGCGCAATCGCCAGGCCCAGGCCGTGACCTTGGGCGGTCTGGCCCGGCGCGCGGTAAAACGGCTCGCCCAGTTGACTCAAGTGTTCGGCATCGACGCCGGGGCCGTGGTCGCGCACGCTGATCACAATGCGTTCACCCTGACGTTGGGCTTGCAACTCGATGGGCTGGTCCGTTGGGTTGAAGCGCTGGGCATTGCGCAGCAGGTTATCCACCGCCCGTTCGATCATGGTCGGCCAGCCCTTGAGGTGCAGGTCGGTGTCGGCCTTCAGGTTCACCACTTGGTCCGGCGCGCTGAGTTGTGCATCTTTTTGCAAGGTTTTGAGCAAGGGGTTGAGGTCCACCTCCTCAGCGCTGGCGTTGTCGGCGTCAACGCGGGCCAGTACCAAGATTTCGCTGATCAGCGCCTCCAGACGGTCGCATTCGCGGGTCAGGCGTGGCCAGAGTCGTTCCCGTTCATCGGGGCTGGCGCGTTCGGCCAGGGCTAGAGCGATGCGCAGACGCGCCAGGGGCGAGCGCAGTTCGTGGGACACGTCGCGCAGCAACTGGCGCTGGCTGCCGATCAAGCTTTGCAGGCGGGCGCCCATGCGGTTGAAGTCGGTAGCCAGTACGCCGAACTCGTCACGCCGATTGGCCAGGCGCGCCAGACTGTTCTGCTGGTAGGTAGCCTGGCCCAGATCATGCACTGCGCCGCGCAGGCGGCTGAGCGGGCGGGTGATGGACAAGGTGACGAACAGGCTGAACAGCGTCAGCACCACCAGGGCGATAGCCAGCGCGCTCAAGGGCCAGGCCAGGCTGCTGCGGTGCCAGGCATCGAGTTCCGGATGGGGGATGCGATAGATCAGCAGGTAGGTGTCGCCGGTTTTTTCGCTGGTGTATTCGGCGGTCAGCCGGCGCCAGGGCAGGTGGCTGTCCTTGTTGTCGTTCTGGCGCGCTTCGAACGCGGCCGCACGGCGTGGGAAGGTGCCGCGCACCACAGGTTCACCGCTTTCATTCAGCACTTGGACGTCAATGTGGTACTGACGCTTGCGCTGTTGCAGCAAGTCTTGAGCCGCGTCCTCGCCCTGGGCTTCGTAGAGTTGGGTCCACTCTTGAGCCAGGTTACTCAGGCCGGGATGGCGACTCAGAATCCACGCATCTTGATTGAGCATATGCCCCAGCAGGATCGACAAGCCGGCAACCAGGGCGATGGCTAGCCAGAAACTTGCCAGGATTCGCCAGAACAATGAACGCACAGGACACCCTCAAACAGGAAAAGCCCAGTGGCGTTGGCCACTGGGCTGGGGGGTTAACGCGGACGCATTATTGCGCTTTTTGCGGCTGTTGGGCTTTCCACGCCTGGAACTGCTGCCACTCGGCACGACGCTCGGCTTGCTTCTTGACGATCTCGTCGTACTTCTTCTGC
Organism: Pseudomonas sp. efr-133-TYG-23; assembly: GCF_030209215.1. Lineage (NCBI taxonomy): Bacteria > Pseudomonadati > Pseudomonadota > Gammaproteobacteria > Pseudomonadales > Pseudomonadaceae > Pseudomonas > Pseudomonas sp. efr-133-TYG-23. Next base: position 34,017 of record NZ_JARVSL010000013.1, on the reverse strand, counting down.
TGGTCCGGCTTAAGTACGGCGCGGATATCCGCCTGGGTTTTCTGGCGGCCGGCGGCGATTTCATCCTGCATGGCTTTCTGCTCGGCCGCCGGCAGTTTGTCTAGGTACTTTTTGACCAGATCCTTGCGAGCGTGCCATTGGTCGCCCATCAGTTTGCCGATCTGCTCGCGCTGTTCTTTGCTCAGGTCCAGTTGGCTGAACGGGCCGCCTTTGCCGCGCGGACCGTGTTCGCCGTGACCTGGGCCACCCATCATATGGCCTTCAGGGCCGCCCATTGGGCCTGGGGTCGGGCCTTCTGGCATGGCCATGGCGACGGTGGGCAGGGCTGCGGCGAACATCAAAGCGATAAGGGTCTTGCGCATGGTGATTCTCCTGTCTCTATTCCGGTGAGTCCGGATGTGAGTAGGTTACGCAGATCAAGGTCAGCGGCGGTCAGGTGTGAGTAAAGCTTCGGTAAAGAGGGTTTTGTCCGGCGCTGACAAAACCCGGCAGCCAGGTCAGAGGCTGTAGTAATAGCCACGACTACGCAGCGCCACGATCCGGGGCCGGCCATCGGGGTGGGGGCCGATCTTTTTGCGCAGGTTGCTGACGTGCATATCCAAGCTACGGTCGTATAGGGTCAGCTTGCGACCCAGGGCGATCTGCGCCAGTTCCTGTTTGTCCAACGGCTCGCCGGGCTGGCGCAGCAGGGCTTCGAGCAGGCGGCTTTCGGAGACGGTAAGGGTAAATTCCTGTTCATCGATGCTGACCACGCCGCGCACCGGGCTGAAACACAGGTCGCCCAGTTCGAGCTGGGTCGACACGGCCGTCGGGTGACTACGGCGCAGCACAGCGCGCAGGCGTGCGGTCAATTCCCGAGGATCGCAAGGTTTGGCCAGGTAATCGTCAGCGCCCAGCTCCAGGCCGAGGATGCGATCCAGCGGTTCGCCGCGCGCCGAGAGCATCAGCACGGGCAATTCCGGGTGGTCGGTGCGTAACTGCTTGAGTAACTCCAGGCCGCTGCCGTCGGGCAGCATCACGTCCAGCACCACGGCGGCGGGGGCGCTGTCGGCCAAGGCCTTGCGCGCACTCAGGCCATCGTGACAGGCACGCACCTGGAAACCTTCCTGGCTCAACCAACTGGTCAGCAGCTCGCAGAGCTCCTGGTCATCATCTATCAGTAACAGCTCGCTCATGACTCACTCAATTTAGCCATTGTCGACGGCGACGGTGCCCCCCGCTGGCGAAGATCCCACACAACAGGGCAATCAAAGCAACGGCGCCACCGGTGACGAACCACTGCTGTTGCTCAGTCAGCCATCGGGTCAAGCCGCCGCCCTGTGCGTCTTTGAGTTGCTGGGCCAGGCGTTGGTTCTCTTGGCGAAGGCGACTCAATTGGGCGCTCTCGCGGGTCGCATCCGCGCTTTGCAGTTGCTTGCTCAGTTCTTCACGTTGCCGTTCGCTGTCTTTCAAGCGTTGCTGCAACTCGGTGATCTGGGCGCCGGCACTCAAGGACAGGGGCGTGGAGCTGCCGGTGTTCGAGGGTTCTTCAGCGTGGGCCGTAGCCCCGATCATTAACACTGCCAACAGACACAACTGACGTAAGCGCATCGGAACTCCTGATTCCACACGAATATTCAGAAGGTTGTCGGCAGGTTACCGGGAATAATGAGCCATTAGGAGTGTGCCGAACGCAATAGGTTCGGCACGCCTGCGGATTAAGGCAGGACTTGCTTGAACGGTTTGATCACCACGTTGGCGTAGACGCCTGCTGCCACGTACGGATCGGCGTCGGCCCAGGCTTTGGCGTCAGCCAGGGATGGAAATTCGGCGACGATCAGGCTGCCGGTGAAACCAGCCTCGCCCGGGTCATCGCTCTCGACGGCAGGGTGCGGGCCGGCCAGCACGATGCGGCCTTCGGCCTGCAGCTGCTTGAGGCGTTCGACGTGCGCCGGGCGCACGGACATGCGCTTATCCAGAGAGTGGGCAACATCGGTGGCAATGATGGCGTAGAGCATGTCAGTCCTCGGTCTTCGGCGTGGTGGGGTCGGTGTCATGCAGGTGGCGCGACAGGTAGATGCCTTGGCCGATCAGGAACAACACGGTCATGCCCAGGCTGCCGAACACTTTGAAGTCGACCCAGTATTCTTGAAAGGTAAAGGCCACAAACAGGTTGGCAGCGCCGCAGAACAGGAAAAACGCGATCCACGCCACGTTCAAGCGGGTCCAGACCGGCTCCGGCAAAGTCAGCGCATGGCCCATGATCCGCTTGATCAACAGGCGATCACCGATGAAATGGCTACCGATGAAAGCCAGGGCGAACAGCCAGTTCACCACCGGGGCTTTCCATTTAAGGAAGGTTTCGCTGTGGAAGGCCAGGGTCAGGCTGCCGAAGACCAGGCACGCGACCAGGGTCAGCCATTGGCTTTTTTCCAGTTTGCGCTGGGAGATGAAGAGGGCGCCATAGACCACGATAGAGCTGATGATCAGCACTGCGGTGGCGCTGTAGATGCCTCCGACGGTCAGCTCATGGCCGGCGATATCGATGACCCTGGGGTCGAGTTTGTAAACGATGAAAAACAGCAACAGCGGGATGAAGTCGATGAATTGTTTCACAGTAAGAGCCAGAAGCTGGATGTGTCGGCATAATAACAAACATCCTTGGTAGCGAAAGCGCCAGCTGACTTGAGGTTACAACCCCCCGTGAATGTTGATTTGCACTGCCACAGCACAGCCTCCGACGGCGCCCTGGCGCCCGCGGCACTGGTTGCGCGAGCGTTTGAACACGGCGTGCGAGTCCTGGCGTTGACCGACCACGACACCCTAGAAGGCCTGGACGAAGCCCGCGCGGCGGCCCAGGCGCTGGGCATGCAGCTGGTCAACGGTGTGGAGTTGTCCTGCACCTGGGGCGGCGCCACTATTCATGTACTGGGCTACGGTTTCGACCAGAATGCCGCGCCGCTGGTCCGGGCCATCGCCGATTTGCACGATGGGCGTTGGCTGCGGTCCGAAGAAATAAGCCGCAAGCTTGGCCTTAAAGGCATGCCCAACGCCCTCGAGGGTGCGCGGGCCATCCAGCAGGAGCTGGGCGACAGCGGCAACGCGCCGGCCCGTCCGCATTTTGCCGACTGGATGGTGCGCCAAGGATTCGTGCGGGACCGTGCCGAAGCCTTTCGCAAATGGCTGGGCGCCGGCAAGCTCGGTGACGTCAAGCAACACTGGCCAAGCCTGGAGGACACCGTCGAGACCCTGCGGGCCTCCGGGGCCTGGGTCAGCCTGGCGCATCCCTGGCATTACGATTTCACCCGCAGCAAACGTCGCAAGCTGATCGGCGACTATATTGGAGCGGGAGGCCACGCTATCGAAGTGGTCAACGGGCATCAACCCGCCGAGCAGGTTGGCAGTCTGGCGATTCTTGCCCGCGAATTTGGTCTGCTGGTCAGTGCCGGCAGTGACTTTCATGGCCCAGGCGGCTGGTCCGAGATCGGCGAGTATCGTCCGGTCCCGGAGGATTTGCCGCTCTTGTGGGGGCGATTCAAGCATGACCCCATTATTGCCACCGTCTGAACAGGTAGAGCACGTGAGTCAATTCTTCCAGATTCATCCGGAAAACCCCCAGCCACGCCTGATTAAACAGGCCGTGGAGATTATTCGCGCCGGCGGCGTGGTGATCTACCCCACCGATTCGTCCTACGCCATCGGTTGTCAGATCGGCGATAAAGGCGCGGTCGAACGGGTCAGACGTTTGCGTCAGTTGGACGACAAACACAACTTTGCGCTGATCTGCAGCGACCTGTCCCAATTGGGGTTGTTCGCCAAGGTCGATACCGGCACCTTCCGCCTGCTCAAGGCCCACACGCCGGGGCCTTACACCTTTATTCTCAACGCCACCCGCGAAGTGCCGCGCCTGCTGCTGCACCCCAAGAAGCGCACCATCGGCCTGCGCGTGCCGGAGCATCCGATTGCCCTGGCGCTGTTGGCCGAGCTGGGTGAGCCCCTGATGAGTGTGTCGCTGATCATGCCCGGCGAGACCGAGCCGCTGGAAGATCCGTACGAGATGCGTCAGCTCTTGGAAAAACAGGTGGACCTGATCATCGACGGCGGTTTCGGCGGCGCCAAGGCGTCCACCGTGATCAATCTGGCCGATGGCGAGCCGGAAGTGATCCGCGTCGGTTGCGGCGACCCCGCGCCCTTTATGGCCGAGGCCTGAATGTCGGCTGTGGAATCCGTCGATCCCCAGGCAGGCGCCCAGCAGGAACTGCCGTTCGCCATGGTCTACGGCCAGGCGGTCATGGAAATGCCGCTGGACCTGTACATCCCGCCGGATGCGCTGGAAGTGTTCCTGGAAGCGTTCGAAGGCCCGCTGGACTTGCTGCTGTACCTGATCCGCAAACAGAACATCAATATCCTCGACATCCCCGTGGCGGAAATCACCCGCCAGTACATGGGCTATGTCGAGCTGATGCAGTCGGTGCGTCTGGAGCTGGCCGCCGAGTATCTGGTGATGGCGGCCATGCTCGCCGAGATCAAATCGCGCATGCTGTTGCCGCGCTCGGAGACGGTGGAGGCCGAAGAGGATGACCCGCGCGCCGAACTGATCCGACGCCTGCAGGAGTACGAGCGCTTCAAGGCCGCCGCCGAGGGCATCGACGGCTTGAGCCGCGTCGGTCGTGATGTGGTGGTGCCCAAGCTCGACGCCCCCGAGGCCCGCGCGCGCAAGTTGCTGCCGGACGTGAGCCTGGAAGAATTGCTGATGTCCATGGCCGAGGTGCTGCGCCGGGGCGATATGTTTGAAAGCCACCAGGTCAGCCGCGAGGCGCTGTCCACCCGCGAGCGCATGAGCGATGTGCTGGAGCGCCTCAAGGGTGGCGGGTTTGTGCCGTTTGTCGAGCTGTTCACCGCCGAAGAAGGGCGCCTGGGTGTGGTGGTGACGTTTATGGCGATCCTCGAACTGGTCAAGGAATCCTTGGTCGAGCTGGTCCAGAATGAGCCTTTTGCGGCTATCCACGTGCGGGCGCGAGCCGAATAAAGAGCTGACACCATGAATCTGACTGAACCTCGCGAACTGGCCCCCTTGCTGGAGGCTTTTCTTTTGGCCTCGGGCAAGCCGCAGTCCCTGGAGCGCTTGTTCGAACTGTTTGAAGAGGCCGAGCGTCCCGAGCCGCCGGTGTTCAAGAAGGCCCTGGAGATCCTGCGTAAATCCTGCGACGGCCGTGCCTTTGAACTGCGCGAAGTAGCGTCGGGTTATCGCTTGCAGATCCGTGAGAAATTTTCCCCTTGGGTGGGGCGTTTGTGGGAAGAACGTCCGCAGCGCTATTCGCGGGCGATGCTGGAGACCATGGCATTGATTGCCTATCGCCAGCCGATCACCCGGGGCGAGATCGAGGATGTGCGCGGCGTGGCGGTCAACAGCCATATCGTCAAGACGCTGCTGGAGCGTGAGTGGATCCGCATCGTCGGCTACCGCGACGTGCCGGGCAAACCGGCGATGTTCGCCACCACCAAAGTGTTCCTCGACCACTTCAACCTGAAAAACCTCGATGACCTGCCGCCGCTCGCCGAATTGCGCGAAATGGAGGCCGAACCGGTACTCGATTTCGACGACGCGCCGGTTCCGGCGGGGTTGCAGGAACTGGCGGACGCCAGCGCCGAGCCGGAGGAGCCGAAGGACGAGACCAGTTTCCACACCTTGTTGCTGGAACTGGACGACATGGAGCAGGGCATCAAGACCGACTTCGATGACTTGCTGCGCGATGGTGACGCCGAGCCCGAAGCCCAGGCGAGCGTGGAGGTCGAACCTGAACCTGAGGACGATATCCTCGGCGTGGCCGAAGCCCGCGAAAAACTCCTGGCCGCCGTCGCCGCGCTCGAACAACCGCCCCTGAGCGACGAAGAAGACGAAGCCCGGGCCCTGGCCGAAGCCATCGAGAACGAACGCCGCCAGTTCGAAGACTGACGCAGTCCAATGTAGGAAGGGGCTTGCCCCCTTCCACAAGGGTTCAGCGGTGCTTTGGGCATCACCGGTCGGCGGAAAAATCAATGACCTGGCGCTTATCGACTACTCTCTGATGCGCAACGCGCGCCATGCGCGTATGATTCCCGACCCTTTGCCGAGCTATTCGGCCAAAGCCCCGCTTTCAACACTCTTCAGGCCACGCCTGAATCGACCCACCGGGAGGTGCTTAAGATGAACGATAAAGACCAGAACGACAGCCAGGAAATCGGCCCAGCAGGCGAAAAGCTGCAAAAGGTGCTGGCGCGTATCGGCGTGGGCTCGCGCCGCGACGTCGAAGCCTGGATCACCCAGAAGCGCATCAAGGTCAATGGCGTGGAAGCCACCCTTGGCCAGCGCGTCGATCTGCATGATGCAATCACCATCGATGGCAAGGTCATCAAGCGCGAAGAGGCCGCCGAATCGGTGCGCCGCGTGATCATGTACAACAAGCCCGATGGCGAGATCTGCACCCGTGACGACCCGGAAGGCCGTCCGACCGTGTTCGACAAGATGCCTAAGCCGAAAGAAGGCCGCTGGATCAATATCGGTCGTCTCGACATCAACACCACCGGCCTGCTGATGTTCACCACTGACGGCGAGCTGGCCAACCGTCTGATGCACCCGTCCTACGAGATGGACCGCGAATACGCAGTGCGTGTACGTGGCGAAGTCGACGACGAGATGATCGAACGCCTCAAGGCCGGTGTGGTGCTGGAAGACGGCCCCGCCAAGTTCACCGACATCAAGCAGGCACCGGGTGGCGAAGGCTTCAACCACTGGTACCACTGCGTGGTGATGGAAGGCCGTAACCGCGAAGTGCGCCGTCTGTGGGAATCCCAGGGCCTGGTGGTCAGCCGCCTCAAGCGCGTGCGTTTCGGCCCGGTGTTCCTGAATTCCGACCTGCCGATGGGGCGCTGGCGCGAAATGAGCCAGTACGAAGTCGACATCCTCAGTGCCGAAGTAGGCCTGACCCCGGTGGCGATGCCGCAGATGAACGCCAAGAGCAAAGACAAGCTTGAGCGGATGCAGCGTAAATCGTCGCGCCCGGTAGCCCGTACCGAACGCGTTGCGCGCACCCTGCGCCCGGCCCTGAATGCACCGGCGACTGGCGGGCGCATCTCCCGCGAACCGCACATCGAAGGCGAGCGTCGCCCGACCGCGCCGTCGCGTCAGGAAGGCGAACGTGCGCCACGCGCTCCGCGACCTGCACCGACCGGTGGCCGCAGCAACCGCGGTGAAGCCGATCGCCCGGCCGACAGCGCCAGCACCAAGCGCCCAGCCAAGCCGGCGGCGAACAAACGCCCTGGCCCGAAACTGGTCGCGGACGAGCCATCGGGCAAGCGCCGTGGTGCTCCGGCCGGTTCCGGTCAGCGTCCAGGGTTTGGTCGCAAGAAGCCTTAAGAGCAGTGGTAAGTTTTTAGCTGCAAGCTGTAAGAAAAAGCGCTAGCCCTCACAGGCTGGCGCTTTTTTCTTGAGGCTTGCGACCTGTAGCTTGTAGCTTGTAGCTTGTAGCTCGCGACTCGCGACTCGCGACTCGCGACTCGCGACTCTCGACTCTCGACTCGTGACTTGTAGCTTGCGACTTGTAGCTGGCGCTAGAACGCAAACCTGCCATCGAACACCGGCTTGTCATCCAACGCCAACACCCCACTGGCAAAGATCAAGTCCAGGTGATGACTGCCTTTCTGCCCGCCACCCAAGCCTAGATGCAGACCGCAATGGCGCTCCTCGAAGCCAGCATTGCGTGCGTATAAATCCTTGACCCCTTCATTGGTGCCGATGCCGAGTTCCTCCACACGGCGGTTGGACGGGTTGGCGTTGAGGTATTTGTTGAAGTCATCGGCCAGCCCCGGCACGTCGCTGGCCACGCTGCAGATGGTCGAATTCTCGATCCACAGCTCCAGCGGTGATTGCAGCACGCCGTATTTACGCGCGAAGGGGATGGTGCTGAGGAAGGTGCCGACAAACCGCACCTGACCATTGATCGCTTCGCTGTGGGTGGCGATCTCGCCGGGAGCCAGGTCGTGGTTGCCGACGCCGTTGATATTCGTCCACTTCTTGATACTGCTCAGGGGCGCCTGGAGGCGTGAGCCGTGCTTGTCGGTGAAGCTCAGCACCGTGGCCTGGCCCATGCGCCGGATCAGCGTGGCGTTGAGGTCGGCGATGCGTTGTGGCTCGACGCTGAACGTATCGTAGAAATAGTCGCCGTAATCCTTGAACAGCAGGGACTTCTTCCAGTGTTCGGCCATCACCGCTTGCAGGGCGCGGATAAAGTCCGGGCCTTCGGCGCGTGGGTTGGGCAGCGTAGAGGAATCGTAGAGGAACAGGTACAGGTCGCAGGCTTCGATGGCCTGAGCCATGGCATCGCTGGCGGTCAGGTCCAGGCGCTGCACTTGGAAATTGAAGCGACCGGCGCTGCCTTGGGTAATGGCGCGGGCGATAGCGTCATAGCGCTCGGTATGGCCCAGTAGCACGGTCGGGCAGCTCAGGCCGTTGAGGGCCGGATGATGAGCCAGGTAGTAGAGGAAATGTTCGACGGCGCGGGCCTTGTCCATGACGGATGTCCTTGTGTGTCTTGGGTAAGGGAGCGGATGCCGTGCACAGCACCCGCTGGATGCCTGTCGTGGGTTAGAAAGGCCACATCGCGGTGCCAAACGGCACAACGGCATCGGCTTGCATCATTTCTACGGCGGCCTCATGGGTCGGCGCTTCAAACCAATCGTCGAGTTGCAGTTCGGTTTCCAGGTCGTTTTCCAGTACTTGCATGGTGTATCTCCTAGAGGACGTTGTTTGAGAACGGCTTGCCAGCGGTCTCGCTGGGCAAGTGGGAAACCTAGGTGAGGGTGTTTCAGAATGCAAAATTTTTATTGACACGGTTTCATTTGGATTTTTTGTTCTGATTTTTTGCGCGAATTTTTTTCCGAGGAAATTCAAGACACTGGGGATGGCTATCATGAAGGAAATTTCTGAGCGTCAATTTTCCCGTGAGTTACAGCTGTAACGAGGATTTTCCGCGCTGTAACGATTAATTTACGACTTATTCGCCGCATTATTGAGTTATTCGGCGCTGTAAGGAATGCCTGACAGATCGTCGCACGCCCGCTGCAATGGCCGCCCCAGGCTGTCGAGCGGTGTACAATGCGCGCGTTTTACTGTGACCCCCCTTTGCGTACCTGCGCAAAAGGCCAAAACCTGGGGTTAACCACCCCGATCACTCCGCCCGGCCACGAGCCGGACGGGTTCGATTTCGTCACAGATAAAAACAAACAGGTGACGCATGACCCTTAGAAAGACGCTGTATTCCTGGTGCCTGCGCTGGGGTTTGAGCGGCGCTGCTTGAGCAGAGATTCAAGACAGCAACGTGCATTCAACATCATCAAACCTTGCGTGAGACCCTTTCCATGAGTGGACCCGATTCCTCTTCAGGCGAACTGAAACGTGGCCTGAAAAACCGTCATATCCAGTTGATCGCCCTCGGTGGCGCCATCGGCACCGGCCTGTTCCTGGGCTCGGCCGGCGTGCTCAAGTCCGCCGGCCCGTCGATGATCCTGGGTTATGCCATCTGCGGCTTCATTGCCTTCATGATCATGCGCCAGCTTGGCGAAATGATCGTCGAAGAGCCGGTTGCCGGTTCCTTCAGTCATTTTGCCCACAAGTACTGGGGCGGTTTCGCCGGCTTCCTGTCGGGCTGGAACTGCTGGATTCTGTACATTCTGGTGGGCATGTCGGAGCTGACGGCTGTTGGCAAGTACGTGCACTACTGGTGGCCGGAGATCCCGACCTGGGTCTCTGCGGCGGCCTTCTTCGTGCTGATCAATGTGATCAACCTGGCCAACGTCAAAGTGTTCGGCGAAGCCGAGTTCTGGTTTGCCATCATCAAAGTGGTGGCGATTGTCGGCATGATTGCCCTGGGCAGCTACTTGTTGGTCAGCGGCAGCGGCGGTCCGCAGGCGTCGGTGAGCAACCTGTGGGACCACGGCGGCTTCTTCCCCCACGGCGTCGGCGGCTTGGTGATGGCCATGGCGATCATTATGTTCTCGTTTGGCGGCCTGGAAATGCTCGGTTTTACCGCTGCCGAAGCCGATCAGCCGCGCACCGTGATCCCCAAGGCGATCAATCAGGTGATCTACCGCATCCTGATTTTCTACATCGGCGCCCTGGTGGTGCTGTTGTCGCTGACGCCCTGGGACAGCCTATTGACGACCCTCAACGCGTCCGGCGATGCCTACAGCGGCAGCCCGTTCGTGCAGGTGTTCTCGATGCTGGGCAGCAACACCGCGGCACATATCCTCAACTTCGTGGTGTTGACGGCGGCGCTGTCGGTGTACAACAGCGGCACGTACTGCAACAGCCGCATGCTGCTGGGCATGGCCGAACAGGGCGATGCCCCGCGGGCGCTGGCCAAGATCGACAAGCGCGGCGTGCCGGTACGTTCGATCCTCGCCTCGGCGGCGATCACCCTGGTGGCGGTGCTGATGAACTACCTGATCCCGCAGCACGCGTTGGAACTGTTGATGTCGTTGGTGGTGGCCACGCTGGTGATCAACTGGGCGATGATCAGCTTTTCCCACTTCAAATTCCGCCAACACATGAACCGCACCGGCCAGGTGCCGTTGTTCAAGGCGCTGTGGTACCCGTACGGTAATTACATCTGCCTGGCGTTCGTGGTGTTTATCCTGGTGGTCATGCTGATGATTCCGGGCATCCAGGTGTCGGTGTATGCGATCCCGGTGTGGGTGGCGTTCATGGCCGTGTGTTATTGGATCAAGAACAAACGCAGTGCGCAGCAGCGTCTGGACTTGGTCGCGTCTGCGCTGAAGTAAGGATTTTTTGCAGTCGAGCAAACCCGGCCATGCGCCGGGTTTGTCGTTTTAGGGCATAGGCTGAGCGCATTCGCGTATCCTTGGCCGCCCCCAGAGGAACCTATTGCCCATGCTGGTGATTTCCAACAACGTCCACCTGCCCGATGCCGAAATCGAGCTGACTGCCATCCGCGCCCAGGGTGCTGGCGGGCAGAACGTCAACAAGGTGTCGAGCGCGGTGCACCTGCGATTCGATATCCCTGCGTCGTCGCTGCCAGAGTTCTACAAAGAGCGGCTGCTGGCGCTGCGTGACAGTCGCATCACCAGCGACGGTGTGCTGGTGCTCAAGGCTCAGTCGTATCGGACCCAAGAGCAGAATCGCGCCGATGCGCTGGCGCGGCTGGTGGAATTGATCCAGAGCGCCACCAAGGTGGAGAAGAAGCGTCGCCCGACCAAGCCGACCCTGGGTTCGAAGAAGCGTCGCCTGGAATCCAAGACCAAGCGCGGCAGCATCAAGGCCGGGCGCGGCAAGGTCGATTTCTAGGCGTCGCGTGCTTCGCGGGCTTTGGGCGCCTGACGATACAAGTACAGGCTTAGCAGCAAGCCACCGAGGGCGGCGAGGGCGGCGAACAGAAAGATCGAGGCAAAGCCGAAGCCTGCCGCCACGGCGCCGGCCAGCGGGCCGGTGACGCCCAGTGATAAGTCGATGAACAACGAATAAGCCCCCACCGCCGAGCCACGGCTGGAGGCCGGCACCAGGTTGACCGCCTCCACCCCCAGCGCCGGAAACACCAGGGAAAACCCGAAGCCGCTCAACGCCGCGCCCGCCAGGGCCAGGTTGGCGTCCGGGGCCAGCCACAGCAACAGTAGACCGAGGATCTCCACCGACAGGCAGGCGATTGCTACGCGAAAGCCGCCGATGCGGTTGATCAGGTTGCCAAACAACAGGCGCGCCCCGATAAAGCTGGCACCGAACAGGCTCAAGGCCCACACCGCGTTATCCCAGTGCTGGGTGGTGTAATACAAGGTGATGAACGTGGCGATAGTGCCAAAGCCGATAGAGCCCAGGGCCAGCGCGCAGCCGTGAGGCAGCACGCGCCCCAACACATTCATAAATGGCAGGCGCACACCGCTCACAATCGGCGCCGCGACTTTGTTCCACGCCAGCAACAGCCCCACGGCGGCCAGCAGGATGATGCTCACCCCCATGCTCCACAGCCCCAGATGGCTGACCAGCAGCACCCCCAACGGCGCGCCGACGGCCAGCGCGCCATAGCTGGCGATACCGTTCCACGAGATGACTTTGGCGGTGTTGGCCGCGCCTACGCGGCCGATGCCCCAACCGATGGCGCCCGAACCCACCAGGCTCTCAGCGCTGCCCAGCACCAGACGGCCGATCAGCAGGCTGCCAAGGCTCAGCGCCGGCAGGCTGGAAAACCACGCCGCCAGCAGCATGAACACACCGCTCAGGCCGCAGCCCGTCAGGCCGATCAGCACGGCGCGCTTGCTGCCCAGGTTATCGATGATGCGCCCGGCGTACGGGCGGCTCAGCAATGTGGCCAGGTATTGCACGCTGATCACCAGCCCGGCGATCACCGCGCCAAACCCCAGTTCGCTGTGCACATAGCCTGGCAATACGGCCAGGGGAATGCCGATATTCAGGTAACCGATAAAGGTGAATAAGACGATGGAAACAACTTGCAGCGTGACCGCCATGGGGCGCTGGGTATCGGGCATGGGAAGGGTCCACATTCGCAGCAGGTAAAGATAGGCTGCTAATGATACCGGTGGTTTGGCCCGCGCAGGGCGGCAATCCACAAAAAGCTCAGTTCAAAAAGCTCAAGCTTGGGCAGGGCTCAGCAATTGCGTGGTCACCAGAGCGGCGAGGGCGTTTTCCTGGGTACCGAAACGCTTGAGCAGCATGGCTTGCTTATCGGAGCTCAGGCGATTCCACACCTCGACCATCTGCAAGGCGGCATCGAGGATGGCTGTGTCCGGGTTGTCGGGGAGGGTGTCGGTCATGGGGGAATCTCTTGGCTTCAGGCAGTGTGGAAAGCGCTCAATGGTGCGCTTTCCACACGGTCTGGTACGGCGTCAGTCCTGGCGTTCGCTGTCGACTGGTTTGGCTTCTTTGGCCTCAGGCTGCTTGTCGCTGGCCTGTTGCGGGGTTGGCTGCTCAGTTTCGTGCAGGCTTGGGAAGGGGAGATTAGGGATCTCGTGCATTGTCGTCGCTCCTCGCAAAGTCTGTTTTTTTCAATCGCAGGTGATTCCGCGCTTTCAAAAAGCTTTCGCAGGATACAGCACTGTAAATGACAAAAAGATTTTTATATCCACATGACCTAGAACGGCACTTTGCCCAGAATCATGTCGCGGTACATCACAAAATCCCCCAGCAGGCTGTAGAACGGGTGCTGAAACGTCGCCGGACGGTTCTTTTCGAAGAAGAAGTGCCCAACCCAGGCAAAGCCGTAGCCGGCGATCGGCACCGCCAGCAGCAAGCCAAGTGAACCTCGGCCAATGGCATACGCCAGGATGGCGATCACCAGCGTGGTGCCGATAAAGTGCAGGCGGCGACAGGTGCTGTTGCCATGTTCCTGTAGGTAATAGGGGTAGAACTCGGCGAAGCTGTTGAATCGCTTGAGATTTTCCACGATGGCCGGCCCTTTGATTGTTATGCCGCCCAACAGATGTTCGGCGGGGAGCTTATTTGAGTCTAGAGTGATCACTGGTAACAGCCAGTGACAATAGATGCCACTTTAGTATCCTTGCCTTCCTGGCTGGCTTTGAGCCTGCTTAATTAAGAAGACGCCATGAGCGAACGAACAACTTCTGCAAGCTGGGCGATGGGGATAGTCAAGGCATTGGAAATGGACGGCCTCGATTGCCAAGCCCTGTTCAAGCAACTGGGTTTGGACTACGCCGCCCTGAGCGATCCCGACGCGCGCTTCCCGCAGGACTCCATGACCCGGCTGTGGCAGCGCGCGGTGGAGCTGTCAGGCAACCCGGCGATTGGCTTGAACATGGGCAAAGTGGTGCGCCCGGCGTCGTTCCATGTGGCTGGTTATGCGCTGATGTCCAGCAACACCCTGGCCGAAGGCTTTATGCGGCTGGTGCGCTATCAGCGCATCATTGCCGAAAGTGCCGACTTGAGTTTCCGTCTGTTACCCGAAGGCTATGCGCTGATTCTGACGGTGCATGGCGACCATCTGCCTCCAACCCGACAAAGCGCCGAAGCCTCCCTGGCCTGTGCGCTGGCGCTATGCGGCTGGTTGACCGGGCGAACCCTGCATCCGCGCAAAGTCCTGTTACAAGGCGAACCACCGCTGGACCTGGCGCCCTACAAGCAAGCGTTCCATGCGCCGCTGGAATTCAATGCGCCCTATGACGCGTTGATCTTCGAGCGTGCCGATATGGACACACCGCTGCCCACGGCCAATGAAGCCATGGCGCTGCTGCATGATCGCTTTGCCGGCGAATACCTGGCGCGCTTCTCGGAAAGCCGTGTGACCCACAAGGCGCGTCAGGTGCTCTGCCGCTTGCTGCCGCAGGGCGAGCCCAAGCGCGAGGTCGTGGCCCGGACGCTGCACCTGTCCCAACGCACCTTGCAACGGCGTTTGCAGGAAGAGGGCACCAGTTTCCAAACTTTGCTCGACGACACGCGGCGCGAATTGGCTGAGCAGTACCTGGCGCAGCCGAGCATGACCTTGCTGGAAATTGCCTACCTGTTGGGGTTCGCCGACCCGAGTAATTTCTTTCGCGCGTTTCGTCGTTGGTTCGATGCCACGCCCGGCGAGTACCGGGCGCGGTTGCAGGACGCGTCGACGGTCAGTGACGCCAGAACGCCGGGATACACAGAACAAAGACTGTGATGATCTCCAGTCGGCCCAGCAGCATGCCCAGGGACAGGATCCACTTGGCCGCATCCGGCAGGCTGGCAAAGTTGCCGGCCGGGCCAATGGTCTCTCCCAGGCCTGGGCCGACGCCGGACACGGTGCTGGCGGCGCCGGTCAGGGCGGTCATCCAGTCCAGGCCCAGCAGCGACAGGGCCAGGGCGATGGCGCAGATGGTGATGGCGAAGAAAAACGAAAAGGTCAGGATCGAGCGCACGATCTCTTCGTCGAGGCGGTGGCCGTTGTACTTCTGCTTGATCACCGCGCGTGGGTGAATCAATTGGTTCAAGTTGGCCTTGAGCAGGATGTAAGCCACTTGAAAGCGGAAAATCTTGATGCCGCCCGCCGTGGAGCCCGAACAGCCGCCGATAAACCCCAGGTAGAAGAACAGCATCAGTGAGAAATTGCCCCACAAGCTGTAGTCCCCCAGCGCAAAACCGGTGGTGGTCACTACCGATGTGACGTTCAGCGCGACGTGGCGCAGCGCCTCCAGCCAGTGCAGATTGGTGGTCCACCAGTACCAGGTGCCGAGCACCAGCCAGGTCACCAGCAGCAAGCCAAGCAGACCTTGCACCTGCTGATCCTTGATCAACGCCCGACGGTTGCCGCGCAACGTGGCGACGTACAAGGTGAACGGCAGGCTGCCGAGGATCATCACCACCACCGCCACCCAGTGCACCGCCGGTTGCTCCCAGTGGGCCAGTGACTGATCGGAGGTGGAGAAACCACCGGTGGAAATCGCCGACATTGCATGGTTGATCGCGTCGAACAGGCCCATACCAGCCCACCAGAACGCCAGGCTGCCGAGGATGGTGATGCCCACATACGCCGCCACGATCAGCCGCGCCACCATATGCGAGCGCGGCATGACCTTTTCCGAACGGTCCGAGGATTCGGTCTGGAACAGACGCATGCCACCAATGCGCAGCAGCGGCAGGATCGCCACCGCCATGCCGATAAACCCGATGCCCCCCAGCCAGTGCAGCAGCGAGCGCCACATCAGGATGCCCGGCGACATACTGTCCAGACCGCTCAGCACCGTGGACCCGGTGGCGGTGATGCCGGACATGCTTTCGAAAAACGAGTCGGTATAACTGATGTGCTGGGTCAGCAGAAACGGCAACGCGGCGAACACACACACCACCAGCCAACTGCTGACGGTGAGCAGGTACATGTCCCGCGGGCGCAGGTGCACCTGTTCGGGGCGACCGGGGATAACCAGCGCCAGGCCGGCGACAAACGTGATCAGGCTGGCCCATAAAAAGGAGGGTAGGTCGCTGGTGCGTTCGAAAATGACCAGAGTGGCCATGGGCACAACCATGGCGAT
This sequence comes from Pseudomonas sp. efr-133-TYG-23, assembly GCF_030209215.1. Classification (NCBI taxonomy): domain Bacteria; kingdom Pseudomonadati; phylum Pseudomonadota; class Gammaproteobacteria; order Pseudomonadales; family Pseudomonadaceae; genus Pseudomonas; species Pseudomonas sp. efr-133-TYG-23. Next base: position 18,024 of record NZ_JARVSL010000013.1, on the reverse strand, counting down.
CGCAAGGGTGATCAGGAAGATGCCGATGATGAATCCGATGATGCGCAGGGTCGGCAACGCCATGAAGTTCGCTCGAGATAGGGCAGAGGCGCCATTCTACCTGGGGTGCAGGGCATGTAAACCTGCGTAGCCGGGAACGCCGTGACTCAAATGTGGGAGCGGGCATGAATCCCGATGTCGGTGGATCAGCCGATACCGCCCTCACTGAAACACTGCCATCGGGGTCAAGCGCCCTCTCACATGGTTTTGTGTGGCTATAAAAAAGGCGACCCGAAGGTCGCCTCTTTCAACTCGGCACTGATCAGAACTCGTGATCGGCGCTATCCGGGTTCAGGTCGCTGATGCCCAGCTTACCCGCTGCGGCTTCGATCGACCCGGTTTGCTTGACCAGGGCGGCGATGGCGTCGCGCACGATCTGGTTACCGGCGTCGTTACCGGCGGCGATCAATTGGTCGTAGTGCTCGCCCTTGTTGGCGTGGTCGACCATGACCTGGATCTTCGCTTCGGTGGCCGCCAGGTCCGCTTTCAACGAGGTATCGGCAGCCGGGTCGGCCTTGGCCACCAGGGAGGACAGGCTAGCGCCGGTCATCTTGGTACCGTCGACACGGGTGTACTCGCCCAGATAGACGTTACGGATGCCCTTGGCGTCATAGAAGTGCGAGTTGTGGGTGTTGTCGCTGAAGCAGTCCTGCTCGTCTTCCGGCGAGTTGGCTTCCAGGGATACTTTCATCCGCTCGCCAGCCAGTTCGCCCAGGGACAGGCTGCCCATGCCGAACAGCATTTTGCGCAGGCCGTCGGTGGCCGGTTCTGCTTCCAGCGTGGCGCGGTAGTTGTCTTCGACGTTGGGTTTCCAGTTGCCGACCATTTCTTCCAGATCGCTGACCAGCAATTGGGTGACCGCGCTCAGGTAGGCACGGCGACGCTCGTTGTGGCCGCCGGTGGCACCGGCACCGGTCAGGTAGTCCGAGGCCGGGCGGTTGCCGGCGCCTGGGCCGGTGCCGTTGAGGTCCTGGCCCCACAGCAGGAATTCGATGGCGTGGTAGCCGGTGGCCACGTTGGCCTCGGAACCGCCCAGCTCATTGAGGCTGGCGAGTTTTTCCGGGGTGATGTCTTTCACATCGACCTTGTCTTCGCCGACCTGAACCTGGGTGTTGGCGATGATGTTGGCGGTGGCGCCGGGGTTACCCAAGGCGTGCTCGTAGGACTTGTCGACATAGTCGATCAGGCCTTCGTCCAGGGGCCATGCGTTCACTTGGCCTTCCCAGTCGTCGATGATGGTGTTGCCGAAGCGGAACACTTCGCTCTGCAAGTACGGTACGCGCGCGGCGATCCAGGCGGTGCGCGCGGCTTTCAAGGTTTCATCGTTGGGCTTGGCGAGGAACGCGTCGATGGCGGTTTGCAGGGTTTTTGCGGTGGATTCGGCATCGCTGTACACCGCGAACACCATGTCGGCGTAGTGCGCGACCACCGCCTTGGCGGCGGCTTCGTCGACTTTTGCGGCAGGGGCGGCCGCCGCTGGCGCGGCAGTGCTGGCCGCCGGGGTCGGCGCCTGGGGCGCGGCGGCTTTGTCTTTACCTTCGCCGCAGCCGGCGAGAGAAATGGCAATGGCCAGCAGACTGGCGGTGGCCAGGGGCATACGAATCATGGCGAACATCCTGCTTCGGTTGTTGAGAGGGCGCGCGGGGGGTGCGCAAAACTGCAACATAATGCGAAAGATTTGCATTTTGTGTAAAGGGTTATACGCGGGAAATATTCAGTATCGTTTCGCCAGGTCAAAGAATGGCCGCGTTATTGCGCTCGACTTGCTTCAAAAAAACCGCCAACTCCCGCGCCGGCAGGGGTTTGCTGTAGTAGTAACCCTGACCCTCGTGGCAGCCCTCGGCGATGATATAAGCCTCCTGCTCGGCGGTTTCCACCCCCTCGGCGATCACCTGCATGCCCAGGCTCTTACCCAGTTGAATGATCGCCCGCACGATGGTGGCATCGTCATCATCGTCCAGCAGGTCCTGGACGAAGCTCTTGTCGATCTTGATCTTGTCCAGCGGCAGGCTTTTGAGATAACTCAGGGAGGAATAACCGGTGCCGAAGTCATCGATAGCGATCAAGGCACCGGAGCGCCGCAGGCTCAGCAGGTGCTGGGCGGCGGTGCTGATGTCTTCCATCAGGCCGGTCTCGGTGACCTCCAGCTCAAGGCTACGTGGCGGCAGGCGGTAGATTTGCATCAGATTGTTGACCACCCGTGGCAGCTCGGCGTGGTGCAGCTGCACCGTCGAGAGGTTGACCGCCATGCGCAGTTGGGTGAAGCCCTGGTCATGCCATTCGCGCAATTGCCGGCAGGCGTGATCCAGCACCCATTCGCCAATGGGAATAATGGTGCCGTTCTGCTCGGCCAGGGGGATGAACAGGTCCGGCGGTACCAGGCCATGCTCGGGGTGCTGCCAGCGCAGCAAGGCTTCGACGCCGACCACCCGTTGTTCGCGATAGCTGACCTGCGGCTGATACACCAAGTGAAACTGCTCGCGGCTCAGGGCGTCGCGCAGGTCTTTTTCCAGCTCGCGGCGCCGGCGCATTTCGCTGTCGACGCTGGCGATATAGAACTGGTAACGGTTGCGTGAACGGCTCTTGGCCAGGGTCATGGTCTGCTCGGCTTTTTGGAGCAACTTCTCCGTGCTGTCGCCATCTTCAGGGAACAGCGTGATACCGATAGTGGCGCGCAGACGGATTTGTTCGTGCTCGAAGGCAAATTCCGCTTCGAGGTCATCCAAGATGCTTTGCGCCAGTTCGGCGGCCTCGTAGGGCTGGTCGATATCGGCCTGCACCAGGGCGAACTGATCGCCCCCCAGGCGGGCCAGGGCGCCGAGCCGGCCGCTGTGGGCGCGCAGGCGGTCGGCCAGGGCCAGGAGCAATTTATCGCCGGCCTGGTAAGTGAACTGCTCATTGACGCTTTTAAAATCGTCCAGCCCCACACACAGCACCGCGACACGGCGCTGACGACGGCCGGCGTCGATCAGGATTTTGTCCAGCTGCTCCTGCAGTTTCTGGCGGTTCGGCAGGCCGGTGAGAAAGTCATACTGAGCCATGCGCAGCAGGCTGGATTCGGCTTCGTGGCGCAGGTGGGTGTTGCGTTCGATGGATTCGAGTAACTGATTGGCGGTATTGATCCACAACCCCAGTTCGTTGCGTTCGTGGCCCTTGAGCTGTGGGATTTTGTGTTCGCTGGGCCGGTCCGGGTTGACGGATGTCAGGTGCTCGATAATCCGCGACAGCGGTTTGGTCAGCAACCAGTGATAGACCAGATACAGCACCAGCCCCATGGCCAATGCGCGCAGCACCCCGGAAATGAAAATAATCACTGAATTGACGATAAATCCCTCACCGTAGGTGGCGGTGTCGAGGGTGATGCTCAGATCGCCGTAGTACTCACTGTAAGGGCCCTTGCCCACCAGGGGCGTGGTGAAGGTGCGTTCCTGGCCAAGAATGAGGTCGGTCAGCCAGCGGCTTGGGGCATGCTGCAACGCGCGGCTTTTTTCCGCCAACATGGTTTCGTTGGGATGGCCGATGGAGGCCATGCGCACCGCGTCGTCCTGAAACAGCCCCTCGATTACCTGCATGCCCATCTCGCGGTCCAGGCTATACACGGCCTGCGTAGAGGGGTCGCGAAACATATCGAGGATACGCTGGGCATCGCTGGCCACGGCCTGGCGCGTCTTGTAGGCGTCATACACGATCTGCGCCACGCTCAGCGCCACGCCCACGACCAACGCCGACAGCAGCACAACCCGTAGCAACTTCACCGACAAGCTGTTCTTGAGTTCCAGCTTCAAAGGGGCATTCCTTGTCTCATGCGGGTGGCCTTCAATATGCCATGAGTATTGGCAATCTGGTGATGGCAGTCAAAGGGACATTCGGGCAAGTGCGAAAACCGACAAGGTTGCGGAACCGGACGGTATCGATTCGCCACGTAGGGTGGGAAAGGAATACGCCTTTCATACAACGTTGGAGAATCAACTTATGGCAGTAGCAGCAGCATCACTAGCAGTAGCAGCAGCCCCGATATTGATTCCATTGGTTAAGCCGGTGATTGATACGGTCGCTAAGCCGATCATTGATCAGGCTGCCAGCACGATTGGGCGTGTCGGTGAAGAAGTACTATCTAATCTGGCCGGTAATCTGCCGGGGCTAAGATACTAACGCTGAAATCGTCCTTCGAGCGCGAAACAAAGTGGGCGGGGCAACCCGCCCGCAGCGTTGTTTGTTCGCCGTGTGTAATTTCCTTTTTGCCTATGGCGTTGCTGACCTCACCTCGGAAGGAGCGATGGGGGCAGGCGGATTGGCGTACGCCTGCCTCAACCCACGCTTTACCGACCACTGCGAGGGCGCAGGGGGGCGAGTCCGTTTACCAAGTGATAGTCAAAGTCTTTTTTTCAGGTTCTGGTGTGAGAGAAAACTCGATGGGCTTTGACGCGCTTTCTTCGTCGCCGGCAATCTTCTTTGCCGCCGCGTCAGCGAATGGTTGAAGCAAGGGTGCAATTGCCTTGACCAGTTCGCCCATCACCGGAAGTGCCTCTTTAAGCACATCGCCTATCAAAGGAAGAGCTACTTTTGCGTCAATAGTCATCGTGATTTCTCCGGCAGGATATCGGGATAAATTCCCTTCACTGACTGCGTGGCAAATCAGCACTGCACGGTTCCTGTCCTGATCGGGCAGGGGATTACGCCCTGTTTCCAGAATTTACCCTGGAAAAGCAAATGCCCCGACAAGTCGGGGCATTTGCTATAGGCCGGTGCTCTCGCGGCGTTGTTTACGTCGCCTGGGGCACCGAGCGCTTTATAACCGCAAGCGGTGCTCAGGCAGTAAAGGTCTTGCCTTCGAACTGCTCGGCAACGAACTTCCAGTTGACCAGGTTCCAGAACGCTTCCACATACTTTGGACGCACGTTGCGGTAGTCGATGTAGTAAGCGTGTTCCCACACGTCGCAGGTCAGCAGCGGGGTATCGCCGCTGGTCAGCGGGTTGCCGGCGCCGATGGTGCTGGCCAGGGCCAGGGAACCGTCAGCCTTCTTCACCAGCCAACCCCAACCAGAACCGAAGGTGCCGACGGAGGTTTTGGTGAACTCTTCCTTGAACTTGTCGAACGAACCGAACGCCGCGTTGATGGCTTCAGCCAGTGCGCCGGTAGGTTGGCCGCCGGCGTTTGGCGCCAGGCAGTTCCAGTAGAAGGTGTGGTTCCAGACCTGAGCGGCGTTGTTGAAGATGCCGCCCGAAGAGGATTTGACGATCTCTTCCAGGGTCTTGCCTTCGAACTCGGTGCCAGGCACCAGGTTGTTCAGGTTCACGACATAGGTGTTGTGGTGCTTGTCGTGGTGGTACTCCAAGGTTTCCTTGGAGATGTGCGGCTGCAGGGCATCGTGTGCGTAGGGCAGCGGCGGCAATTCGAAAGCCATGATGATTCTCCTAATCAGGTCAGTTGCGGTGAGCGCAAGGCCGATCACGGGCGGCCAAACATGCGCCGGGGAGTTTGTACTCTTTGCGGCGCAGGGGCAGGATCATAGCACCGGGGGTGTGGCAAAACCACGCAACAACTGTGTGGGATAGAGGTTCCAGAGCGTTTTGGAATATTGCTCACGCGCTGATCAATTGATAGGCCACGCTGAACATCATGATCGCCACCAGCAGGTCCAGCAGGCGCCAGGTCGATGGACGCGCCAGCCACGGGGCCAACCAGGCCGCGCCGAGTGCGAGAGTGGCGAACCACAGGAACGACGCGCTGGCGGCGCCGGCGACATAGGCGCCAGGCTCGGTTTGCTGAGCGCCCAACGAGCCGATCAGCAATACGGTATCCAGATACACATGGGGATTGAGCAATGTCACCGCCAGTGCGCTCAGCAGCACCGCGCGCAATGAGCGGACCTTGAGACTGCCGCCTTGCTCCAGGCTCTGCGTGGAAAACGCCCGGCGCAGCGCCAAAGTGCCGTACCACAACAAGAACGCGGCACCGCCCCAGCGCGCAATCGCCAGCAGCAGCGGGTTTTGCGCCAGCACTGTCGCCAGGCCGAACACACCGGCGGCCACCAGAATCGCATCGCAAACCACGCACAGTGCCGCCACGGGCAAGTGATGTTCACGGCGCAGGCTCTGCGCCAATACAAAGGCGTTTTGCGAGCCGATCGCCATGATCAGCCCCAGCGCGACCAACAGACCGTTCAGATAGCTTTGCCACATAAGGTTTACTCCGCGGTCGCCGCCAATTGGCGCAGTACAGCCATGGCACGCTCGGCATCGGCGCGGCCGACAAACAGGTGGTCGTGGTAATAACCGGCAATCACGTTGCAACTGATGCCGGCCTTGCCCAGGGCGCTGGCGAAAGCGGCGGTCAGGCCCACGGCTTCCAGGGCCGAATGCACGTTCAGGGTGATCCATGCGGCTACGTACTCGAACGCCAGGCCGGCCTGTTCTGCCTGCTGACGTTCGACGATGAGGGTCAGGCCCTCCTGCTCACGGAAACTGCCGATGACCTCGCAGGCTAGCGGGATACGGCCGTCGGGCAGGGTACAAAATACGTAGTCACCTTCATTGAGGTGTGGGCTCATGCTGCGCAGCAGCGTTGCCAGTGCGGTTTCGCCGGCCATAGGCGGGGTTCCTTATAAAGAGAAGCAATGCTGGCTATTCTCCCGACGCAAGCTGTATAAGAAAAACCAATATTGCTGATCGCTCATTAGAGAAACTGATGTTCGACTATAAATTGCTCTCCGCCCTGGCGGCGGTGGTGGAACAGGCTGGCTTCGAACGCGGTGCGCAGGTGCTGGGGGTGTCGCAGTCGGCGATTTCCCAGCGCATCAAACTGCTGGAAGCGCGTATCGGCCAACCGGTGCTGGTGCGGGCTACGCCGCCGGCGCCCACGGAGATCGGCCGTCGTCTGCTTAACCATGTGCAACAGGTGCGTTTGCTGGAACGTGACCTGCAGAGTCAGGTGCCGGCGCTGGACGAAGAGGGCATGCCCGAGCGCCTGCGTATCGCCTTGAATGCCGACAGCTTGGCCACTTGGTGGGCCGAGGCGGTCAGTGGGTTTTGCGCCGAGCAGCACTTGCTGCTGGATCTGGTGGTGGAAGACCAGGCGGTCAGCCTCAAGCGCATGCGCGCCGGTGAGGTAGCGGCCTGCATCTGCGCCAGCGAGCGTCCGGTGGCCGGCGCGCGCAGCCTGTTGCTGGGCGCCATGCGTTATCGCGCACTGGCCAGCCCTGCCTTTATTGCGCGGCACTTTCCCGGCGGCGTGCGTGCCGATCAGTTGGCCCGCACCCCGGCGCTGGTGTTTGGCCCGGATGATTTCCTGCAACACCGTTACCTGGCGTCGCTCGGTGTGGACGGCGGTTTCGAACACCATTTATGCCCCTCGTCCGAAGGCTTTATCCGCCTGACGGAAGCTGGGCTGGGCTGGGGCCTCGTCCCCGAATTACAGGTGCGCGACCAGTTGCAAAAAGGCGTGTTGGTGGAGTTATTGCCAGATAAGCCGATCGATGTGCCGTTGTACTGGCATCATTGGCGCAGTGGCGGGCAATTGCTGAACTTGTTGACCGACCATCTGGCCCACGCGTGCGGCCAATGGTTGGTGCCGTTGGACTGACGGCGTGCGTCAAGGCAACCGCGATGAAAAATGAAAGAACACGGGGTAATACATGAAGATTCTGGTCACCGGCGCAAGCGGCTTCATCGGCGGACGCTTTGCGCGTTTTGCCCTGGAGCAGGGCCTGGACGTGCGGGTCAACGGGCGACGCGCCGAAGGTGTAGAGCACCTGGTGCGGCGTGGCGCCGAGTTTATCCAAGGTGATCTGAATGACGCCGACCTGGTGCGCGACCTGTGCCGAGACGTGGAGGCCGTGGTGCACTGCGCCGGCGCCGTGGGGCTGTGGGGCAAGTATCAGGACTTCCATCAAGGCAATGTGCTGGTCACCGAAAACGTGGTCGAAGCCTGCCTCAAGGAGCGGGTCCGGCGTCTGGTGCATTTGTCCTCGCCGTCGATCTACTTTGACGGCCGCGACCACTTAGGCCTGACTGAAGAGCAAGTGCCCAAGCGCTTCAAGCATCCCTATGCCGCTACCAAATACCTGGCGGAACAAAAAGTGTTCGGCGCCCAGGAGTTCGGTCTTGAGGTGCTGGCGCTGCGCCCGCGCTTCGTGACGGGGGCTGGCGATATGAGCATCTTCCCGCGCTTGCTGAAAATGCAGCGCAAGAACCGCCTGGCGATCGTCGGCGACGGCCTGAACAAGGTCGACTTCACCAGCGTGCACAACCTCAATGAAGCGCTGCTCAGCAGTCTGCTCGCCACCGGCTCGGCACTGGGCAAGGCCTACAACATCAGTAATGGCGCGCCGGTGCCGGTGTGGGATGTGGTGAACTATGTGATGCGCCAAATGCAGTTGCCCCAGGTCACACGGTATCGTTCCTACGGTTTGTCCTACAGCGTGGCAGCGTTGAACGAGGCATTCTGCGCGATCTGGCCCGGTCGACCGGAGCCTGCCTTGTCGCGCCTGGGGATGCAGGTCATGAACAAAGATTTCACCCTCGACATCAGTCGGGCCAGGCATTATCTGGACTATGAGCCCAAGGTCAGCCTGTGGACCGCCCTCGACGAGTTCTGCGGCTGGTGGAAGGCTCAGGATCCGGGCACCCGGTAAGGTCACAAGCGGCAACACACCGGGAACCGAATGTGGGGTTCCCGGTCGATCAGTGCGGCGGGGCGGCGGTTTATACTGCCGCCGCTCGGCGTTCCAGCCAGCCATTTCAATGATTCAGGGTTGATCCATGCGTAACGATGCCAACGACGATTTCGACAACGTTCCCAGCCTGCGGGCCGACCTTGGGGACGACGATGATTTCGAACCCACCCCGGCCACCTCGGTGCGTTCGCGCACGACCCCGGTGGTCAAGGTCAAGAGCGCCAATACCGGGCCGTTGTGGGCCTTGATCGGCGCGCTGCTGATCGCCTTCGCCGGCCTGGCCTGGTGGAGCTTCCAGCAGATTTCCCTGATGGGCCAGCAATTGGTTGCCACCCAGGAGAGCTTTGCCCGCATCAGCGAAGAAGCGGCCGGGCGCTTGCAGGACATTTCCGGCAAGGTTGTGGCCAGTGAAGCCAATGTGAACAACGGCAGCGAAGCGTTGAAATTGCAGATCCAGCAGTTGGAAAAGCAATTGCTGGAGCAGGGCAAGCAGCAACTCGGCGTGGCCGGCCAGGCCACCGAGCTGGACAAGCGCCTGGCACAGATGACGGCCAGCACCACCGACTTGTCCAACGCCAATGCCAAGTTGCAAGGCCAGGTGCAAGCCCTCACCGACGCCGTAGCGACGCTCAAGGCCGCCCAGGGCGATACCGCCAAGCGCGACGCCGAGATCAAGGACCTGGTCGCCGACGTTGCCGCGCTGAAAAAGCAGGGTAACCCAAGCGCCGCCATTGCCCGCCTTGAGCAGGACCTGGTGGTGCTCAAGAGTGCGCAGGAGACTCAGCCACTCAACAGTGATGCGCCCACCAACAAGGAATTCGATGTGTTCCGCATCCAGACCACGCGCAATATCACTACCCTGCAAAGCCAGGTGCAGAACCTGCAGCGCCAGATCGCCACGCCGACGCAATAATCGCTTGAGGAAATGTCACCGTCTGGTGACATTTCCTATCCCCTTCGTTACATGCCCCTGCAAGGCCCTTGTTTAGACTCCGGTCATCCCACAAAAAACAATAAGGGCCGCCCCATGACCACCCAACCACTGCCCGCCAGCAGTTGGCTGAATGCACCTGCCCATCACGCTTGGCTCGCCGCCGAAGGCCAGCGCCTGCTGACATTCGCCAAAGCCTCGCGGCTGCCCGACGGCTTCGGCAACCTGGACGCCAGCGGTCGATTGCCCGCCGACGCTCACGCCGAAACCATGAACACCGCCCGCATGACCCACAGCTTCGCCATGGCCCATGCCATGGGCTTGCCCGGTTACGCCGAGCTGGTGGCTCATGGCGTTGCGGCCCTCAGCGGCCCGTTGCGGGACCCTGAACACGGCGGCTGGTTCGCCACGCCTCGTGCATTGGATGGCAACCGAGGTAAAGCCGCCTACCTGCACGCATTCGTGGCGCTGGCCGCCAGTTCTGCGGTGGTGGTCGGTGCGCCCGGCGCGCAGCAGTTGCTCACCGATGCTATCCATATCATCGACCAGTTTTTCTGGAGCGAAGAGGAGGGCGTGATGCTCGAATCCTTTGCCCAGGACTGGAGCGGGCTGGAGGCCTATCGCGGCGCCAACAGCAATATGCACGCTACCGAAGCCTTCCTCGCCCTGGCCGATGTCACCGGCGATACGCGCTGGCTGGACCGCGCGCTGCGGATCGTCGAGCGATTGATTCACGAGCATGCCGCCGGCAGCCAATTTATGGTGATCGAACATTTCGATACCCATTGGCAACCCCTGCTGGCCTACAACGAAGACAACCCCGCCGATGGTTTCCGCCCCTATGGGATCACCCCTGGCCATGGTTTCGAATGGGCGCGGCTGATGCTGCACCTTGAGGCCGCGCGCCTGCATGCCGGCTTGCCCACCCCCGCGTGGCTGCTGAGTGACGCCAAGGGCCTGTTCGCCAGTGCCAGCGAATACGCCTGGTCTGTGGACGGTGCGCCGGGAATTGTCTACACCCTGGACTGGAACCATCGCCCGGTGGTGCGCGAGCGCCTGCACTGGACCCACGCTGAAGCCAGCGCCGCCGCCCAGGCCCTGCTCAAGCGCACCGGCGAGTGGCACTACGAAACCTGGTATCGGCGAATCTGGGAATTCTGCGACAGCCACTTTATCGACCGCGTTAAGGGCAGTTGGCACCACGAGCTCAGCCCACATAACCAACCCAGCAGCAAGATTTGGGGCGGCAAGCCAGACCTGTACCATGCCTGGCAAGCGGTGGTGCTGCCTGCGCTGCCGCTGGCGCCCAGCATGACCAGCGCCTTGAACGCCGGAAGCTATGTCACCAAGTGGTGACGTTTGTGCATCCCTTTGTTACCTGCGCCCCAAAAATCCATGTTTAAACTCCGTGCAGCGCAAGCCTAAGACTTGCATGCATAACAACAAAAAAAGGTACTCAGATGAACGCGATTAATCGCCTCGCCGTTGCTATTTCCGTTGCCTCGTTGTTCCCCCTCAGTGCATTTGCCGCCGACTCCAAAGGTACGGTTGAAGTGGTGCATTGGTGGACCTCGGGTGGCGAAAAAGCGGCTGTGGATGTCCTGAAGGCCCAAGTTGAGAAAGACGGTTTCACCTGGAAAGACGGTGCCGTCGCCGGCGGTGGTGGCGCGACTGCCATGACCGTGCTCAAAAGCCGCGCCGTCGCCGGCAACCCACCGGGCGTAGCCCAGATCAAAGGCCCCGACATCCAGGAATGGGCGTCCACCGGCCTGCTCGATACCGACGTGCTCAAAGACGTCGCCAAAGAAGAAAAGTGGGATTCGCTGCTCGACAAAAAAGTCTCCGATACCGTGAAGTACGAAGGTGACTATGTCGCCGTACCGGTCAATATCCACCGTGTGAACTGGCTGTGGATCAACCCGCAAGTCTTCAAGAAAGCCGGCATCACCAAGAACCCGACCACCCTCGAAGAATTCTACGCAGCGGGCGACAAGCTCAAGGCCGCGGGTTTCATTCCGCTCGCCCACGGTGGCCAGCCTTGGCAGGACAGCACCGTGTTCGAAGCCGTAGTCCTGTCGGTGATGGGCGCCGATGGCTACAAGAAAGCCCTGGTCGACCTGGATAACGCCGCGCTGACCGGCCCGGAAATGGTCAAGGCCCTGACTGAGCTGAAGAAAGTCGCGACCTACATGGATGTCGACGGCAAAGGCCAGGACTGGAACCTGGAAGCCGGCAAAGTCATCAACGGCAAGGCCGGTATGCAGATCATGGGTGACTGGGCCAAGTCCGAGTGGACTGCCGCCAAGAAAGTCGCCGGCAAGGATTATGAGTGCGTAGCCTTCCCAGGTACCGACAAAGCCTTCACCTACAACATCGACTCCCTGGCGGTGTTCAAGCAGAAAGACAAAGGCACTGCGGCCGGTCAGCAGGACATTGCCAAAGTCGTGCTGGGTGAAAACTTCCAGAAAGTCTTCAGCATCAACAAGGGTTCGATCCCTGTTCGAACCGACATGCTCAATGAAATGGACAAGCTCGGCTTCGACTCCTGCGCCCAAACTGCAGCCAAGGACTTCCTGGCTGATGCCAAGACCGGCGGCCTGCAACCAAGCATGGCGCACAACATGGCCACCACCCTGGCTGTGCAAGGCGCGTTCTTCGATGTCGTGACCAACTACATCAACGACCCGAAAGCCGACCCGGCCGACACCGCCAAGAAACTCGGCGCTGCGATCAAGTCTGCCAAGTAGGAACTAGCTACAAGCTACAAGCTGCAAGCGGGGCGGTATGTCTTGACGCTTGTCGCTTGTAGCTGCCTTCAGTCTTATTATTGGATTTCCCCATGAGTTCTGTTGCTGTGTTCAGCAAGGCCTCGCCGTTCGATGCATTGCAGCGCTGGCTACCTAAACTGGTGCTGGCGCCTAGCATGTTCATTGTGTTGGTCGGCTTCTATGGCTACATCCTTTGGACGTTTGTGCTGTCGTTCACCACGTCCACGTTCCTGCCCAACTACAAGTGGGCCGGTCTTGCCCAGTACCAGCGTCTGTTCGACAACGACCGCTGGTGGGTGGCGAGCAAGAACCTGGCCGTGTTCGGTGGGATGTTCATCGGTATTACCCTGGTGATCGGCGTGCTGCTGGCTGTATTCCTCGACCAGCGTATCCGTCGTGAAGGCTTTATCCGCACCATTTACCTGTACCCGATGGCGCTCTCGATGATCGTCACCGGTACGGCCTGGAAATGGCTGCTCAACCCGGGCATGGGCCTGGACAAACTCCTGCGTGACTGGGGCTGGGAAGGCTTCCGTCTGGATTGGCTGATCGACCCGGACCGCGTGGTCTACTGCCTGGTCATCGCCGCCGTGTGGCAAGCCTCCGGTTTCATCATGGCGATGTTCCTCGCCGGCCTGCGCGGTGTTGATCAGTCGATCATCCGTGCCGCCCAGATCGACGGTGCGAGCATGCCGCGTATTTATTGGAGCGTGGTGCTGCCGAGCCTGCGCCCGGTGTTCTTCAGTGCGGTGATGATCCTGGCGCACATTGCGATCAAGAGCTTCGACCTGGTGGCGGCCATGACCGCCGGCGGCCCGGGCTACTCGTCCGATCTGCCCGCGATGTTCATGTACTCGTTCACGTTCAGCCGTGGCCAGATGGGCATGGGCTCGGCCAGTGCCATCCTGATGCTCGGTGCGATCCTGGCGATCATCGTGCCGTACCTGTACTCCGAGCTGAGGACCAAGCGTCATGACTAGTCTCGCTGCCAAACCTTCCATCAGCCTGAGTCGCATCGCGATCTATGCGGTGCTGATCCTGGCGGTGTTGCTGTACCTGGTACCGCTGGTGGTGATGTTGCTGACCAGTTTCAAAACCCCCGAAGACATCAGCACCGGCAACCTGCTGAGCTGGCCCACCGTGGTCAGCGGTATCGGCTGGGTCAAGGCCTGGGCCACCGTGGATGGTTACTTCTGGAACTCGATCAAGATCACCGTGCCTGCGGTGCTGATTTCCACCGCCATCGGCGCGTTGAACGGCTACGTGCTGTCGATGTGGCGCTTCCGTGGTTCGCAGTTGTTCTTCGGCCTGTTGCTGTTCGGCTGCTTCCTGCCGTTCCAGACCGTGCTGCTGCCGGCGTCGTTCACCCTGGGCAAGATGGGCCTGGCCAGCACCACTACCGGTTTGGTGTTCGTGCATGTGGTCTATGGCCTGGCGTTCACCACACTGTTCTTCCGTAACTACTACGTCAGCATTCCGGATGCACTGGTGAAGGCCGCACGCCTAGACGGTGCGGGGTTCTTCACTATTTTCCGTAGGATCATTCTGCCGATGTCGACGCCGATCATCATGGTCTGCCTGATCTGGCAGTTCACTCAGATCTGGAACGACTTCCTGTTCGGTGTGGTGTTCTCCAGCGGCGACTCCCAGCCCATTACCGTGGCGCTGAACAACCTGGTCAACACCAGCACCGGGGCCAAGGAATATAACGTGGATATGGCGGCGGCGATGATCGCCGGGCTGCCGACCCTGCTGGTCTATGTGATCGCAGGCAAGTATTTCGTGCGCGGCCTCACGGCTGGCGCGGTCAAGGGGTAATCATGGCTACGCTCGAACTTCGCAATGTAAACAAGACCTATGGCCCCGGCCTGCCCGACACCTTGAAGAACATCGAACTGTCGATCAAGGAAGGCGAGTTTCTGATCCTGGTCGGCCCATCGGGCTGCGGTAAATCCACACTGATGAACTGCATCGCGGGCCTGGAGACCATCACCGGTGGCGCGATCATGATCGGTGATCAGGACGTCAGCGGCATGAGCCCCAAGGATCGCGACATCGCCATGGTGTTCCAGTCCTACGCCCTGTACCCAACCATGAGCGTGCGCGAGAACATCGAGTTCGGCCTGAAAATCCGCAAGATGCCCCAGGCCGATATCGACGCCGAAGTGGCGCGCGTGGCCAAGCTGCTGCAGATCGAACATTTGCTCAACCGCAAGCCGGGCCAGCTTTCCGGCGGCCAGCAACAGCGCGTGGCCATGGGCCGTGCCCTGGCGCGTCGGCCGAAGATCTACCTGTTCGACGAACCGCTGTCCAACCTCGACGCCAAGCTGCGGGTCGAGATGCGCACCGAAATGAAACTGATGCACCAGCGCCTCAAGACCACCACGGTCTACGTGACCCACGACCAGATCGAAGCGATGACCCTGGGCGACAAAGTGGCGGTGATGAAGGACGGCATCATCCAGCAATTCGGCACGCCGAAGGAAATTTACAACGACCCGGCTAACCTGTTTGTGGCAAGCTTTATCGGTTCACCACCGATGAACTTCGTTCCTATGCGTCTAAAACGCAAAGACGGGAAGTTGGTAGCGCTGCTCGACAGCGGCCAGGCCCGTTGCGAATTGCCGCTGGGGATGAACGACGCCGGTCTGGAAGACCGCGATGTGATCCTGGGCCTGCGCCCGGAGCAAATCGTGCTGGCGGCGGGGGAGGGCAATGGCTCGTCGAGTATTCGCGCCGAAGTCCAGGTTACCGAGCCTACCGGCCCGGACACCCTGGTGTTCGTGCAGCTCAATGACACCAAAGTCTGCTGCCGCCTGGCACCGGATGTGGCACCGCAAGTGGGGGAGACCCTGACCCTGCAGTTCGACCCGGCCAAGGTGCTGCTGTTTGACGCCAACACCGGCGAGCGTTTGGGCACTGTCGCCGCGTTGCCTGCTCAGGTGCCTGCCGACAACGTGACCCAGTTCAAGGGCCGTTGATTGAGATAAGTTGTTGTTTTGGTTAAAAAATGTAACCCGCGTTAGATAAAAACAGTTTAATAACAATAAAGACGAGGATGTAGGGATGAAAAAGCAACACAACAACACTCGGCTGATCTGCCAACTGTCAGCAGCAGCAGCCCTGGTATTGTCCGCCAATGCGATGGCGGCCGATGCATTCAGCGCCGATTCCAAGTGGATGACCGGCGACTGGGGTGGCGAGCGTACCAAGCTGATCGAGCAAGGTATCGACATCAAGGCCGACTACGTCGGGGAAATGGGCTACAACGCCCACGGTGGTTACAACGACGACAAGACCGGTCGCTACTCCGACCAGTTCGGTCTGGGTGTGGCGCTGGACCTGCAAAAACTGTGGGGCTGGGATAACACCCAGGCCAAGATCCAGTTGACCAATCGTAACGGCCAGAACATCTCCAACGACCGTATCGGCGACCCGCGTGCCGGCACGCTGAGTTCGTCCCAAGAAGTGTATGGCCGTGGCCACATGGTGCGTCTGACCCAGTTCTGGATCCAGCACCAGATGTTCGACAACAAGTTGGACGTGAAACTGGGCTACTTCGGTGAAGGCGAAGACTTCAACACCTTCCCATGCGACTTCCAGAACCTGTCGTTCTGCGGCTCCCAGGTCGGTAACTACGTCAACACCTGGTACAACTGGCCAGTCAGCCAGGCGGCTATCCGCGTCAAGTACAACATCACCCCTGAGCTGTATGCCCAGATCGGTGCCTACAACCAGAACCCGTCGCAGCTTGAACACGGCAATGGCTTCAAACTCAGCGGCAGTGGTACCAAAGGTACTGTGATCCCGGTGGAATTGGTCTGGTCGCCGAAAGTGAATAACCTGCCGGGCGAATACCGCGTGGGTTACTACAAGAGCGCCGCCGATGCTCCGGATGTTCGCGAAGACGTCAACGGTGGCGATGCGGTCCTCAGTGGCGCTGACTTCCGTACCCGCAGCAGCAAAAAAGGCTACTGGTTCGTTGCGCAGCAGCAACTCACTACCCATAACGGCGACGCGTCGCGCGGCCTGAACATCGCAGCCAACGCCACGTTCCACGACAAGGAAACCAACCTGGTCGACAACTATCAGTCGCTCATGCTGGTGTACAAAGGCCCATTCGATGCGCGTCCAAAAGACGACGTCGGTATTGGCGCCGCGCGCCTGCATGTCAACAATGACGTCAAGCGCAACTCGGAACTGCTCAATGCCGCTAACGGCGTCAGCGACTATGACAACCCGCTGTACACGCCGATTCGTGAAACCGAATACAACTTCGAACTCAACTACGGCTTCCACGTTACCAACTGGCTGACCGTACGTCCCAACCTGCAATACGTCGTGCAGCCTGGCGGCGTGGACAAAGTCGACAACGCGCTGGTAGCGGGTCTGAAAATTCAGTCTACGTTCTAACGCTGTTGCGATAAGCTCCTTCTCTCTGTGCGCATTTGCGGATAGCCATGGCTATCCGCTTTTTTTTGCGCAGCACTGTGATACAGGACCGTGGCACATGCATGAGCATCCGCTGCAACGCTTTTTCAAATCCCTGCGCGAACGTCCAGTGTTCGCCTGGGAACGCTTTCAGATGCGCGACGTGTTGGTGATCGATCATCCGCTGTGCCAGGCGGTATTCAGTCGCCAGGGCGCGCAACTGTTGCATTTTCAGCCGCGTGGTCAGAAGCCCTGGCTGTGGTGCGCGGCCAAGTGGCCGCAGGTCGGTGCCATTCGTGGTGGCGTGCCGGTGTGCTGGCCATGGTATGGCCGTCACCCAAGCGAAAACGCCTGGCCGTCCCATGGCTGGGCGCGCCTGATCGACTGGAAACTGCTCGATAGCTCCAGCGATGACGAAGGCGTGAACCTGCACTGGCAATTGCAACTGTGCGACTGGCAGGTGGACCTGCACGCGCACCTGGGGGCTACCTTGGAATTGCGCCTGAGCACCGAGCATCAGGACGAACTGCCGTGCCAGTTGAGCCATGCGTTGCACGCTTACTGGCGTATTGGTCACGTTGATGAGGTAGCGCTGTCTGGGCTCGAAGGCGCGCAAGGTTACGATCAGCTCAACCGCCAGATGTGCCAGCAGGAGGGCGAGTTGCGCGTAGAGGGCGGATGCCAGCGGGTGTTCCAGCACGAAGGCGAACTGCACCTCAAGGACCATGCCTGGCAGCGCGAACTGTGCATAGACACGGGCGAGAGTGCCGACACTGTGGTGTGGCATCCGGGCAGCCGACCGCTGTTGGGCGTGAGTTTTAACGAGGCGTCGGGGTTTGTGTGTGTGGAGTCGGCGATGGCCGGGGCCAGTTTGGCGCCGGGGGAGCGGGCGCACCTGAGTTTGCAGGCTCGGGCTGGAGTTTAGCGTTGTTGCTGATGGCCTCATCGCGGGCAAGCCCGCTCCCACATTTGGAAAGCATTGCCCTGTGGGAGCGGGCGCACCTGAGTTTGCAGGCTCGGGCTGGAGTCTAGCGTTGTTGCTTATGGCCTCATCGCGGGCAAGCCCGCTCCCACATTTGCAACGCATTCCCCTGTGGGAGCGGGCGCACCTGAATTTGCAGGCTAGGGCTGGAGTCTAGCGTTGTTGCTTATGGCCTCATCGCGGGCAAGCCCGCTCCCA
>NZ_JARVSL010000017.1:0-24493 GCF_030209215.1 Pseudomonas sp. efr-133-TYG-23 | reverse complement strand
ACCTTGGTTACCACTGGCTTTTGGATGGGTGTAAACCCTGGCGATCGAGCCGGGGGCCACTGTGCTCAAGTCAACGCCGTCAAAACTGTGGGAGGGGGCTTGCCCCCGATGGGGCCCCCTCAGTCGATACCTGTGTTGCTGACCCACTGCTATCGGGGGCAAGCCCCCTCCCACCTTGGTTACCGCTGGTCTTTGGATGGATGTAAAACCGGGCGACCGAGCCGGGGGCCACTGTGCTCAAGTCAACGCCGTCAAACCTGTGGGAGGGGGCTTGCCCCCGATGGGGCCTGCTCAGTCGATACCTGGGTTGCTGACCCACCGCCATCGGGGGCAAGCCCCCTCCCACCCTGGTTACCGCTGGCCTTCGGATGGGTGTAAACCCTGGCGACCGAGCCGGGGGCCACTGTGCTCAAGTCAACGCCGTCAAACCTGTGGGAGGGGGCTTGCCCCCGATGGGGCCTGCTCAGTCGATACCTGGGTTGCTGACCCACCGCCATCGGGGGCAAGCCCCCCCACCTTGGGTTACCGCTGGTCTTAGGACTGGCGCAAGGCGCGGTCGGTCATTTGATGCGGTAGTGAAAGGTATTGCGCACCGCTGGCACGGCCACGGCCTTGCCATCAACGATCCTCGGCTGGTAGCGGAAGGTGTTGGCCGCCGCCAATGATGGGCGGATAAACAACGGGTGGCAGCCGTCCAGTACTTTGGGGTTTTCCACGCGGCCCTGGGGGTTGACGGTGTATTCCACCGAGCAGTCGCCTTCGATGTTTTTGTCCAGGGCCCGTTCGGGGTATTCCGGGGCTTCCTTGCTCAATGGCATGTATTGGCGGCTGTCGAACGCCGGAGCCGAAGCAGGTACGGCGGCGCGGGCTGTTTCGGCGGCCTGGCGTTGTTGGGCCTGGCGTTGCTGTTCCTGTTCCTGTTCACGCTCGCGCTGTTCGCTGGCCAAGCGCTGTTGTTGCTGCTCTGCTTTCTTTTCTTCGACACGCTTGCGCGCCAGGGCGGCTTTTTCGAGCTTTTGTGCTTGCACACGAGGATCGACTGCGGGTTTGACCGGCGTTGGCAGTACCACCGGTTCCGGCGCTGGCGTCACCGCAACCGGTTCGGGGGCCGGTACTGGGACCGGCGCCAGGGGCAGCATCACCAGTTGGGTGTGCATCACGCTTGGGGCCTCCGGCGTGGGCGGTTGTGGCGCCCAGCCCAGCACCAACAGCGCCAGCACGATCACATGCAAGGCCACCGCCAAACCGGCGGCCAGGCTGTTGCGCCAGAAGCCCGAAGGCGCCGCGGAGGCCATTGGCAAGGTGGGACTGTGCATGATCATCGCCGTCATTGCGGGGCCTCGGTCACCAGCCCCAGGTTGCTGACACCGCCCTTTTGCAACACCGCCATGGCAGCCACCACGCGGCCATACCCGGCATTGTCATCGGCGCGGATATACACCTGGGTGTCACTGCGCGCCGCCACCACCTGCGCGACCTTGGCGCCCATTTCTTCCAGGCTCACCGCGCTGTCGGTCTGGTGCTGGGTGTCCAGTTCCTCGCCGAGGTTCCAGTAGTAACCGCCGTCGGCCTGCACCGACAAGGTCAGGATTTGCTGGCGGGTGTCGGTGGCCAGCGCCTCGGCGGCAACCTTGGGCAGTTCGATCTTCACGCCCTGGGTCAGCATCGGCGCGGTGACCATAAAGATCACCAGCAGCACTAGCATCACGTCGATATACGGCACCACGTTCATTTCGGCCTTGGGCCCGTGCTTGCGTTGTGGCCTGACTAACATGGGAGTACTCCTGCTCAGGCGGCCGCGGCCAGGTTGATCGGCGTACCGCGCAGGGTGCGATGCAACCGCACTTGCAGCTCGTTGCCAAAGGCGTAATAGCGGGTGAGCAAGGTCTGGCTGCGCGCCGAAAAGCGGTTATAGGCAATCACCGCCGGAATCGCCGCAAACAGACCGATGGCCGTGGCGATCAACGCTTCAGCGATGCCCGGCGCCACCGTGGACAATGTGGCCTGTTGCACCTGGGACAAGCCGAGGAACGAATTCATGATGCCCCACACGGTGCCGAACAAACCGATATACGGGCTCACCGAACCCACGGTGGCAAGGAACTGCAAACCTTTTTCCAGCTCGATTTCCTGCGCGGTGATCGCCACCTGCAAGGCCCGCTCCACCCCTTCGAGCACCGCCGGATCATGGCTATGCAGGTGCTGGTATTCCTGGACCCCGGCGATGAAGATCGGCGCCACTCCACCTTCGCCCGCCTGCAGGGTGTCGCGGTACAGCCCGTGCAAATCCGGCGCCGCACGAAAGCGTTGCACAAAGCCGTTCAACTGCCGCTCCAGACGCCGCAGCACCGTGCCGCGCTGAATAATCAGGTACCAGCTGCACAACGAGGCCAGCAGCAAAGTGACCATCACCGCCTTGACCAACAGGCTGGCGTCACTGATCAAGCCCCAGATCGTCATATGTTCCATCGTCGCGTGCATGGTGAATGTCCTCTATTCGTTTAACGTGCAGTGATTAAAAAGTCATGACTGGCTGATGACAGCTCAAGGCAACTTCAACGTGCGGGTCACATCGGCCCAGGGCACGAACTTGAAGTTCTGGGTTTGCTCAGGCATGCGTTTGCGCCCGTCCTGCACTACCAGCAGGCCTTGGTTCCACGGCCCGCCGAGGTTGACGGCGGTAACTTCCAGGCCATCGGTTTCCGATGCGCCGTCGATACCGGCAGCGGCGTTCAGGCCGACCCGGAAGGCACCGCGACTGGCGAACGGCGGCTCGGCATCCAGCACCAGGTAGCTGTCATTGCCCTGGCTGGAGATCACCAGGTAGTCATGCTGCGCACTCTGGTACAGCGCCAGGCCCTCGACGTCCGCGTGCAATTGTTCGCCGACCTTGATCACGCTGGTCAGGGTCGCCGGCTGATCGGCACGGGCATCCACCGCCCACACGCCCACGTCTTCTTCGCCGATAAACAAGCGCTGGCGCTGGTCGTCGGCGACGCAGCCTTCGGGCTGGCTGTCGACCTTGAACTGGCGCACCAGCTCACCCTGCACGCGCCCGTCCGGGGCGCTGAGGCGGTATTGCAGGAAGGTGCCGTCCTTGCCGTTGGCGATCGCATAAATGTCGCCGCCGGCGGGCTGGAACAGGCACATGCCGTAGATCTCCTTGAGCGGCGTCGGCACTTCACCAGCCTCGCGCAACTCGCCGGTCTGCCGGTCGATGCTGAACAGGCTCAGGCTGTTGCGATCGCGATTGCTTGCCACGGCCAGGTCCACCGTCTGCTGGCCAAGCTTGAAACGCGGGCGCACGTCGACGTTGTTCAAGCGCCCCACCGCCAGCTCTTGCAGCAGCTTGCCGTCGAGGTCGTAGGCCAGCAGGCCCTGTTTTTTGTTGGTGCCGAGCACGCGGCTCTGCCCAGGGTGCTCGGGGTGAACCCAGATCGCCGGGTCATCCGCCGCGTCGCCCTGACGCCCCACCGGCTCGCTCTGGCGCAGCGCGGCGACCTCCGGCAGCACCGGCGCGACCGGCACGGGTTTGGCCTGCCAGTCGAGGGTGCCTTGGTACAGTTGGCCGTTGTCGTCGTCGCGTACCAGCAATTGCCGACCGTTGATTGCCAGTTGCTCCGGCTCCTTGAGGCCGGGCAGACCCAGGCTCGGTTGCTCTACCCAGCGCGCGCCGGAGGACTGAAACAGGTGCAACTGCGCGGTTTTCGGGTCCAGGGCGACCATCCCCCCCGGCACCAGCGCCATGGCCCCGGCTTCACGCTTGGAATCATCGAACAGCGCCACCGGCGTGCGTTTCACCGCGGCTTCGGGATGCGCCGGGTAGGCCCACCAGCCGACGTTTTCTTCGTTCACCACCAGTTGCTGCGTGGCGTCGTCCACCTGGCAGAACTGCGCCGACGGCGGCAACGGCACCCCGCGCACACGGCGGGCTTCAGCGAGCAGCGTCGAGCCATTGCCTACCAGCCATTGTTCGCCCTTGCCCTCCTCCCCGACCAGGAACACAAACAGGTTGGCCGCCGCGTCGCGGTACAGGCACAGACCGTTTACCGGAAAATCGCGGGGCGGCAGGTACAGCGGTTGACCCCAGGTTTTAGCGGCGCTATCGAGGTTGATCAGCAGTGCCTGCTGGCGGTCGTTGTCGAGGCTGGCGACCACTGCGTGGGGGCCGGTGGCGCGTGTATCGAGGCTGCTGAAATGACCGTTGAAACGCGCCAGTTCGGCGCCCTTGCTGTCGAGCAATTGCAGACCGTCACGGGGGCTGGCGGTGAGGCGCGTCTGACCGTCGGGCAGGAAGGCCACGGCTTCGGCCTTCAGGCTGGGCGCCCAGGGCGTCAGCGCCAGATCAGCGGCGAAGACGGGGCCGCTGGTGGCCAGGGCGATCAGCAGGTACAGCTTGGAAATTCTCATGAACGAACAAATCCTTCGGAAAAATGCAGAACGCTGTGGGCTTGGGGGGCTTCAGTGGGTCAGCTACTGATGCGCCAATTGACAGGCCCTCATCGGGGGCAAGCCCCCTCCCACATTGGAATTGAGTGAGTTAGAAATGCGTGAAGGTCAGGCCCACTTTGTAGGTGGGGCCGTACTCTTCGTACTGGCCGTTGTAGCTGCGGTGGCCTGTGTAGACGAAGTACGACTCATCGGTAAGGTTTTGGGCCTCGAAGCTGACTTGCAGGTTCTTGCTCAGTGAATAGCGCGCGCTGAAGTCGACGAAAGTCTGCGCGTCCACATGCAGGTCATGGGCCTTGTCGTTGATCGACGCCAGCTCATACAGGTAGGCCGATTTGTAGTTGGCCGACAGGCGCAGGCTGAGCTTGTCGTCTTCCCAACCAAGCATCAGGTTGCCGACGGTGTCCGACTGGCTGGGCAAACTGATGTTGCGCTTGCGGTGAGTGCCACTGGCAGCGTCGAAGCCTTCGATGTCCGCGCTGGAGCGGCTGAATGTGCTGTTGGCGCCCACCAGCAGGCCGTTCCACGGCGCCGGCAGCCAATCGAATTTCTGCGAATAGGCCAGCTCCAGGCCATACAGCTTGGCGCTGTCGCCATTGGCGTAGGTGTGGGCCTCGGCGAAGTTGGTCCAGGCCCCAGTACCGGCCAGGTCGGTGTTGTAGACGAAATTCTGGATGTCCTTGTAGAACACAAACGCCGAGACGGTGCCGGCACGCCCCATGAAATGCTCGATGCCCAGGTCCAGATTGCTCGATTCCAACGGCTTGAGGTCCGGGTTGCCGAAGGTGGCCTCGTCATCGTCGATCACAAACCCCGGCGCCAGTTGGCCGAAGGTCGGGCGCACCACGGATTTGGTCCAGGCCGCACGCACCTGGGTGTTCTTGTCGATCTGATAGCGCGCGTGCAGGCCCGGCAGCCAATGGTGGTAGCGGCGCCGGGTGTCGGTGGCGGTGAACTGACCGTCGGTGGCGCCGGTGCCCTTGGCTTCGAACTCGGTGCCTTCGTAGCGCAGGCCGGCGATAAAGCGCCAGTCGTCGATATCGATCGTGTTCATCAGGTAACCGGCGTTGATGTCTTCACGCATAGTGAAGTCGTTGACCCGGGATTCGGTCTCGTCATAGAAGTCCGCACGGTTGAGGCCGCCGATCAACTGCTTGATGCCGCTGGCGCTGATGCCAGGGCCGTAGTTGCCCAGGCGATAGTCGACGTTGCCTTTTTGAAATTGCGTCAGGCTGAGCTGCTGGTCGGTGAAGCCCAGGCTGTCGAAATCCTTGTAGACCCAGGCTTCCAGGTCGTTGTCCTTGTTGCGCCGGCTGACCTTGCCGCCGAATTTGACCTGGGACGCATAGCCGCTCAGGTCGTAGTCGCGGGCCAGGTCCAGGCGCAGGTTTTTCTCGGTGTCTTTGGTGTTCTGTTTTTCCCAGTCGACTTTGTCGAGGGTGAAGTTGGCCGGGTCGTAGAAGGCGCTGCCGATGATCGGGCGCGGTTTGTCTTTGTCATAGAAACCGCTGTTGGCGAAGTCACCGCCGTCGAAGGTGGCGCCGGCAATATGCGCGGGGCTGTCTTCGCTGGACTGGCTGTAACCGGCCTGGCCACTGAGGGTCCACAGGCCAAGCATGCGTTCGCCGCCGAACACGTAGGACTGAATTTCCTGGGTCTCTTCGCGGTTCTTGAGCTTGCGCTTGCCCTCGGCCTCGCCCAACTGGCCGGGTGCCTGCGGGTCGGCGAATTCCAGGCTGGTGGAGTTGCGGGTCTCGGTGTCCGTGTAGCGGCTGTACAGCGTGCGCAGGTAGTAGCTGCTCAGGTCATCGGGTTTGTAGTCGAAGTTCAGGCCACCGCCGGCGCGTTCGCGGCTGATGTCGTAGTCGCGCTGTTCGAATTCGTTGAGCCGGGCACCGTCGGTGAAGTCCCAGGCGCCGCCGGTCTCGACGTTGTCCGAGCCGAAGTCGCGCTTCTGCCAGCTCAGCGCCGCGGCCACGCCGAAGTTGTCGATACCATCGCCGAGGCTGAAGCGGTTACTGGCGGCCCCGGAGAATTTGGGGCTGGTCTGGCGGGTGTTCTTGTCGTAGCTGGCTTCGCTGCTGCCGGTGTAGAACAGGCCTTTGTGATCGAAGGCCGACAGGCTTTGCACATCGACGGTGCCGCCCAGGGAGTTGGCGTCCATGTCCGGGGTAAGGGTCTTGATCACCGACAGCGACTGCACCAGCTCCGACGGCAACACGTCCAGGGCCACGGCGCGGCGGGCGCTCTCAGGGGCGGGCACCAGGGTGCCGTTGATGGTCACGCTATTGAGGTCCGGGCCCAGGCCGCGCACGCTGACGAAACGCCCTTCGCCCTGGTCGCGTTCCACGCTGATGCCAGGCAGACGTTGCGCCGCTTCGGCGACGTTCTCATCCGGCAACTGCGCCACGCCATCGGCATGCACCACGCTCTTGATGCTGTCGGCACTGCGCTGCTCCTTGAGCGCCTGGCTGATCGCGGCGGCCTGGCCGACCACGTCGACATGCTCGGTGGTGGCCGCGTCGGCCGCATAGAGCCGCTCGCTGGCTATCGCCAGGGCCAAGGCGGTAAGCGTGAAGCTGACGAGCCCGGTGCGCTTGTACATGCAATCCTCCCCAAGAATCCGTTCGACGCCAGGCAAAAGGCCCGACAACTGGGAGGGCACGCTAGGGGTGGGGGATGACGGTTCTGTGACAGCGATCGGCGTAAAGCCCTGTAAACCGCGGCTTTCAGCCATGTGCTGAGATGAAATGAGCCGATATGACCTGCAAATCTCCCCTGTGGGAGGGGGCTTGCCCCGATGGCTGTCTAGCAGCCGACAGATATGCCAGCTGCCCCACCGCCATCAGGGGCATAGGTATCTACATAGCAGGAGAAAATGAGGTTGTTGTGGTGAGCGGGCTTGCCCTGCGCTGGGCTGCGAAGCGGCCCCCATTCCACGCGATGTGGTTTTAGCTGATACACCGAGGCGCCTGGGTTTGGGGCCGCTTCGCAGCCCAGCGCGGGGCAAGCCCGCTCACCACAACAAGTCCACTTTTTTGTGGCGCGGCGTGTTTGAGGTGAGCTGATTCGACCTTTCCCCGTTGTCATCCAACCGTCACATCCATCTGCTGTGCTGGCGCCCTTCGCTTCTTTGCCCAAGGACTCGCGGCTATGTTCTCCGTGCTCAAACCCCACCGCTGGAAACTCGCCCTGCTGCTGATTGCCGCCAATCTGGGGCTGATCCTGCACCTGGCCTGTGGCGAGCTCAAAAGCGTCAGCGAATGGGAGTGGATGGATATCGTCGGCGAAGGCGGTTCGGCACTGCTGGCGCTGGTGTGGCTGGGGCTGGTGCTCAAGAGCCGCCCCGCCGGGCGCGTGACCAACTATCTGGTGCTGGGCCTGGCGTGCATCTTTTTTTCCTGGTGGATCGACAGCCTGGATGAATTTATCCGCTTGCCCGACAGCATCACCTGGGACCACTGGCTGGAGTCCGGCCCGATGCCGGTGGGCATGATCCTGCTGACCCTCGGCATCTACCACTGGCACCGCGAGCAACTGGCGATCAGCGCGCAAATGGAGAAACGCGAGCGGGTGTTCCGCGAACATCGCTTGTTTGACAAGCTCACGCCCCTGGGCGGTGCCGACTACCTCAAGCGGCAATTGGCCGAGAGCCTGCAGGACAGCCGCGAGCAGGCCCAACCGCTGTCGCTGCTGGCTCTGGATCTGGACAACTTCGCCGCCATCAACCAGGCCTATGGGCATGCCGAAGGCGATGCGGTGCTGCAAGCCCTCAGCCAGTTGCTGTTGCTCAACCTGCGCCGCCAGGACTTGCTGTGCCGCCTGGCCGGCGACCGCTTTGTGGTGCTGCTGCCCAACACCGGCGAGCGCCAGGCCAAAGACATCGCGCTGGAATTGCAGCAAGCGGTGCGTGGCCTGGCCCACAAGACCCGGCAACAAGGCGAGCGCCTGCAATTGGCGGCCTCCACAGCGGTGGTGATGGCTCTGGACGAACCGCCCCACGACCTGCTCAAACGCCTCAACCTGGCGTTGGCCAAGGCCAAGCAGCCCCTGGCGAAAAGTGCCTGACATGGCCATCAACACCCGCTGGTATGAAAGCGACTGCCGCTTTATCCCTGGGCACTATCAACCCGCCACGCTGATCGACCTGGCACTGTCGCGGGGCATCGACAGCCATCGCTTGCTGCGCGGCACCGGGCTTTTCCACGAGGACATCCTGGCCGGCAACGCGCGCCTGAGCCCGCAGCAGTTTCTGGGATTGATCGGTAACAGCCGCAAGTTGCTCGACGCCGACGACAGCAGCTTTCTGTTCGGCCAACGCCTATTGCCCGGCTACTACGGCGCCGCCAGCCACGCCCTGGGCCATGCGCAAAACCTGCACCAGGCGCTGGAGGTGCTGATCCAGTTGCAGGTGTTGCTCAGCCCGCTGGTGGCGCTGCATCTGGAGTTGGACGAGCACCACGCCTACCTGTATTGGCAGGACAGTTGCGGGGCCGGCGAGCACTGGCGCTTCCTGCTCGAAGCCAGCATGACTTCGCTGGTTGCCATGAGCCAATGGCTCAGCGGCGAGCGCCTGCCCTGGGCGTGCAGCTTCAGCCATGCCGAGCCGCGTTATGTCGAGCAGTACTGGGTAAACCTGGGTGAAAACACGCGCTTTTCACGCCCCCTGGACATGTTGTGCATTCCCCGCCAATACCTGACACGCGCCTGGCCCGGCGCCTCGGCCACTGCCGCTCAAGTCGCGCGTCAACAGGCCCATGCACAGATCGACCAGCTCGGCTTTGCCGACAGTTTTCTCGACTGCCTCTACGATTACCTGCGCGATCAGGTGCGCCAGCCACCCAACCTGGAACAGGCGGCGCAGGCGTTCGCCATGAGCCCGGCGACCCTCAAGCGCAAACTGCACAAACACGACACCGGTTTCCAGGAACAGGTCGACCGCGTGCGCAAGCAGGTGGCGTTGCACCTGTATCAGGTCAAGGGTTATAGCAACGATGAGGTGGCGGCCTACCTGAACTTCAACGACGCAGCCAACTTTCGCCGCGCCTTCAAACGCTGGACCGGCAGCACACCGAACCTGATCCGTCAGTTGTTCAACAGCCGCTAGCCAGGCGCTCGCGCAAAAACTCCACCAGCGCCTGCACTGGCCGTGAGCTTTGGCGGTGCTGGGGATACACCGCCGACAAAGTCAGCGCCTCGGGGGCGAACTCATCGAGCACCGTGACCAGGCGCCCGTCCTGCAGGGCATCGCCGACGATAAAGGTGGGCAGGTAGGTAACGCCCAGCCCGGCAATCGCGGTGTCGCGCAGCAAGTCGCCGTTGTTCACGCGCATGCGCCCGCTGACGTTCAGCGCCTGCACCTTCCCCTTGAAGCGCCATTGCACCTGGCGGCCGTGGCCGTACGGCAGGCAGTCGTGGTCGGTCAGGTCCTCGGGTTTCTGCGGCGTGCCGCGCAACGCCAGGTAGTCGGGGCTGGCGCAGTAGACCCGCGCGATGCTGGCGATGCGGCGCGCGATCAACGTGGAATCTTCCAGGGTGCCGATACGCAGCACCAGGTCGTAGCCCTCGCCGATCAGGTCCACGGGGCGGTCGCTGAGGTCGACCTCCACCGTCACCTGCGGATAGCGTTGCAGAAATAACGGCAGCAGACAGCCCAGGTGGGCGATGGCAAACGACAGCGGCGCACTGAGGCGAATGGTGCCGCGCGGCTCGCTGTTCTGCCCGGCAATGCCCTGCTCCACCTGCTCGACTTCACCGAGCAGACGCAACGCGGATTCGTAATAACTCTGCCCCAGGGGCGTGACATCCAACCGACGCGTGGAGCGATTGAGCAAGCGCACGCCCAGGCGGTCTTCCAGTTGGATCAAGCGGCGGCTGACGAACTGCTTGGACAGGCCCAGCTGTTCGGCGGCAGCGGTGAAACTGCCGGACTCCATGACCTGGCAGAACAGGCGCATGTCTTCGAAGGGGTTCATTGTCGCTTCTCGGTGGGCATTTGCAGGGCTTTATAACCGGATGATCGCAACACCACAAATCAAATGTGGGAGGGGGCAAGCCCCCTCCCACATCGATGACCTACAGGCGTGAGAACCGGTTACTTGGCGGTGAACGCCGAGTAGCTGTTCATCAGGTTGCGGTAGTTGGGGATACGCGGCGACAGCAGGTTGGCCAGGCCTTCCATGTCGTTGCGCCAGTCCACTTGCAGCTCGCAGGCCACGGCGAACCAGTTGACCAGTTGCGCACCGGCGGCGGTCATACGTGCCCACGCGGCCTGTTGCACGGTTTCGTTGAAGGTGCCGGACGCGTCGGTGACCACGAACACCTCAAAGCCTTCGGCCAGAGCGCACAGGGTCGGGAACGCTACGCACACGTCCGTCACCACACCGGCAATGATGATCTGCTTGCGGCCGGTGGCCTTGACCGCTTTGACGAAGTCTTCGTTATCCCAGGCGTTGATCTGGCCAGGTCGAGCGATGTATGGCGCGTCCGGGAACATGGCCTTGAGTTCCGGCACCAACGGGCCGTTAGGGCCGCTTTCGAAGCTGGTGGTGAGGATGGTCGGCAAGTTGAAGAATTTGGCGACATCGGCCAGGGCCAGCACGTTGTTCTTGAACTCGTTGGGGGAGAAATCCTGTACCAGGGAAATCAGGCCGGTCTGGTGATCCACCAACAGCACCACTGCGTCATCTTTGTTCAAGCGCTTGTACGTCATGGGGTTAACTCCTTGGGTTGGGATTAAAAGGCAAAGCACGAGCAGCCGAACGCGCCCCAGAAACCCTGGAAGTCGCTGACCGGCACGCTGGAAAGGCGCGCTTTTTCATGGCTGTGGGCATGCACGCCGCACGGGCCGCTGCACTGGTGAACCTGGGCCTGCAATGGCGAGCTGGGGTGCCAGTGCCCTGGCACCTTGACCACCGGCGACCAGTCCGGCAGCACCGGCACGCGCGGCGGTGCGTAGTCTTCGAAGTCGCCGGCGCCGTACACCACTTTGCCGCCGACCACGGTCAGCACCGATTCGATCCACTTGATGGCCTCTTCATCGACGCTGAAAAAATCCGCCGACAGCGCGGCGACGTCCGCCAATTGGCCGACTTTGATCTGGCCCTTCTTGCCCTGCTCCGAAGAAAACCAGGCGCTGCCATGGGTGAACAATTCCAGCGCGGTAAGGCGCGGCAGGCCCTCGGCATGCAGTTCCAGACCGCCGACAGTGCGGCCGCTGACCATCCAGTACAACGAGGTCCAGGGGTTGTAGCTCGATACGCGGGTGGCGTCGGTGCCGGCGCCGACCGGCACGCCTTCGGCCAGCATGCGCTTGATCGGCGGCGTGGCTTCGGCGGCTTTGGCGCCATAGCGCTCGACGAAATATTCGCCTTGGAACGCCATGCGGTCCTGGATCGCAATACCACCGCCCAGGGCGCGTACGCGCTCGATGTTTCTCGGGGTGATGGTTTCGGCGTGGTCGAAGAACCACGGCAGGCCATTGAACGGAATATCCCGATTGACCTTCTCGAACACGTCGAGCATGCGCGAGATCGATTCGTCGTAGGTGGCATGCAAGCGGAACGGCCAGCGCTGCTCCACCAGGTGACGCACCACCGGTTCCAGTTCCTGCTCCATGGTCAGCGGCAGGTCGGGGCGCGGTTCGAGGAAGTCTTCGAAGTCGGCGGCGGAGAACACCAGCATTTCACCGGCGCCGTTGTGGCGCAGGTAGTCGTCGCCCTGGTGCAGGGTGACGCTGCCGGTCCAGTTCTTGAAGTCGCTGAGTTCTTCCTTGGGCTTTTGGGTGAACAGGTTGTAGGCGATGCGCACCGTCAACTGTTGGTCCTTGGCCAGTTGCTCGATCACTGCGTAGTCATCGGGATAGTTCTGGAAACCGCCGCCGGCATCGATGGCGCTGGTCAGGCCCAGGCGATTGAGTTCGCGCATGAACTGGCGAGTCGAATTGACCTGGTATTCCAACGGCAGTTTCGGGCCTTTGGCCAGGGTCGAATACAGGATCATCGCATTGGGCCGCGCTACCAGCATGCCGGTGGGGTTGCCATTGCTGTCGCGCACGATCTCGCCACCCGGCGGGTTCGGCGTGTCCTTGGTGTAGCCGGCCACGCGCAGAGCCGCGCGGTTAAGCAAGGCGCGGTCGTACAGGTGCAGCACGAACACAGGGGTATCCGGCGCGGCCTGGTTGAGTTCCTCCAGGGTCGGCATGCGCTTTTCGGCGAACTGGAATTCGTTCCAGCCACCGACCACACGCACCCACTGCGGTGTCGGCGTACGGTCGGCCTGATCCTTGAGCATGCGCAAGGCATCGGCCAGGGACGGCACGCCTTCCCAGCGCAGTTCGAGGTTGTAGTTCAGGCCGCCACGAATCAGGTGCAGGTGCGAGTCGTTGAGACCCGGGATAACCGTACGGCCCTTGAGGTCGATGACCTGGGTCGCGCTGCCACGCAGGGCCATCGCTTCAGCGTCGGTGCCGACGGCAACAAAACGGCCCTGGTGGATGGCGACAGCGGTCGCACGCGGGTTTTCACGGTCCACGGTGTGGAACTGGCCATTGAACAGGATCAGATCGGCGTTCATAGGGTTTCCTTTACAGAGGCTTCAAGCCAGGGAGCGAACAGGCGCGTGGCGGCCGGCATCATCACGTAGACCACCAGCACCACAATGGTCACGGTGACCAGGAACGTGGACACCACGTAGTTAGAGAGCAAGGGATGCAGGCGCAGCAGCGGGCCCCAGATAATCGGCACCAGCAGGGTCAGCGGCAGGATCACGCACAGCGACACCACCGCCTGTTTCCAGCGCGGCGGCGGCGCGCTGCCGTCGGCCAGGGGGGTGAACCAGAATTCGTTGACGGCGCCGATTTCGGTCTGGTCGCCATCGGCGAGCATCGGCGCGGCTTCGTCGATCAGGGCCTTGCGTTGGGGCGATTCGAGCCAGTGTTGCAGGTCGTCGGTGGAGCGGTAGCGCAGCACGCAGGTAAACAGCGCCAGGCCGTCCTGCTTGCCGCGCACCACGTCGACGCCCAGGTGCCCGGGCCGTTCGCCGGCAATGCGCACGATGCGCCGCAGCCAGGCTTCGTAGTCGGCCTCAAGGCCGGATTTGATGCGGTGTTTGACCACCAGGGTGACGACTTCGTCGGCCCCTGTCTTGGCGGCTGGATCCATGGCGTGCCCCTCTGCTTCCCACTATCAGCGATGAGGGAAGTGTGCCGTGGACCCGCCAAGGAAAATTGCATGTACGTGCTGTGTGGATGGGACGGGCTTACCAGCCTTCTTTCAACATCCGCAGTTCCAGATGCTGCAACAGCATGATGGTCTTGCCATCCACGATCTCGCCACTTTGCACCATCGCCAAGGCTTGTTCGAAACCCAGCTCCAGCACTTCGATGTCTTCGCCCTCTTCTTCCAGGCCACCGCCGCTGCCAACCTGATCGGCCGGCTGGTATTGGCCGATAAAGAAGTGAATCCGCTCGGTCACCGAGCCGGGGCTCATGAATGCCGCGTAGATTTTCTCGACGTGCCCGACGCGATAACCGGTCTCTTCTTCGGCTTCCAGGCGAATGCGTTCTTCGGGGCTGGCGTTGTCGAGCAGGCCGGCCGCCGCTTCGATCAGGTAACCGTGGTAGTCGTTGACGAACGTGGGCATGCGGAACTGGCGAATCAGCAACACCGTGCGTTGCGCGCGGTTGTACAACAGGATAGTGGCGCCATTGCCACGGTCGTACACCTCACGGGTCTGGGCCTGCCAGCTACCGTCGCGGCGGCGCAGGTCGAAGCTGTATTTCTTGAGGTTGTACCAGTTGTCCGAAAGGGTCTCTTCGGCGGTGATGCGTACGGGGCTGCTGTCCATGGTCGGGCCTTTGCTCAAAGGAGCAGGAGCATGTCGCGCAGAGAGCGGCAGCGTCAAGCCGCACAACGGTGGTCGAAATAATTCCTGCCGGCACGGGGCTTCTGGTAAAAACCCTGCTTCACCTTTTGACCTGGAACGTTCATGTCGTCTCGTTTGCTGTCTCGCCTGGGCCTGCGCTGGTTTCCCCTGCTGTGCATGGCGTTGTTGATCGTGGGTCTGCCGGTGGGGTGCAGCATCTTGCAGCACAAAGAGCGCGAGCTGGTGTTTCGCATCGAGCCGGGCACCGCCAGTTGGTACAGCGGCCTGCCCAAGGCGGTGCAGGAATTCGAACTCAAGCCGGCCAGCTTCAAAGCCGGGCAGAACATCCATGCCTGGTGGTACCCGGCGGCCAGCAAGAATGCGCCGGCGATCCTTTACCTGCATGGCGTGCGCTGGAACCTTACCGGGCAACTGTTTCGCATCGAGCAATTGCATGCCCTGGGCTTTTCGGTGCTGGCCATCGACTATCGGGGCTTCGGCAAAAGTCACGGCGACTTGCCGTCGGAAACTACGGTATACGAAGACGCGCGCATCGCATGGGAGCGCTTTCAGGTGCTGCAACCCGACCCACAAAAACGCCTGATCTACGGGCATTCCCTCGGCGGCGCAGTGGCCATCGACCTGGCGGCGGAATTGGGTCAGCAATCGCCGGTGCCGGTGCGTGGCCTGGTGATCGAATCCACCTTTACTTCCCTTGCCGATGTGGCCACAGCGGTGGCTAACACCTCGTTGCCGGTGCGCTGGCTACTGTCGCAGAAATTCGATTCCATCGACAAGATCGCCGATATCCGCATGCCGCTGCTGGTGGTGCATGGCCTAGACGACCGCTACGTTCCGCCGCGCTTCAGCCAGCAATTGTTTGCCGCTGCCCAAGAACCCAAACGCTTGTTGCTGGTGCCCGGTGCCAGCCACAACAACAGCATGAGCCTGGCCGGTCGCACGTATCGCCAGGCACTCGATCAACTGATGCAATCGAAGGTTCAGACGCAAGCCATCACACACTCCACAAGCCGCGACGGCGACTCGTAAAACACTTTTCGGCACTGGTTTCGAGCGGGCCTGTCAAGCGCAAACCCTGGCCATGCTGGGCCAAACCTTAAGTTGATCAAATATTGATCTTGGGCGAAATCACCAACCCCGCCGGGGCCCGGCAAAGTTATCCACAGAGATACCCACGGTTTTCGTGGACAACTCTTTTTATTTTTTTACGATTTTTTTTGTGCGGCGGGTCGCGCCTTAAATGGGCGCGGCCGCTAAATCGCCCCGATTCCAAACAGCGGCTTTGAGGCGGTCAAACGAGGGGGTGAAAGTCAAGCATTGCGTTCAACAGGGCCGGCGATTAATCTCGCACAAACCCGCAAAAAAGCGCACAAACATGCAAAACACCCACGCCGCCATCGACCTCCCCTCGTTACGCAAACAAAAGATCCTGTTGCTGCTGGAGCGCGACGGCAAAGTCACCGCAGCCGAACTGGTCGAACACTTTGCGGTGTCCCCGGACACCATCCGCCGCGACCTCGGCGAACTGGCCGCAGCCGGCCTGTTGCAGCGTGTGCACGGTGGCGCCCTGCCCCGGCCTAAAGACACCGGTAAGGATTTTTTTACCCGGGTCGGTGAGACCGATGCGGTCAAGCGGCACCTGGCCCAACTGGCCGCCGAACGCGTCGAGGACGGGCAGATCGTGATGTTCGATTCTGGCTCCACCACGCTGCAGATCGCCCGCTCACTGCCGCTGTCGCTCCGCCTTACGGTGGTGACGGCATCGCCGATGATTGCCATCGCCCTGGCGGACCACCCCGACGTCAAGGTGATCCTCGCCGGCGGCCAACTCAACCCGGCCACCCTCTCCACCCACGGCCACGACACCGTGCGCTTGATCCAAAACATCAAGGCCGATCTGTTGTTTACCGGGGTCTGCGCGCTGCACCCACAGGTGGGCATGACGTCGCTGCATTTCGATGAAGTGGCGGTCAAGCAAGCCTTGCTAGACAGCGCCTCCCAGGTGGTGGCGGTGACCACGGCCGACAAACTCGGCGCCGTGGAGCCCTTCGTGGTGGCGCCGTGCAGCCGAATCCACAGCCTGATCACCGAGTGGCATGCGCCGGATATCGCGGCGTATGAACAGTTGGGGCTGGAAGTGCTGCGGGTGGATGTCTAGCCACCGCAGCGTGTGTTTGCCCTACGACTTTGCGTGCGCCCTCGCGTAATCAATGGCCAATTGGACGTGGGTGATTTTTTCGGCCTCCTCGTCCGGAATTTCAATCTCGAACTCGTCTTCCAGGGCCATCACCAGTTCCACCGTGTCCAAGGAATCGGCGCCCAAATCGTCCACGAAAGAACTCTCGTTCTTGATGTCGGCTTCAGCAACACCTAGCTGTTCGGCGACGATTTTCTTCACTCGCTGTTCGATGTCACTCATTTGAATATCCTCACTTGGTGACCTTGGAGCCGAGCGTTTCATTGGGCGCCAGCACACCGGTGGCATGCAGCAAATTGTTCACGGCATGCAGCACACCGAGGTCTTCAAGGGTCGCAGTTTTGTTCAGGATCCGCCGCAGACAGGCATAGATTTTCAGCTCGCCGAAAGCCGCGTCGTCATAGCGCACGCGCTCGTTGAGGATGATGTTGGCTTTTTGGTCGATCTTGATTTGGAGGAACTTGTTCAATTCGGATTTAGTCATGGCCGCTCTCCCGGCTGGGCATGTGTACGCCTTTGACTATATCCATCGGATACAAAGCGGCTACTGTCAGATCTGACAGGTGTATAGATCGATTGGCAATGAAGCCAAGCCATCCACCCGTTAGAGCGTGCTAAACCCCGCCAGCTGCTGCTCCAGCAGGTACAGCGCGTCGTCCAGCGCCCGGCCGCTGGCGGTGTTGTCGAAGATGCACCAGGTGGGGATGCCTTGCTCGATGGACTGCAGCAACTGGCGGGCATACGCCTGCACCCGTGCGGGGCCATAGGCGCTGTGGTAAATGCGCGGGGAGCCGTGCAGGCGCCAATAGCGCACGCCTTGCCAGCCGGCGGGCAGATGGCCGCCCGCAATTGCCGCAGGGTCGGCAGCGACCCGGCCGATATGCAAATCCTGTAACAACCCTTCAGCCTCAAGCCAACTGGCATGCCGCGGTTCCAGCACCACGGCGCCCAGATAGCGTTGGCGCAAGGCGCGGAAAAACACCGCAGCGGTCACGGGCTCGTACGCCAATGACGGCGGCAATTGCACCAGCAGGCAGCCTAGGGAGTCGCCCAATCGCTGACACTGCGCGAGAAACTCATCCAGCGCGGTTTCGCAATGCGCCAGTCGCAGCTCATGGGTGATGAGCTTGGGCACTTTCACCGAGAACCGAAAAGTCGACGGTACCGACTGTGCCCAGCGCGCGTAGGTCGTGGGCAAGTGAGCGCGGTAAAACGAACTGTTGATTTCCACCGCATTGAAGCGCGAGGCATAGCGCTGCAAATGCGTGCCCTCTGTGACGAATGCCGGCCAGTGTTCGCGCGGCAGGCTCCAGCCTGCGCAGCCGATGTACAAGGGGGCCGCCCAAACAGCAGCCGCGCGGCCGGCGTCGTCAGCCATGGCTTGAATGCTCCGCTCAGTGGCTCAATTTGCGCTCGGCCTTGGCGGCTTGTTCGTTGATCGCATCGGTCTGGCGCTCGGTGTCTTTGATCGAGGTGGGGGTGAGCACATTGTCAACGGTTTCGGTGTTGGGGTTCGGGCGCTCCAGGGTCTGGCCTTTGACAGGGCTGTCGGTGCCTTTTTGCGCCTCTTCGGAGCTGACGGGGGTGAGGGTTTTATCGGCGCTCTTGTGCTCGGTCACGGGGCATTCTCCTAGTAATTGACGCGCCGCCATCACACGGCGGGCTCATTCAGCAGAGCCCTGGGCTTTTCGATAGTTCAAGGAATTTGCCGCGGCCAACGCTGGCGAAAAAAGCACAAAAAAATTTAAACCTTTTGCCCCAGTGCCGGCTCAACACCCAGGTAGCGACATCACGTCATTCACAAGGAGAGACACCATGACTACCAAGCTGATGAAACAAATGGGCCTGACTTTCGCACTGGTTGCCGGTTCGATGTCCGCAGCCTTCGCAGCCACCTCCAACGACTTCGTAGACAAGGCCGCACAGAGCGGCATCACTGAAGTCGAGGCCGGCAAACTGGCCCTGCAAAAAAGCAGCTCGGCCGACGTGAAAACCTTCGCCCAGCACATGGTCGATGACCACACCAAAGCCAACCAGGAACTGATGGCCCTGGCCAAGAAGCATGATCTGGAAGTGCCTGACGACGCCGCGCTGATGGACAAGGCCAAGAAAGCCATCCTGGAAATGCGCGATGAGTCCTTCGACAAGGCCTATGCCAACAACCAGGTCAACGCCCACGAAGAAGCCGTGGAACTGTTCAAGAAAGAGTCGACCTCTTCGGACAACGCCGAGCTGAAAGCTTTCGCCACCGAGAAGCTGCCGACCCTGGAAAAACACCTGCAAATGGCCAAAGAGCTGCAAAGCAAGTACGCCAAGTAATTCGCCCGATCACGCCCCTGCGTCAGATGACGCGGGGGCATTTGTGACGCCAATCCCCACCTTCGCACAGGAGACACTCGATCATGAGCACCCACCTCAACGGTAAACACATCCTGATCATCACCTCCAATACCGGTATCGAACGCGACGAACTGGTCAAGCCGCTGGAAGCGTTGCGCGGTTTCGGCGCCAATGTGACCCATGCGTCCAGCAAGGGCGGCACCACCCAGACGTTCGTTGGCGACACCGAAAAGGACAAGACCGTGGAATCCGATGTGCAACTGTCGGACGTGGTCGGCAGCGACTTCGATGCCCTGGTGATTCCCGGTGGCACCGTCAACGCCGACACCCTACGCCAGGACGCGGCCGCGCTGCGCCTGATCAAAGAATTCGCCGATGCCGGCAAAACTATCGCCGCGATCTGCCACGGCCCATGGGCCTTGATCGACGCAGGCGTGATCAAAGGCAAGACCCTCACCTCCTACAAGAGCGTACGCATCGACCTGGAAAATGCCGGTGCCGCCGGTTGGGTGGATGAGCCGGTCAAGCAATGCCAGGCCAATGGCTGGACCTTGATCACCTCGCGCACGCCGGACGATCTGCCGGCGTTCAATGACGCGATTGCCAAGGCCCTCGCCGGCTGATCGGCGAACCCGTAAACAAAACAGGCGCCCCGAGGGGCGCCTGTTTGCTGTCTGAGCCATACCTCAGTGTTTACCTTGCTCCGGCATCTCACGCTTGGGCCCGAACATCGCCCAGGCAATCAGCCCCAGCAGCGGCACAAAGATCAGGATGATCAGCCACAACCCCTTGGTCTCCCAGCCACTGGTGCTGCGCAATACGGCGTTGATCGCCCACAGTTCCAACAGCAGTACAACCACCGCCAACCCGATCCAGACATATTCTAATTGCATGTTTCACCTCCTGAGGTCTAAGGCTTAGGTCAACCCATTGCGCTGAGGGTTCCATCGGATTTGCGCAACTGACGCAAACCGCGCGCGTCAGGCCGGCGTAATGCAACGTAGTGCCTCGGCAACCATGCAAGCTGCACGACAGCAGCATTTGCATAAATCCAATAAGTCATTGATATTTAAGTTATTTATTTATAACCAAGAGTTGGTACGGCCGATGCAACACCCCATCGGACGAGGCGCGCACTTCGACGCGCCCGAACCCTATCCGTGAGGTTTCACCATGAATGCCATCGACCTGCTCAAAGCCGACCATGAACGCGTCAAGACACTGCTGACCCAACTGAGCGAATCCACCGAGCGCGGCGTTAAAAAGCGCACTGAGCTGCTGGCCAAGCTCGAAATGGAAATCACCCTGCACACCAAGCTGGAAGAAGAGATTCTCTACCCGGCCTTCCGCAAAGCCGGCGGCAAAGAGCAGGACATCATGTACCACGAAGCCAAGGAAGAGCACCGCACCGTCGACAGCCTGGTTCTGCCCGACCTGAAGAAGACCGAGCCGTCCAGCACTGAGTTTTCCGGCCGCGTCAAAGTGGTCAAGGAACTGCTGGAGCACCATATCGAAGAAGAGGAAACCGAGATGTTCCCCCAAGCCCGCAAGCTGCTGGGCAAGGCACAACTGGAAGAACTCGGTGCCGAAATGGAGGCCATGAAGGCCGCGTATAAAAAAACCATGGCCAAGCCGATGGCGGCTTAATAGCTGGCCGGACCACGGGCCACGCTCCACCGGCCCGGGGTTTGTGCAATGACATAAGGGGATTGCGTCATGAAGACCACCACGTCCCGAAGGATCGTACTTTCCGCTTGCC
This sequence comes from Pseudomonas sp. efr-133-TYG-23, assembly GCF_030209215.1. Taxonomy (NCBI): domain Bacteria; kingdom Pseudomonadati; phylum Pseudomonadota; class Gammaproteobacteria; order Pseudomonadales; family Pseudomonadaceae; genus Pseudomonas; species Pseudomonas sp. efr-133-TYG-23. Next base: position 3,863 of record NZ_JARVSL010000017.1, on the reverse strand, counting down.
TGACGGCGCTGCTCGCCGGGCCTGTCTTTGCGGCATTCGGCGATAACAGCGGTGCCGCAGGTTCCGCACTGCCGCCGGGTACTTACCCCAGCAGCCCTTCAGACAGCAGCCAGAAAACCGACAACAGCACGCAGAAACAACCGCCGGCGAAACAAGCCCCCAAACCCAAATCTGCTAAACCCTCCAAGGAGCGCAAAGACACACCTCGCTCAGGCAGCTGATGGTTCGTCCACGGGGGGTGGCTGCTTGGTCACGCCCCAATCGCCATGCTCGTACCAGTCGTCGCCGAGCATCTCGGCGGGGTGCATGGTGCGATCGGCACCGTTGCCACAGGCCAAATCAGTGGCGGCGCAGTAACGGTCGCAGCCCCAGCAGATTCGCTCAGGGTGCTTAGGGTGCAACGGAAACGGCTTTGCCATGACAAATTCCTTATCAACGCGCGATAACCTCACCGTAACGTGTGAGGTGGCGGCTAACCTTGACCGGCATCAAGCCTGGCCAAGATGAAATATCCTCGAAACTTGACAAGAATCATTATTATCTGCGCCGCACTTTCCTAGACTCGGGCCCTCTCCCCTCACCCGTCAGGAAGTCTTCATGCGAACCCCCTCTCTGCTGCCGTTGGCCCTGCTGCTGTCCACCTCTGCCGCACTGGCCAAGGAATACCCGATTGGCGAGCCGCAACAGTGCCCGGGGTTGGAAATCGGTGCCGTGTACCTGCAACCGATCGAAATGGCGCCTACCGGCATGATGCGCGCCACCGCCGACTCCGACGTGCACCTGGAGGCCGATGTGCGCGCCACGGCGGACAACGCCCAAGGCTTTCAGGAGGGCAGTTTCGTGCCGTACCTGAACCTATCTTTCACCTTGAAAAAACAAGGCAGCGACACGCCGATCAGCGGCGACTTCCACGCCATGGTTGCCAATGACGGCCCGCACTACGGCGATAACGTCAAGCTACAAGGCCCCGGCAAATACACCCTCACCTTCAGCGTGCTGCCGCCCACCGGCCCTCATTCGTTGGGCCGCCACACCGACAAGGAAACCGGGGTTGCGCCGTGGTTCGAGCGTTGTGAAGTGCACTACGAATTCGTCTACGCCGGCATCGGCAAGAAAGGCGGTTATTGATGCGCCGCGCCTTGCTGCTGGGTGGCCTGCTGCTCGGCGGCGCGGCCGCCGCGGCGCCGTTGCCCACCTATGAGTTGAGCTTGCGCGATGGGCACTTCACGCCGCCGCAACTGGTGGTCAAGGCCGGTGAACGCTTCAAGATCGTGCTCACCAATGCCGGCCAGGGCCCGGCCGAATTCGAAAGCACGCCGTTGCGCGTGGAGAAGGTGTTATCGCCCGGCGTCACCACCTTTGTGGTGATCCACCCGCTCAAACCCGGCGAATACCCGTTCTTCGACGAGTTCAACCCACAGCTGCCCGAAGGCAGCCTCCTCGCTCAATAACCGCCGGAGCCGTTGATGAATCAAGCGATGTTCATTGTGTGGCGCGAAAGCGTCGAAGCGCTGTTGGTGATCGGCATCCTGCAAGCCTGGATCAGCCAGCAGGCCGGTCGCTCGCGCCTGGCACGCTTTCTGTGGGCCGGGGTGCTGCTCGGTCTGTTGTGCTCGGCGGGCCTGGCCGGGTTGATGCTGTGGGCCGCAGAAACCATGACCGGCGCCGAAGGCGAATGGCTGCAAGCCCTGCTGACCTTGGTCGCCAGCGCTCTGATGGTGCAGATGGTGTTCTGGATGCATCGCCACGGCCCCACCCTTCGCCACAGCCTGGTACGCGACGCCGACCAGCGCCTGGCACGCCAGGGCGGCTGGGGCTTGTTGCTGCTGGCGTTGCTGGCGGTGAGCCGCGAGGGCAGCGAAACCGTAGTGTTCCTATATGGCGCCGGCGCGCGTTTGCACGACACGGCCCTGAGCCTGTTCGCCATTGGCGGCGTGCTCGGCCTGGTGCTGGCCGGTCTCACGGTGCTGCTGTTGCGCAGCAGCCGCCGCATACTGTCGTGGGCGCACTTTTTTGCCCTCAGCGAAGCCTTGCTGTTGCTGCTGGGCGGCGCGTTGCTGGTGGCTGCCGTGGACCGTATCAGCGGGCAGCTGCTGGCGATGGACCTGCCGGATTGGGTCTACACGGCCTTCGGTGAGAGCCGCTGGGACAGCAGCGCACTGCTCAGCGACAGCCATGGCGTGGGCGCCCTGCTCGCCGATTTCGCCGGCTACCGCGCCGCGCCCAGCCTGATCACCCTGGTGGCGCTGCTCGGCTACTGGCTGTGGGTGAGCCACGGCCTGCGCCGGTCGCGGCACGCGGCATGAGTTGGCTGGCCCGTCTGGGCGATGGCATGCGCCGCCATGCGCGGCTGATCCGTGCGCTGCAATGGGCGGTGGTCGTGGTCTACGCGCTGCTGCTGGTGGTGCCGGCGCTGCTGCCGCTGCCCGACACTCAGGCGCACCTGGTGAATAACCTGACGCTGCTGGCGCAATTTATGTTCTGGGGTGTGTGGTGGCCGTTCGTGTTGCTGTCGATGGTGCTGTTCGGGCGCCTGTGGTGCGGCGTGCTGTGCCCGGAAGGCGCTCTAAGCGAATGGGCCAGCCAGCACGGACGCGGCCTGGGCATTCCGCGCTGGCTGCGCTGGGGCGGCTGGCCCACCGTGGGCTTTTGCCTGACCACCCTGTACGGGCAATTGATCAGCGTATACGACTACGCCCAGGCAGCATTGCTGATTCTTGGCGGCTCCACCGTAGCGGCCGTCGTGGTGGGCCTTTTGTTCGTGCGCGGCAAACGTGTGTGGTGTCGCTACCTGTGCCCGGTCAGCGGCGTCTTCGCCCTGCTCGCGCGCCTGGCGCCGGTGCGCTTTGCGGTGGACGAGCAACGCTGGAAGGCCAACACCGCGCCGCGCCTGCCCCTGCCCAACTGCGCGCCGCTGCTGGACATTCGCCGCTTGCAAGGCGCCAGCGAGTGCCACGCGTGCGGGCGGTGCAGTGGGCAACGCGGCGCCGTGCAACTGATCGCCCGTTCGTGCAACGAGGAAATCCTCCAGGCCCGTCATCAAGCCGCCCCGGTATGGGACGCGCGCCTGCTGCTGTTCGGCGTGATCGGCCTGGCCATGGGCGCGTTTCAATGGACCGTCAGCCCGTGGTTTATCGCCCTTAAACAACACCTGGCCGAATGGCTGGTGGCACACGATTGGCTATGGCCGCTGCAAGACACCGCGCCATGGTGGCTGCTGACCCACTACCCGCAGCTCAACGACAGTTTCAGTTGGCTGGATGGGATGTGCATCGTGCTGTACCTGGGCGCCAGCTCACTGCTGCTGGGCGGCGCATGCTGGGTGCTGATGAAGTTCAGCGCACGTGTGGCGGGCGACCGCGCACTGTTTCGGCCCCTTGCCCTGACGCTGACGCCACTCGGTGGTGCGGGGTTGTTTCTCGGCTTATCGGCGACCACGGTGAAGTTATTGCGCTACGAAGGGCTGGTGTTGGCCTGGGTGCAAACGGCGCGCGGGGCCCTGTTGGTGGCGGCTGTTGGATGGTGTGTCTGGTTGGGATGGCGGCAACTGAGCGGCCTACCGCGCAAGGCACGGATGGCGGCATGGATGGGTGTCTTGACGGCTGCCGGCTTGGTCGCAGGCGCATGGTGGTTACAGTTCTGGGGCTGGGCTTGACCGCGACTTGCCTGATGCACGGCGGTCCATTGTGGGAAAATGACGGCGGGTCAGCAACAGATGCGTCGACTGACACTCCCACATCGGGGGCAAGCCCCCCTCCCACCTTTGATTGCATTGCCTGGGCTGGATCATACGGCGCACTGCCGCACAGTTCGCGACAGCCCGATCCAAACGGCTTCCCCAGTATTAACTGAAAAAACTCGCT
>NZ_JARVSL010000033.1:0-32677 GCF_030209215.1 Pseudomonas sp. efr-133-TYG-23 | reverse complement strand
GCTATCGAGGGCAAGCCCTCTCCCACATTGAGCTTGTTGCCATAGTGGCTATGCGTTGGGTGTGAGACCGGTGTGGGAGGGGGCTTGCCCCCGATAGCAGTGTTTCAGTCAATAGATGCCTCGACAGTTACACCGCTATCGAGGGCAAGCCCTCTCCCACATTGAGCTTGTTGCCATAGTGGCTATGCGATGGCTGTGAGACCGGTGTGGGAGGAGGCTTGCCCCCGATGGCGGTGTTCAGTCAATAGATGCCTGGACAGTTACACCGCTATCGAGGGCGAGCCCTCTCCCACATTGAACTTGTTGCCATAAAGGTTAGGCGGTGGGCGGGGAAACCGGTTCTGGCACATGCATGCGATCGCGCTTGGCCAGGGTGGGAAACAGTTTGATCCACACCCCGGTCACCACCAGGGTGCCGATCCCGCCCATGACCACGGCGGGCACGGTGCCGAACCAGTGGGCGGTGATGCCGGATTCGAATTCGCCCAGTTGATTCGACGCGCCGATAAACAGGCCGTTGACGGCACTGACGCGCCCGCGCATTTCGTCCGGCGTCTCCAACTGCACGAACGAGGCACGGATCACCATGCTGATCATGTCCGCCGCGCCCAACACCACCAGCACCGCCAGGGAAAACCAGAATGACGTCGAGAGGCCGAAAGCGATGGTCGCCACGCCGAATACGCCGACGGCGGTGAACATCACGCGGCCGACATGACGGTCCACCGAGAAACGCGCCAGCCACAACGACATCAGCAATGCCCCCACCGCCGGCGCCGAGCGCAACAGGCCCAGGCCCCAGGCGCCGGTCAGCAGGATGTCTTTGGCGAACACCGGCAGCAACGCGGTGGCGCCGCCCAGCAGCACGGCGAACAGGTCCAGGGAGATGGCGCCGAGGATGTCCGGGCGGCTGCGGATAAAACGGATGCCGGCCAGCAGTGAATCCAGAGTGGCCTTGCCTTTGTTCAGCGGCGTCTGGCGGGCGGGCAGGTTGAGGGTCAGCGTGCAGGCGATCAGGTACAGCACCACGGTGGGGCCATACACCCACACGCTGCCAAACGCATAGAGCAGACCGCCCAGCGCCGGGGCGACGATGGTGGCCAGTTGCTGAGCCGACTGCGACGACGCCACGGCGCGCGGGAACAGCGTGCTGGGCACGATGCTCGGCAGCAGCGCTTGTGTGGTGGGCAATTCAAAGGAGCGCGCGGCACCGAGCAGGAAGGCGAGGATAAAGATCATCTCGCGGGTCACGGTACCGGTCAGGCCACCAATGGCCAGGGACAGCGCGATCAGCGCCTGCACGGTCTGGCAAATAGCCGCGACTTTACGTCGCTCATAGCGGTCGGCCACATGGCCGGTGTGCAGCATAAACAGCACGCGCGGCACGAACTCCACCAAGCCGACCAAGCCCAGGTCCAGCACGTTGCCGGTCAGTTGATAGAGGTTCCAGCCAATGGCCACGGTGAGCATCTGGAAGCCGCTGGCGGTAAAGATCCGCGCCAGCCAGAACGCGATAAAAGGGCGGTGGTGACGCAACAGCAACGCGGGTTCAGTAGGCATCGGGCATTCAGATCAAGGCCGGAGGGAACCGCGAGATTAGCATCAAGCTGTAACAAATAGTTGCGAGAACCGGGGTGAGGCAGCCTGTCACGCGTCAATCGACCACACAACTGGACGCAGAAAATGGGACTACTCTTTGAGCTGTAATTGATCCAGATCAAATTTTTTCCAGGATTTGCTCTGGCGGGCCGCAAGGCCAGACTCCCTACGTGGTTGGTTAAAAAAAGAAACGAATTGAAATTCGCCACACTCCATATCCGTGGGGGCAGTGGGTGCAGGCTCCCGCCAGCAGCCGGTATTACCTGACAGAGGAAGACTTATGTTCGGTTTGGAGGCGCTAGATCTCGCCCGAATTCAGTTCGCGTTCACCATCTCATTCCACATCCTGTTCCCGGCGATCACCATCGGCCTGGCCAGTTACCTTGCAGTGCTGGAAGGGTTGTGGCTCAAGACCCATAACGACACCTACCGTGACCTCTACCATTTCTGGTCGAAGATCTTTGCCGTCAACTTCGGCATGGGCGTGGTCTCGGGCTTGGTTATGGCTTACCAATTCGGCACCAACTGGAGCCGCTTCTCGGACTTCGCCGGCGCGGTTACCGGGCCGCTGCTGACGTACGAAGTGCTTACTGCCTTCTTCCTGGAAGCCGGTTTCCTCGGCGTGATGCTGTTCGGCTGGAACAAGGTGGGGCGCAAGCTGCACTTCTTCTCCACGGTCATGGTGGCGGTGGGTACGCTGATCTCCACGTTCTGGATCCTGGCTTCCAACAGCTGGATGCAGACGCCCCAGGGCTTTGAAATCATCGACGGCCGTGTGATTCCCACCGACTGGCTGGCGGTAATTTTCAACCCATCGTTCCCGTATCGCCTGATGCACATGGCCACGGCGGCCTTCGTGGCGACGGCGTTCTTCGTCGGCTCCTCGGCGGCCTGGCACTTGCTGCGCGGCAAGGACAACCCGGCGATCCGTAAAATGCTCTCCATGGCCATGTGGATGGCATTGATCGTGGCGCCTATCCAGGCGGTGATCGGTGACTTCCATGGTCTCAACACGCTGGAGCACCAGCCGGCGAAAATCGCCGCGATCGAAGGCCACTGGGAAAACAAAGGCAATGAGCCTACGCCGCTGATCCTGTTCGGCTGGCCCGATATGCAGGCGGAAAAAACCAAGTACGCCGTAGAGATTCCATACCTGGGCAGCCTGATCCTGACTCACTCGCTGGATAAACAGGTGCCGGCGCTCAAGGAGTTCCCGCCTGAGGACCGGCCGAATTCGACCATTGTGTTCTGGTCGTTCCGAGTCATGGTCGGGCTGGGTTTCCTGATGATTTTTACCGGTCTGTTCAGCCTGTGGCTGCGCCGGGGCGACAAGATGTACACCTCCAGACCGTTCCTGTATCTGGCGCTGTGGATGGGCCCCTCGGGGTTGATCGCGATCCTCGCCGGCTGGTTCACCACCGAAATCGGGCGTCAGCCGTGGGTGGTCTACGGGCTGATGCGCACGGCGGATGCGTCGTCTGGGCATAGCCTGGCGCAGATGACCATCACCCTGGTGTTGTTCGTGGTGGTGTACTTCGCGCTGTTCGGTGCGGGCTTGGGCTACATGATGCGCCTGGTGCGCAAAGGCCCCGTGACCCACGAAGGTACCGAACCGACCCACGGCGGCCCCGGCCAGAAACGCACACCGGCGCGTCCGTTGTCGGCGGCCGACGATGGCACCGACGACCACCACGACCACATCCAGCATAAGGGGAATTGAGATGGGTATTGATCTTCCGCTGATCTGGGCCGTGATCATCATCTTCGGCATCATGATGTACGTGGTGATGGACGGCTTCGACCTGGGTATCGGCATCCTCTTTCCGTTTATTCCCGGCAAGGTCGACCGCGACGTGATGATGAACACCGTCGCGCCGGTCTGGGACGGCAACGAAACCTGGCTGGTGCTGGGCGGCGCGGCGTTGTTCGGCGCGTTTCCGCTGGCGTATTCGGTGGTGCTGTCGGCGCTGTACCTGCCGCTGATCCTGATGCTGGTGGGGCTGATCTTCCGTGGCGTGGCCTTTGAGTTCCGCTTCAAGGCCAAAGACGCCAAGCGCCACCTGTGGGACAAGGCCTTTATCGGCGGTTCGCTGGCGGCGACGTTCTTCCAGGGCGTGGCGCTTGGGGCATTTATCGATGGCATTCCGGTGGTCAATCGCCAGTTCGCCGGCGGTTCGCTGGACTGGCTCACGCCGTTCACCGTGTTCTGCGGCGTGGCGCTGATCGTCGCCTATGCGTTGCTGGGCTGCACCTGGCTGATCATGAAGACCGAAGGCAAATTGCAGGAACAGATGCACAACCTGGCGCGGCCGCTGGCGTTCGTGGTGCTGGCGGTGATCGGCATCGTCAGCCTGTGGACCCCGCTGTCGCACCCGGAAATCGCCTCGCGCTGGTTCACCCTGCCAAATCTGTTCTGGTTCCTGCCGGTGCCGCTGCTGGTGCTGGTGACCATGTACGGGCTGATCCGCGCGGTGGCCCGCAATGCGCACTACACGCCGTTCCTGCTGACGTTGGTGCTGATTTTCCTCGGCTATAGCGGCTTGGGGATCAGCCTGTGGCCGAACATCGTGCCGCCGTCCGTATCGATCTGGGACGCCGCCGCGCCGCCGCAGAGCCAAGGCTTCATGCTGGTGGGCACCTTGTTCATCATCCCGTTCATTCTGGGTTACACCTTCTGGAGCTACTACGTGTTCCGCGGCAAGGTCACCCACGAAGACGGTTATCACTAGGAGGGCGTGACATGTCCGGCAAACCCTCGTTGCACGAGATCGAACAGGCTGAAAAGCAGCCGCTGTGGCGGCGCCTGGGGTGGTTGGCAATGATCTGGACCGGCAGTGTGCTGGTGCTGTTTGTTGTCGCCAGCCTGATGCGCATGTTTATGAATGCGGCCGGCCTGACCACTCACTGACATCCCATCCCGTTGCCTTGCGGCACGGTTTTTTGACCCTGCTCCTACATCTTGTAGGGGCGGGGTCTTTTTTTATTTGCGCGCTTTGAGAATCACGAACTTGGGCGTGGCCGCCACTTGCTCGACGCCGCGGAACAACCGCGCCAGTTTGCTGTGATAACCCAAGTGACGGTTACCGACGATATAAAGCGCACCGCCCACCACCAAAGCCTCGCGGGCCTGCTGGAACATGCGCCAGGCGAGGAAATCGCCCACCACCTGCTGCTGGTGGAACGGCGGATTGCACAGCACCACGTCCAGGGACTGCGGCTCTTGGCCGGCCAGGCCATCGGCGGCGCGCACGCTCACGTCACGTTCACCCAGCGCGGCCTGCCAGTTTTCACGGGCCGATTGCACGGCCATGTAGGACTCGTCCACCAGGGTGTAGTGGGCGTCGGGGTTGTGCAGTGCGCTGGCAATCGCCAATACGCCGTTGCCGCAGCCGAGGTCGGCAACGCGGGCGTTACCCAGGCCGGTGGGCAAGTGCGGCAGGAAGGCGCGGGTGCCGATGTCCAGGCCTTCACGGCAGAACACGTTGGCGTGGTTCAGCAGCTCGATGGCGGGTGTATCCAGGCGGTAGCGGGTCGGGTAGGGCGAGACGGCGGCGGGGCGCTCGGCAACGGTGGCGATCAACAGGCGAGCTTTCTTCACCGCCAGTGAGGCGTGCATTGGCCCGATGTAACGCTCCAGCAGGTCGCCGGCCGCGCGTGGCAGGTGTTTGACCATCGCCCCGGCGATCACTTCGGCGCCCGGGGCCAGGTGGCCTTGCAGGCGGATCAACTGTTCTTCGAGCAGCGCCAGGGTTTTCGGCACGCGGATCAGCACGCGGTCGAACGGCTCGGTGGGGGTTTCGCTGGCGGGAATGAACGGCACTGCATCGAACGCCTTGGCGTTGCGCACCAGGTTTTTTTCCAGGCCCTGGGCTGCCAGAAACGAGTCGCCGCTGGAAACCACCTGCACCTGGCCTTGCAGACTGGCCGCCAAGGCGCCAAAGCTGTCATTGAGCACCAGCACGCGGGTGTCGACGCTCGGCTGCTGGGCGGCCAAGTGGTTGAGCAGGTATTCGTCGGCGGCGTCGAAGGCTTGCAGCGGGTCGTTGTGCTGCTCGGGTTGGCGGATCAGATTGAGCTGAGCGAAGGGGCTGTCGAGCAGGGGCATGGGGGGAGAAAACTCTGGGTAATCGAACCATTGGGGTGAACGGCGACACGACGGCGCGCGCCGCGTCATCACCCGGAACTGGTCGTAAATGTTACGGTTTTTTCATGGGGATTACATGCGATGTTTAAAGAAACCCAGCCTTTGCGGCCACCATCACGGCCGCGATTTTATTGTTGACCCCCAGTTTTCGCATCGAGCTGCAATTGTGAAAGCCGACTGTGCGTTCGGACAAACACAGGATCTGCGCAATCTCGGCGGCGGTCTTGCCCAGTGCAGACCAGCGCAATACTTCGATCTCTCGCGGCGTCAGCTTGCTGCATGGCTTCGCGGCTGGCCCATCGGCGTACTTATGCGCCACCACGGTATGCATTGCGTGACACAGCCAGAGCGCATTGCCGGCTTTTTCATACAGCTCCTCCGGTGTGATCTCACCTCTGCCACGACTTAATGTCAGCATGCTGAAGACGCCCTGAGGCCCATGCAGTGGTTGAGTCCAGCCCAGATGAACGCCATAGGAGGTAGCCAGTTCCCACAAGTGAGGTGCGCTGTGAAACGCGCTTTCTTTCCAGACAAAGGGCAGGACAGAGCGTTGACAGTGAGACATGACAGGATCGGTGTCGGAGAAATGCGCTTCCCGGTATAGCGCGTTCCATTCGTTTGGATAGTTGTTTTTCTCAAAGGCGATAGATTGATTGGTTTGACTTTGTGCACTCATCTTGAAAGAGCAGAATTGGAAGCCGAGTGAATATGTTTCATTGATAACCATTTCGAATACGCTGGTGATCTCGTTCTCTTCTTCCAGTTTGGGGAGCCGTGTATTGCGCCAGTTGACCATCGATAACTCTCCATGGATGTATGTGTGACTTGGGTACGTCCTGAATCCCAACGCTGCACGGAAAAGAGTGTAGGACACGGGCTACTTAGTTGTGTGAAAAAATCAGTATGTTAGGTAGCTATTTAAGGGGTTGGACTTATACAAGATTCGGAATTCTGTGTAATTAATTTTGCCTTGCTTAAGGACTCCCCATCGGATTTAAGGGGGTTGCTCGTAATATCAAATTGATATCTTTTGGTTGGGTGATAGGGAATGGTTTTAGTTTGGGAGTGGGTTAATAGCCAAATAGTTAGTGCGTGTTGATGCAGGCTTGTGGCGCAAATAACCTTAAATAGTTAGTGGTCTTTTACAGCGTTAGATTGTTACTCGATCGCACATTGAGTCGGGAGATATCAATCATCGGTGTTAGCCGGCGCTGCTTTGAGGGACACTAGCGCCTTCTGCAGAACGGAGTTCCCCATGACGGCCAGTGCTGAAAAATACACCTGTCAGACCTTGCTCGATGTGCAATCGCTGACCCCCAGCCTGTTCACCCTACGTACCACCCGTGACCCCGGCTTTCGTTTTACCGCCGGCCAGTTTGTGCGCCTGGGCGTCACCAAAGCCGATGGCAGCACGGTCTGGCGTGCGTATTCGGTGGTGTCGGCGCCCTTCGATGAATATTTGGATTTTTTCTCGATCGTCGTCCCCTGCGGGGAGTTCACCAGTGAACTGAGCCGCCTGCGTGTCGGCGATACGTTGATGGTGGAGCGCCAGGCCACGGGTTACTTGACGTTGAACCGCTTCGTCGATGGCCGTGACCTATGGCTGCTGGGCACGGGCACCGGGGTGGCGCCGTTTCTGTCGATCCTGCAGGACTTCGAAGCCTGGGAGAAATTCGAGCGCATCATCCTGGTGTACAGCGCCCGCGAAGCCAAGGAACTGGCCTATCAGGCGTTGATTAAGGAGCTGGGCGAGCGCGAGTACCTGGCCGAGTACGCGCATAAGCTTACCTACTTGCCCATCGTCACCCGCGAGCAGCACCCTGGCGCACTGAATGGGCGTATCACCACGCTGATCGAAAACGGCGAGCTGGAGCGCGCGGCCGGCGTAGAGTTGAGCCCCGAACACTCGCGCGTGCTGATTTGCGGTAACCCGCAAATGGTCGATGACACCCGTCAGTTGCTGAAAAAACGCGACATGAATCTGTCGCTATCCCGACGCCCTGGCCAGGTGGCGGTGGAAAACTACTGGTAAACAAAAGGCGCCTGCTGGAGGCGCCTTTTTTCCAAACCGCTGCGGTTTAAAGCGGTTTGTCGTGCTGTGCCTTGAGCAGATCGCGGATCTCGCCCAGCAACACTTCTTCCTTGGTCGGCGTCGGCGGCAGGGTCGGCGCCTTGGCCTCTTCGCGCTTGAGACGATTGATCACCTTCACGCCCATGAAGATCGCAAACGCTACGATCAGGAAGTCGACCACGCTCTGGATGAACTTGCCGTAGGCCAGCACCACGGCCGGTGCATCGCCTTGGGCGGCCTTGAGGGTGATCGCCAGATCACCGAAGTCCACCCCGCCGATCAACAGACCGAGAGGGGGCATCACCACGTCGCCTACAAACGAGGAAACAATTTTGCCGAAGGCGGCGCCGATGATGATACCGACGGCCATGTCGACCACATTACCTTTGACCGCGAAGGCCTTGAACTCACTGATCACGCCCATAGGTTATTCCTTGTTACAGATGAGAAGGGTGGGGCTCAGTGTAAGTCAGTCGTTGCGGGCTTGCGCGAAACAACTCTTAACACTGTTGGTTTTTATCGACACATTAAAACGCAAATAGTTTGCAAAGTGCCATCAATCGCGCGCGAAATACCCGGCATTTCAGTGGCTTACCACATTATTTTATTAATCGGGCTGGTACGGCTTTTCTATTTATCTTCTGACTCTTGGGTCACTAGCCTCTGGCAAGCACAACTGAATGTGCATCAAAAAAACCAGAGGAAACCTTGATGAACAACTCACTCAGCCGCGGCCCGGCTTTGACGCGACACGCGTTGATCCTGGCCACCGCCAGCCTGCTTTCCCTGTCTGTACACGCCGCCACCCTCACGCGTGACAACGGTGCCGCCGTTGGCGACAACCAGAACTCCCAGACCGCCGGCGCCACCGGCCCGGTGCTGTTACAAGACGTGCAACTGATTCAGAAACTGCAACGCTTCGACCGCGAACGCATCCCCGAGCGCGTGGTGCACGCGCGCGGCACCGGTGCCCACGGCACCTTCACCGTCACCGATGGCCTCAGCGACCTGACCAAGGCCAAAGTATTTGCTCCCGGCGAAACCACCCCGGTGTTCGTGCGCTTCTCCGCCGTGGTGCATGGCAACCATTCCCCGGAAACCCTGCGTGATCCGCGCGGCTTCGCCACCAAGTTCTACACGGCCGACGGCAACTGGGACCTGGTCGGGAATAACTTCCCGACGTTCTTTATCCGCGACGCCATCAAGTTCCCGGATATGGTGCACGCATTCAAACCCGACCCGCGCACTAACCTGGACGACGACTCCCGCCGTTTCGACTTCTTCTCCCATGTTCCCGAAGCAACCCGCACCCTCACCGAGTTGTACTCGGACTACGGCACGCCTGCCAGTTACCGGGAGATGGACGGTAATGGCGTACATGCCTACAAGTTGATTAACGCCAAAGGGGAAGTGCACTACGTCAAGTTCCATTGGAAGAGTCTGCAAGGCATCAAGAACTTGGATCCGAAACAAGTGGTCGATGTGCAAGGGCGTGATTACAGCCATATGACTAACGACTTGGTCACCCATATCAACAAGGGCGACTTCCCTAAGTGGGACTTGTATGTGCAGGTGCTCAAGCCGGAAGACTTGGCCAAGTTCGACTTCGATCCACTGGACGCTACTAAGATCTGGCCGAATGTGCCCGAGCGCAAAGTGGGGCAGATGGTACTGAACCGCAATCCGGCCAACGTATTCCAGGAGACCGAACAGGTCGCCATGGCACCGGCCAATCTGGTGCCGGGCATCGAGCCGTCTGAAGACCGCCTGCTGCAAGGTCGTGTGTTCTCCTACGCCGATACCCAGATGTACCGCCTGGGCGCCAATGCCCTGCAACTGCCGATCAACGCCCCACGCGTGACCGTCAACAACGGCAACCAGGATGGCGCGATGAACAGCGGTAAAACCAGCAGCGGCGTGAACTATCAGCCAAGCCGCCTGGAGCCGCGGGAAGAGCCCCAAGCCGCGCGCTACAGCCAGTTGCCGCTGACCGGCAGCACCCAGCAGGCGAAGATCCAGCGTGAGCAGAACTTCAAGCAGGCCGGTGATCTGTACCGTTCGTACAGTCAGAAAGAGCGTCAGAACCTGATCGAAAACTTCGGTGGCTCCCTGGCTACAACGGACGACGTGAGCAAGCACATCATCCTGTCCTTCCTTTACAAGGCTGACCCGGAATACGGCACTGGCGTGGCCAAGGTCGCCAAGGGTGACCTGGCCCGCGTGAAGGCGCTGGCCGACAAACTGACCGACTGATCCGTTGGTTCCGATCGGCGCCGGCCAGCGGCGCCGATCCCTGGCAGGAGAAACCCCATGCGTCTAACTATTGGTTTGCTGATCGCCTTGCTGGCGTTCACCGCCCAGGCTGAATCCCCCGATCCCGCCGCGCTCAAAGCGCAGTTGCAGGACTATTACTTCGACGCCGCCCGCCGTGGCGACCTCGACATGCTCAATACCTTCATCGAGTCCGGCTACAGCCTCAATACCCAGGACGACAAGGGCTACACCGCCCTGATCCTGGCCGCCTACCACGGCCAGGCTCCGTTCGTGGATCGTTTGCTCGCTGCCGGTGCCGATGCCTGTGTGCAGGACAAGCGCGGCAATACCGCGCTGATGGGCGCGATCTTCAAGGGTGAGCTGAAAATCGCCCAGCGCTTGCTGGCCACCGACTGCAACCCCGACCAGCGCAACGGCGCCGGGCAGACCGCCGCCATGTACGCCGGGCTGTTCAAGCGCGTCGAACTGCTGGAGGAACTGAAGGCCAAGGGCGCCGACCTCAACGCCGAAGACCCGGTGGGCAATAGCGCCTCGCGATTGGCCAGTGGTGAAATCCGGACCCCGGCGTCGCGCTGAGCTATCATCGCGGTTTTTCGGTTGGAGGTTCTCGAATGGCAAAGGCCAAGCGCATGTACGGCTGCACGGAGTGCGGCGCGACCTTTCCCAAGTGGGCCGGCCAGTGCGGCGAATGCGGGGCGTGGAACACCCTGACGGAAACCATGATCGAGAGCGGCGGGGCGGCGGCGCCTACCGGCCGCGCCGGCTGGACCGGGCAGCAGGCGCAGATCAAAACCCTGGCTGAAGTCAGCGTCGAAGAAATCCCACGTTTTTCCACGGCCTCCGGCGAACTTGACCGGGTGCTGGGCGGCGGCCTGGTGGATGGCTCAGTGGTGCTGATCGGCGGCGACCCAGGCATCGGCAAGTCGACCATCCTGTTGCAGACCTTGTGCAGCATTGCCAGCCGCATGCCGGCGCTGTACGTCACCGGTGAAGAATCCCAGCAACAAGTGGCCATGCGTGCCCGCCGTCTGGGCCTGCCCCAGGACCAGTTGCGGGTGATGACCGAGACCTGCATCGAAAGCATCATCGCCACGGCGCGGATCGAAAAGCCGAAAGTCATGGTGATCGACTCGATCCAGACGATTTTCACCGAGCAATTGCAATCGGCACCGGGCGGCGTGTCCCAGGTGCGTGAGAGCGCGGCGCTGCTGGTGCGTTATGCCAAGCAGAGCGGCACGGCGATTTTCTTGGTCGGCCATGTGACCAAAGAAGGCGCCTTGGCCGGGCCTCGGGTGCTGGAACATATGGTCGACACGGTTTTGTATTTCGAGGGCGAGTCCGACGGCCGTCTGCGCTTGTTGCGGGCAGTGAAAAACCGCTTCGGCGCGGTCAACGAGCTGGGCGTATTCGCCATGACCGACCGCGGGTTGAAAGAAGTCTCCAACCCTTCGGCGATTTTCCTGACTCGCGCTCAAGAAGAAGTCCCCGGCAGCGTGGTAATGGCGACGTGGGAAGGCACCCGGCCAATGTTGGTGGAAGTGCAGGCGCTGGTGGATGACAGCCATTTGGCCAACCCGCGCCGCGTCACCCTTGGCTTGGATCAGAACCGTCTGGCGATGCTGCTCGCGGTGCTGCACCGCCATGGCGGCATTCCGACCCACGATCAAGACGTGTTCCTTAACGTGGTCGGCGGGGTCAAGGTGCTGGAAACCGCGTCGGACCTGGCGTTGATGGCGGCGGTGATGTCCAGCCTGCGCAATCGGCCATTGCCCCACGACCTGTTGGTATTCGGTGAGGTCGGCCTGTCCGGCGAAGTGCGCCCGGTGCCGAGCGGTCAGGAACGTCTCAAGGAAGCCGCCAAGCACGGCTTCAAGCGCGCGATCGTGCCCAAGGGCAACGCGCCGAAGGAAGCGCCGGCGGGGTTGCAGATCATTGCGGTGACGCGACTGGAGCAGGCGCTGGATGCACTTTTCGAATAAATCAGGACGGGCCGCTATGCAACGATCCAAGCACTGGGGCATTGCCGCCCTATTTGTCACCCTGACCGCCGCCTGCGCTATGACCTGGGCGGCGGCGCTGCCGGCGGGCTATCGCCTGGCGCAAACCCTGGCAACCGAACAGGGCAGCCAGTTGCAGATCCTGGAAGACCAGCGCATCAGCGCGCAGATGCACAAGGATAGCTGGGGCAGCGGGCTGGATGAGGACTCGTTCGACGAGCCCGGCGATCTGGTCGACAACCCGTTGCTTGAGGCTCAAGTGCGCCTGGTGTCGGCTGCCGATCAGGTGATCGCGCAACAGGACCTCGGCTACCCACTGGCCGAGGTCAGCGAGGCCCCGCTCAAGGGGTTGCCCGAGCCTGTGTATTTTTTGAGCATCGACATGACTGCGCCGATGGGCACGTACAGCGGCCCAGCCACCCAGATGCTGCTACCGGCCAAACAGCAACTTACACCGCTGAGCTTCACTGGCGCGGACGGCAAGTCCCAACCGCTGACCCTGGCGCACACGGGAAAGGCTGACTGGCAGGTGGCGACACCGGCCAATGGCGGGCCGGATGAACTGTTGCAGGTATCGTCTTTTATGGACGGCGACGGTGAGGACGATTTCACCACGCGCTACCAGACGTATCGCTATGTCGACGGGCAATGGCAAGTCGCGTCGAGTCAGAAAAAGGGCTACTGGGACATGGAGGACGAGTTTCCCAGCCGCGAAGCGTTTCCCTGAGCCTATACCTCCAATAACGCGCCCAACTCTCGCTCAAGTTCCGCTTGATCGCCGAGGTTCAACTCGATCAGCCGCCGCAAGTGGCTGATCGAATCCAGGTCGATTTCCCTGCACACAAAGCCCAGTTGGCCGTGATCGTCGTGGGTCAGCTTGACCTGCATTTTGATATGCGCCTTCGGGTCCAGACGGATATCGACGTCGAACGGCAGGGCTTTATTGCCCTTCCAAGACTCCGGCCGTTTTACCGCCAGGCCCTTTAGCGACAAATCCACCAACTTTACCGGCCATTCCTCGCCGTTTTGTCGAAGTTCGGTTTTCGCATCCAGGGCGATGCGGCGGAAACAGCGGCGGTCGGATGGGTGATCGGTCATGGTGAAACCCTCTGGAGATGGATGGAGTGTAGCCCTGCGCCATCATTGGGCGGTTTTTTCTGCTTTTTTCAGCGTTGCAAGGCTCTAGACCAATGGAGGGGGGTGGCCTTTGAGGCCAACAGCGCTAAACTCCGGGTGGTTGTCCTTTCTGTCCACCCTGGCTGGAATATAAAAATGAAAAATAATAATAGCCTGCTACGCCACTTACCCTGGCTGGTGCTGGCAATCGTAGGAGCGTGCGCCCTGGGCGTAGTGGCCTTGCGCCGCGGCGAGGCGATCAACGCCTTGTGGATTGTGGTGGCCGCAGTGGCCATTTACCTGGTTGCTTACCGTTACTACAGCCTGTTCATCGCTAACAATGTGATGCAGCTCGACCCACGGCGGGCCACCCCCGCAGTGCTCAATAACGACGGTCTGGACTATGTGCCGACCAACAAGCACATCCTGTTCGGTCACCACTTTGCGGCAATTGCCGGCGCAGGCCCGCTGGTCGGCCCGGTACTGGCAGCGCAAATGGGTTACCTGCCCGGCACGCTGTGGCTGATTGCCGGTGTGGTGCTGGCCGGTGCGGTGCAGGACTTTATGGTGCTGTTCCTGTCCACCCGTCGCAATGGCCGTTCCCTGGGGGATATGGTGCGCGAAGAGATGGGGCGCATTCCGGGGACCATCGCGCTGTTTGGCTGCTTCCTGATCATGATCATCATCCTCGCGGTGCTGGCCCTGATCGTGGTCAAGGCCCTGGCCGAGAGCCCATGGGGCATCTTCACCGTGATGGCGACCATCCCGATCGCGATGTTCATGGGCATCTACATGCGTTACATCCGCCCAGGCCGTATCGGTGAAATCTCCATCATCGGCGTGCTGTTGCTGCTCGGTTCGATCTGGCTGGGCGGGCAGATTGCCGCCGATCCGGTGTGGGCCAAGGCGTTCAGCTTTACCGGCGTGCAGATCACCTGGATGCTGATCGGCTACGGCTTCGTAGCGGCGGTACTGCCGGTGTGGCTGATCCTGGCCCCACGGGACTACCTGTCCACCTTCCTCAAGATCGGCACTATCATTGCTCTGGCAATCGGCATCCTGGTCACCATGCCCGAGCTGAAAATGCCGGCGTTGACCCAGTTTATCGATGGCACCGGCCCGGTGTGGAAAGGCGGGCTGTTCCCGTTCCTGTTCATCACCATCGCTTGCGGTGCGGTCTCGGGTTTCCACGCGCTGATCTCCTCGGGCACCACGCCCAAGCTGCTGGATAACGAAACCAACGCCCGCTACATCGGTTACGGCGGCATGTTGATGGAGTCGTTCGTGGCCATTATGGCGATGGTGGCGGCCTCGGTGATCGAGCCGGGTGTGTACTTCGCCATGAACAGCCCGGCCGCCGTCGTTGGCGGGGATGTGATGGCCGTGGCGCAGACCGTCAGCAGTTGGGGTTTTGCTATCACCCCGGAAGCGCTGCAGGCGGTGGCCCATGACATCGGCGAAACCACCATCCTGGCCCGTGCCGGCGGTGCGCCGACCCTGGCGGTGGGGATCGCGCAGATCCTGCACAGTGTGCTGCCGGGTGAAAACACCATGGCGTTCTGGTACCACTTTGCGATTCTGTTCGAAGCCTTGTTCATCCTCACCGCTGTCGACGCCGGTACTCGTGCCGGTCGCTTCATGCTGCAGGATCTGCTGGGTTCGTTCGTGCCGGCGCTCAAGCGTACCGAGTCGTGGACTGCCAACCTGGTCGCGACCGCTGGTTGCGTAGCGATGTGGGGTTACCTGCTGTACCAAGGGGTGATCGACCCACTGGGCGGCATCAATACCTTGTGGCCGCTGTTCGGTATCTCCAACCAGATGCTGGCGGGTATCGCGCTGATGTTGGCCACCGTGGTGCTGATCAAAATGAAACGCCAGCGCTACATCTGGGTGACCATGCTGCCGGCGGTCTGGCTGCTGATCTGCACCACCACCGCAGGCTTCATCAAGCTGTTCGACGCCAACCCGGCAATCGGCTTCCTGTCCCTGGCCAAGAAGTACAGCGATGCCCTGGCCGGCGGCCAGATCCTCGCGCCGGCCAAGAGCATCGACCAGATGCAGCATGTGATCTGGAATGCCTACACCAACGCGACGCTGACGGCGCTGTTTCTGTTCGTGGTGTTCAGCATCCTGTTCTATGCGCTCAAGGTCGGCGTTGCCGCCTGGGGCAACAAAGAACGCACGGATAAAGAAGCCCCGTTCCAGGCCATACCGGACGCATGATCGAGGATTGCAACCATGTTCAATGACATCAGTCGCCTGGGTAAATACCTCGGTCAGGCCGCACGCCTGATGGTCGGCATGCCCGACTACGACACCTACGTCGAGCATATGCAAACCAAGCACCCGGACAAACCGGTGATGGACTACAAGGCGTTCTTCCGCGAACGCCAGGAAGCCCGTTACGGTGGCAAGGGTGGGCCCAAGTGCTGTTGACCGGGTAATCCGCGCTGACAGTGATCCTTGTGGGAGGGGGCTTGCCCCCGACAGCAGTGTGTCAGGCACTTATCTGCCACTGACACGCCGCTATCGGGGGCAAGCCCCCTCCCACATTTGTTTTGTGTTTCTTCAGCTATAAGGAGAATTGTCGTGTCCTCTCCCATTCCCGTTACTGTTCTCAGCGGCTTCCTTGGCGCCGGTAAAACCACCTTGCTGCGCCACCTGCTCAAAGCCGAACACGGCCTGAAAATCGCCGTGATCGAAAACGAATTCAGCGACGCCGGTATCGACACCCAGCTGTTGGGTGAGGAGCCGGTGCAAGTCATGACGCTGTCCAACGGCTGCGTGTGCTGCACCATCCACACGGACCTGACCAAAGCCCTGTACCTGCTGCTTGAACGCCTGGACAGTGGCGAAATCGCCTTCGACCGCCTGGTGATCGAATGCACTGGCTTGGCCGACCCCGCTCCCGTGGCCCAGACTTTTTTCATCGACGAGGAATTGCGCGAGCGCTACATCCTCGACGGCATCATCACTCTGGTGGACGCAGCCCACGCCGAGCACCACCTGACCCAGGCCATCGCCCAGGCGCAGATTGGCTTTGCCGACCGCCTGCTGGTGAGCAAGCGTGACTTGGTGGACGACGCCACATTCGACGCCCTCAGCGAACGCCTGACCCGCATCAACCGTCGCGCGCCGATTCGTGTGGTTGACCATGGGCAGATCGATCTGGGCGAATTGCTCGACGTGCGCGGTTTCAATCTCAACGCCGGCATGAGCCTGCGCCCGGTGAGTGCCGCGCCTTCCGTGGACCGTATCTCCAGCCTGGTGCTGCGCACCGACCAGCCGCTGGATATCGACCGCCTCAGTGAGTTTATGAACGAACTGCTGGAAGACCACGGCAAACAATTGCTGCGCTACAAAGGCGTGCTGAACATTGCCGGGGAAGATCGGCGCATGGTGTTTCAGGGCGTGCTGAAGCTCTACGGCTTCGACTGGGACACCGAGTGGGCCGAGGGTGAGGCGCGGGAAAGTGTGATTGTGTTTATTGCCGATGAGTTGCCGGAAGACAAAATCCGCGAAGGCTTTGCCAAGGTCTACCAACCCTGAATGCAATGTGGAAGGGGGCTTGCCCCGATATCGCTGTACCAATGGCATAGCGCTTGCCTGACACCCTGTAATCGGGGGCAAGCCCCCTCCCACAGTTGATCTCATTTCAAGTTGCAGAGCAGGCATAAAAAAGCCCGGCTCAAGAGCCGGGCTTCTTGTTCAAGCTACTGCGATCAAGCGCCGTATACCGGCAGCTTCTTGCAGATCGCCTTGACCTTCTCGCGCACTGCGTCGATCACGGCTTCGTTGTTCAGGTCAGCCAGGATGTCGCAGATCCAGCCGGCCAGCTCCTTGCACTCGGCTTCCTTGAAGCCACGAGTGGTCACCGCCGGGGTGCCGAAGCGCAGGCCGGAGGTGACAAACGGCGAACGTGGGTCGTTCGGTACCGAGTTCTTGTTCACGGTGATGAAGGCTTTGCCCAGGGCAGCGTCGGCATCTTTACCGGAGATGTCCTGTTTGATCAGCGACAGCAGGAACAGGTGGTTCTCAGTACCGCCGGAGACCACGTCAAAGCCGCGCTCGATAAACACGTTGGCCATGGCCTGGGCGTTTTTCACCACTTGTTGCTGGTAGGCCTTGAACTCAGGTTGCAGTGCTTCCTTGAAGCAGATCGCTTTAGCGGCGATGACATGCTCCAGCGGGCCACCCTGGGCGCCTGGGAATACGGCGGAGTTCAGCTTTTTCTCGATCTCGGCATTGGCGCGCGCCAGGATCAGGCCACCACGCGGACCGCGCAGGGTCTTGTGGGTGGTGGTGGTGACCACGTCAGCGTAAGGCACCGGGTTCGGGTAGACGCCAGCGGCGACCAGACCGGCCACGTGGGCCATGTCCACGAACAGGTACGCGCCCACTTTGTCGGCGATGGCGCGGAAGCGTGGGAAATCCAGGATCTGCGAGTAGGCAGAGAAACCGGCCACGATCATTTTTGGCTTGTGCTCGACTGCCAGGCGCTCGACTTCGTCGTAGTCGATCAGGCCATTGGCATCGATACCGTATTGAACGGCGTTGTACAGCTTGCCGGAGGAGGACACGCTGGCACCGTGGGTCAGGTGACCGCCGTGGGCCAGGCTCATGCCCAGGATGGTGTCGCCGCCTTGCAGCAGGGCCAGGTACACGGCGCTGTTGGCTTGGGAGCCGGCATGTGGCTGGACGTTGGCGTAATCAGCGCCGAACAGCTCCTTGGCGCGGTCGATGGCCAGTTGCTCAACCACGTCGACGTACTCGCAACCACCGTAGTAGCGCTTGCCTGGGTAGCCTTCGGCGTACTTGTTGGTCAGAACCGAACCTTGAGCCTCCATGACCGCGGGGCTGGTGTAGTTTTCCGAAGCGATCAGCTCAATGTGCTCTTCCTGGCGCACGGCTTCTTGCTCCATGGCGGCGAAGAGATCGGCGTCGAACTTGGCAATAGTCAAATCACGGCTGAACATGGCGGTCCTCAAGGATCGGGGGCAGAAAAGGAGGGCATTCTAACCCAATGGGTTTTAGATGGCATATGAAAGGACGTCATGTCGCGGACAAGCGGGATTCACTTCGGGATGGGTGGTGGCTCTACCGGCCTCATCGGGGGCAAGCCCCCTCCCACATTTGAATGTATTCACAAGTCGAAGGTGGGAGGGGGCTTGCCCCCGATGAGGCCAGTGGCCGCGCCACACCCTTCAATCGAACATGAACAGCGCATCATTGCTGAACTGCGCTTCGAACCGATGCGCCGGCATTGGCCGCCCGAACAGGTAGCCCTGTACCTCGTCGCAACCATGCTCGCGCAGGAAGTCCAACTGCTCGTGGGTTTCCACGCCCTCGGCGATCACCGCCAGGTTCAGGCTGTGAGCCATGGCGATAATGGCGCGGGCGATCTGGGCATCCTGCTCGCCGGACGGCAGGCCGTCGACGAAGGTGCGGTCGATCTTCAGGACATCGATGGGGAACTGCTTGAGGTAGTTGAGCGATGAGTAACCGGTGCCGAAGTCGTCCACCGCAATGCTCAGGCCCAGGTTTTTCAGGCTGTCGAGGATGTGCATGGCTTCGTTGACTTCGCGCATCAGGATACTTTCCGTCAGCTCAAGCTCCAGGCATGCCGGCGGCAGGCCGGTGTCCTTCAGAATGGTGGCGATGCGCGTGCCCAGTTGGCCATCGGAAAATTGCCGCGCGGAGATGTTCACCGAGACTTTCGGCACGCGGACTTTGTTCTGGTGCCAGGTCTTGAGCTGGCGACATGCCTCGCCGATCACCCAGTCGCCCACGTCCACCACCAGGCCCAACTCCTCCAGCACGGGGATAAAGTCCCCCGGCGGCACCAGCCCGCGACGCGGATGGCGCCAGCGTAGCAGCGCCTCGGCGCCGGTCAGGCGTTTGCCGTCGCCGCTGAATTGCGGCTGGTAATAGAGCACGAATTCGTTCTGGTCGAGGGCGTGGCGCAGGTCGCTTTCCAGTTCCAGACGCTCCAGGGCGCTGGCGTTCATGTCGGCCTGGTAGAACTGGAAGTTGTTCTTGCCGCGCTCCTTAGCGTGGTACATCGCGGTGTCGGCGTTTTTCATGAGCTGGCTCAGCTCGTTGCCATCCTGCGGGCTCAAGGCGATACCGATACTGGCGGTCACAAAGAACTCGCGGCCCTCCAGCACGAACGGCCTCACCAGGCTCGCCAGGATTTGCTCGGCCACATGAATGGCGCGGTTGAGCGCCATTTCACGGTTGACCCGCGGTTGCAGCAACAGGGTGAACTCGTCGCCGCCCATGCGCGCCACGGTGTCGTCTTCGGCCACACAACCTAGCAGGCGCGTGGCCATTTCCTTGAGCATGCGGTCGCCTGCGGCATGGCCCAGGGAGTCGTTGATCGGTTTGAAACGGTCCAGGTCAAGGAACATCAGCACCACCCACGACTTCTGCCGTTCGGCCGACTGCAACGCGGTGTGCAGGCGGTCCTGGAACAATGTGCGGTTGGGCAGGTGGGTCAGGGCGTCGTAATAGGCCAGGCGGTGGATGCGCTGCTCGCTGGCCTTGCGCTCGCTGATATCGCTGAAAAAACACACGTAGCTGGCTAAATCGCCTTCATCGTCGAACACGGCGGTGATACCCACCCAGGCCGGGTAATGCTCGCCATTGCGGCGCTTGAGCCACACTTCGCCCTCCCAGGTGCTGTGCTGATGCAATTGCTTGAGCACATAGCGCAGGTGGGCTTCCTGCTGCTCGTCGACGGTGAGCATGTTGGGTAACTGGTCGAGCACATCCGCCACTTCATAACCGCTGACCCGGCTGAACGCTTCGTTGGCCTGCACGATATAACCCGCCGGGTCGGTGATCAGGATCGCCGACGTGGAGTGCTCGAATACCGTGGCCGCCATGCGCAGGTCTTTTTCGGCGCGGCGTTGCTGGCTGATGTCCCGACCGACACCGAGGATGCCCTCGAACGTGCCGTGCTCGTCCCACACCAGCACCACCCGCAGTTCGATCGGCACTTTGCGACCGTCGGCGCGCAGGCAGTCGAACAGAAACAGTTGGGTCTGCACCTGATCGCGCAGCTTGCTCAGGGCCTCCTGGTCGCCCAGGGCGCGGCTGACCTGTTCCACCAGGCTGTAAATGCCGGCCAGTTGCTGCGGGTTGGCGATGATCGATTGCCAGCCGTTCTTGAACACCCAGTCCACGTCATAGCCCAACACGGCATTGACCGAGGGGCTGATGTAATTGAGGGCCAAATTGCTGTCGGTGGAGCAGATCACGTCGCTGATGCTCTCGGCCAACATGCGGTAGCGCTGCTCGCTGTCGCGCAGGGATTCGCTGGCTTCGATCTGGTCGGTAATGTCCTTGGCCACGCCGATGATGCGGGTGACTTGAGAGGTTTTGTCCCGGGCCAGGGCCTGTTCACGGATATCGAAACGTCGCCACTGGTTGTTGCGATGGCGAAAGCGCAGTTGGCAGTGCAGTTGGGTGGCATAACCGGTCTGGCGTTGCTGCTGGCGCAAGTCGTGATAATGCTCGGCGTCTTCGGGGTGCAGCAGGATTTCCCAGAAGTACTCACCCATTTGCTGCAGTTCGCCGCGGTTATAGCCGAGGGTGTGGCCCAGGTGATGGTTGCTGAAAATCATGCGCTGGCTGATCACGTCCTGTACATACAGGTGGTCCGGCACTGTGCGGACCACGTCCGACCAGAAACTTTCGCGCTCCACCAGGGACAGTTCGATCAGCTTGCGACTGGTGATATCGCTGATACTGAGGATCACCGCCTTAAAGTCGTCCTGCTGCTCCGGCAAGCGCATCACCAGCCACAGGTATTGATCGTTGCCGGCCACATCGCTGAGGTGGATTTCCAGCTCTAACTGGTCCTGTTGGGTCAGGACCGCTTCGAGGATCTGATAACCGATGGAGGTGACGTTGTTCGGGCAATCGCTGATCAAACGCTCCCAGGCATCCTCGCACGAGCCCACGTTCAGCAGACGCACCGCGACCTGGTTGACTTCGGTAATGCGCAGCTCGTTGAGCAGTTGGCGGTAGTCGTCCGGGTTGGCATGCCGCCAGGCGCTCAATTGCTCGCGGCTGCGCAGGTGCGCGCGCTCAAAGAACGTGTTGAGGCCCGACAGATCCAGCACGCACAAGGCCACACCGGTGCCTTCGAAAATGTCCTGGTAACGGCGGCGGCCCTCATGCACCTGGCGCTGACGGCGACGCATGTTCAACAGGACGATCACCGGGACCAGCGAGAACGCCAGGCCCAGCAGGCATTTGCCGATAAACGCCGGCAACAGTTCTTCGAGCACGGCGCTGCGATCGAACAGACCGCGCAGTTGCCAGTCGCTTTTGCTCAGAGGGGTGACCAGCACACTTTTATTCAATTCGTCCGGGGTCAGGACGCTGGCCCATTTTGCCGGCATGCCGCTGTCGCGACTGATAATGCGTTGGTTGAGACGATTCTCGATGGCCCACGCCGGGCGCTGGCCCGGGCTGTCCTGGCGGGTGAGGTTGGTCAGATACTCCGGCGCCAGGCGCAACGCCCAGTACACCCTGGAACCACCGCTCGGCTGGTGCAGCAGCAGATAGATAAGGGACCCTTCGTCGTTGTTGCTCAGGTAATAGGCCTGGCCGTGGCTGCGCTGTACCAGTTCTTCGAGCCAGGCGGCGTCCTGGCTATCGGGCGCGCTGTCGCTGATCATCGCGCCGCTGGGGGCGAGCAGGGCCACGCTGCGCAATTCCGGCAAGGAGCGTTGCAAAGTCAGCATCAATGCCTGTTGCTGTTCGCTGTCGCGGGGCGCTTCGACCATCGGCAGCAGGTTCAGGGCGATCTTGGCGCTCAGGGCCATGTTCAGGCTGATCTGTTCGGCCAGGTCGGCGCTGTAGTCGATGGTGTATTGCTGCTGGTTTTTCTGGTTCTGCTGCAGTTGATCCAGCAGTTGCCAGAACAATAAAGCGAGCAGCAGCAGGACGAGCGTCGCCAGTGCGCCTTTGAGAGGACCGTGCAGGGGCGCTCCCGGCGCTAGATGAGCGGCGCGCAAAGGAGTTGGCGGCGTGACTTTGGACAAGCTGTAATCCTGCGGTTTGGCTGGACTGGCGCGCGACGTGCACTATAAGCCGGACGCCCGAAGGGCGGCTAGCATGCCTTGTGTTGTGGCAAAGTGCCAGTCCCGCCTGGCTGGACTGACCAAGCGCATTCAGGTAGCTTTGCCGGTTACGCGGGGCGTTCCAGCCCCAGATATTCAGGCTTTTTCCGCTCGCTGGCATTGATGATAGTCAAAGGCCCGCGCGGCGCATGGCCTGGCACGGGCTTCGCCCGCTCAATTCATCAGTCACTGACGCTAGGTTCACCATGGCTCAATACGTCTTCACCATGCATCGGCTGGGCAAGGTTGTCCCACCGAAGCGGGAAATCCTGAAAAACATTTCGTTGTCCTTCTTCCCCGGCGCCAAGATCGGCGTGCTCGGCCTCAACGGCTCGGGTAAATCCACCCTGTTGAAAATCATGGCTGGCGTCGACACCGAGTTCGAAGGCGAAGCACGCCCGATGCCGGAACTGAACATCGGCTATCTGCCGCAGGAGCCGCAGCTGGACCCGGCCAAGACCGTGCGTGAAGTGGTCGAAGAGGCCGTCAGCGTGATCAAGGACGCCCAGGCGCGCCTGGATGAAGTCTATGCCGCCTATGCCGAGCCGGACGCCGACTTCGACAAACTGGCCGCCGAACAGGCCAAGCTCGAAGCCATCCTGCAGGCCGGCGACGGTCACAACCTGGAGCGCCAGCTGGAAGTCGCCGCAGACGCGCTGCGCCTGCCGGCGTGGGATGCCAAGGTCGAACACCTGTCCGGTGGTGAAAAGCGTCGCGTGGCCTTGTGCCGTCTGCTGCTGTCGGCCCCCGACATGCTGCTGCTCGACGAACCGACCAACCACTTGGACGCCGATTCCGTCGCCTGGTTGGAGCATTTCCTCCACGATTTCCCGGGCACCGTGGTTGCGATTACGCACGACCGGTACTTCCTGGACAACGTAGCGGGTTGGATCCTCGAACTCGACCGTGGCGCCGGCATCCCTTACGAGGGCAACTACTCCGGTTGGCTGGAAGCCAAGTCCGAGCGTCTGGCCGCCGAATCCAAGCAGCAATCGGCTCACGAAAAGGCCATGAAGGAAGAACTGGAATGGGTGCGCAAAGGCGCCAAGGCCCGCCAGTCCAAATCCAAGGCGCGTCTGCAACGCTTTGAAGAGATGCAGTCGCAGGAATTCCAGAAGCGCAGCGAAACCAACGAGATCTACATCCCGGCCGGCCCGCGCCTGGGTGACAAGGTCATCGAATTCAAGAACGTCACTAAAGGCTATGGCGACCGCGTGCTGATCGACAACCTGTCGTTCTCCATGCCAAAAGGCGCGATCGTCGGCGTTATCGGCGGTAACGGTGCGGGTAAATCCACACTGTTCCGCATGCTGATGGGCAAGGAAACCCCGGATTCGGGCAGCATCGAGATCGGCGAAACCGTGCAGCTGGCCTGTGTCGACCAGAGCCGTGACGACCTGGACGGCAGCAAGACCGTGTTCCAGCAGATTTCCGACGGCTCCGACCAGATCCGCATCGGCAACTATGAAATCCCGTCGCGCACCTACGTCGGCCGTTTCAACTTCAAGGGCGGCGACCAGCAGAAGTTCGTCAAGGACCTGTCCGGTGGTGAGCGCGGCCGCTTGCACCTGGCCCTGACCCTGAAAGAGGGCGGCAACGTCCTGCTGCTCGACGAACCGTCCAACGACCTCGACGTCGAAACCCTGCGTTCCCTGGAAGAAGCCCTGCTGGACTTCCCAGGCGCCGCCATTGTGATCTCTCACGATCGGTGGTTCCTTGACCGCGTCGCGACCCACATCCTGGCGTACGAAGATGACTCCCAAGCGGTGTTCTTCGAAGGCAACTACACCGAGTACGAAGCCGATCGCAAGAAGCGCCTGGGCGATGCCGCTGCCCAGCCGCACCGTGTACGTCACAAAAAACTGGCCTGATCCCGGGCCGGTTAAAAAAACGGTGCCTTCGGGCACCGTTTTTTTTGCACATTCCCCTGACCCACACCGATCAAATGTGGGAGGGGGCTTGCCCTCGATAGCCATTCCCTCGACGGTGCACACCCCAGCCTGGTAATCCCCTTTAAAGTGCAGAAAACTCCCGTTTTCCGGGTTTATTTACATCCAATGCACCATTTAAATTCACAAAAGCGACATTTTGCCCTGTCGCGGTGCGACATGAATTGTTAAAGTCCGGCCCAATCTCATTTAAAAACAATCAATGTGCCGAGACTTTTCATGATCGAATCCGTCGAATCCTTCCTCGCTCGCCTAAAGAAACGTGACCCTGATCAGCCGGAATTTCACCAGGCCGTAGAAGAAGTCCTGCGCAGCCTGTGGCCGTTTCTTGAAGCCAATCCGCACTATCTGACTTCGGGCATTCTGGAGCGGATGTGCGAGCCCGAGCGTGCGATTACGTTCCGGGTGTCGTGGGTGGATGATCACGGCAAGGTCCAGGTCAATCGCGGGTTTCGCATTCAGATGAACAGCGCCATCGGCCCGTACAAGGGCGGGCTGCGTTTCCACCCGTCGGTGAACCTGGGGGTTTTGAAGTTTCTCGCCTTCGAGCAGACCTTCAAGAATTCCCTGACCTCGTTGCCCATGGGCGGCGGCAAAGGGGGTTCGGACTTCGATCCCAAGGGCAAGAGCGACGCCGAGGTAATGCGTTTCTGCCAGGCGTTTATGAGCGAGCTGTATCGGCATATCGGTGCGGACGTCGATGTGCCGGCCGGTGATATCGGCGTGGGTGCACGGGAGATCGGCTTCCTGTTTGGTCAATACAAGCGCCTGAGCAACCAATTCACTTCGGTGCTGACCGGCAAGGGCATGACCTACGGCGGTAGCCTGATCCGTCCCGAAGCCACCGGTTTTGGCTGTGTGTACTTTGCCGAAGAAATGCTCAAGCGCGACGGCCAGCGCGTGGAGGGCAAGCGTGTCGCGGTATCCGGTTCCGGCAACGTGGCGCAATACGCGGCGCGCAAGGTCATGGACTTGGGCGGCAAGGTGATTTCCCTGTCCGACTCCGAAGGCACCCTGTACGCCGAAAGCGGTTTGACCGAGGAACAATGGTCAGCTCTGCTGGAACTGAAAAACGTACAGCGCGGCCGTATCAGCGAACTGGCCGAGCGCTTTGGCCTGGAGTTCCGCAAAGGCCAAACGCCGTGGGCGCTAGCCTGTGACATCGCTTTGCCCTGTGCGACCCAGAACGAACTGGACGCCGACGCCGCCCGCACCTTGCTGCGTAACGGCTGCCTCTGCGTGGCCGAAGGCGCCAATATGCCGACCACGCTGGAGGCTGTGGATATCTTTATCGAGGCAGGCATTCTGTTCGCACCGGGCAAGGCATCCAACGCCGGTGGCGTGGCGGTGAGCGGCCTGGAGATGTCGCAGAACGCCATGCGCTTGCTGTGGACCGCCGGGGAAGTGGACAGCAAGCTGCACGCCATCATGCAGTCGATCCACCATGCCTGCGTGCACTACGGCGAAGAAAACGGCCGGGTTAACTACGTCAAAGGCGCGAATATCGCCGGTTTCGTCAAAGTGGCCGACGCAATGCTGGCCCAAGGCATCGTCTAAGCCCCAGCGTCGATGCGCAGCACTTCGATCAACTGATCGCCGACGGGGCGCTTCCAGAGCACCTCGTCACCGACCCGCGCACCGAGCAACGCGCGGCCAAGGGGCGAGCCCCAGTTGATCAACCCTGCACTGGCGTCGGCCTGGTCTTCACCCACCAATTGGATGCGTTGTTGTTCATCCTGCTCATTGGCGAAGGTGACCCAGCTGCCGATCTGCACCTGATCGGTGGACGTGGCAGGCGCCACCACCTGGGCGCTTTGCACCCGCTGGTTGAAATAGCGCAAATCCCGCTCAAGGTCGGCTTGGCGCTGTTTATCGGCCTGCTCGCCCTTGGCGGATTCGGCGCCATGTTCCTGCTGCAACTGCGCGACTTTGGCGTGCAACTGCGCCAGACCTTGCGCGGTCAGGCGGTTGGGTTGCTCACTGACTTGACGCTCTACCGGCTGATCGGCCTGGGCGGCGGCGTTGTCTTCGTTTACAAAAGCACGGCTCATGATGATCTCCCTCTATGGAGCTTGGGCCATGTTCGCTGTGCTTTAGTTTCGATGGATGTCTGAAAGCGACCTATTGCGAGCGATAGGCCCGGGCCGCATCGCGATCCTTCTCCTGCTGCCACTCGCGCTCGCGCTCATCCCAATGGCGCTCTTTGTAATCGCGCAGTTCTTCGTTCTCCCGCATTGCCTTGCACTGGCGAAAACCGTCCTCCCAGCCCTCGGCGTACTCCCGCTCTTGCAGATAGCGCGGCACATTTTTGCGAAACTCCCCACTGATCACCCCAGCCGCCTGGCGACCGCTGCTGCAGCCATCGTCAAAGCCATCGGCGAAGGCCGGTGGATAACCCTTGGCCAACAATTCTTGATGGGTCGTCTGGCAACCCGCCAACCCCATTACCGCCCACAACATGACCGCATACCGCCACATGGCGTACTCCCTGGCCGTTTTACGGCTGATAGGGAAAGTCTAGAAGGGGATTCGTCGGACGGATGTGAAGGGGGTGTGAGAAATGTGTTGGCCTTAAAGGTAGAGGCCAAATCTTTGCTCAGCCCGCTTTAGGGGTTAGGTCGCCTGCTGCGTGGTCAGCGCCGCATGCTCAGCCAATTCCTGCTGGATAAACGCCGCAATCATCGCGCGATAAACCTGTTCGGTGACTTGCGGATTGGCGCCCGCCACCTGCGCCAGATTGCGCACTTTGGCGATCACTTGTTCGACCCGCTGCGGGGCCTTGACGCCATCGGCATCTTTTTTGAAGTGGGCGGCCTGGGAGACGTAGCGGCCGCGTTCGGCCAGAAGAGTGACGATTTGTTGGTCGAGGCGGTCGATGTTGTTTCGAACCTCTTCAAGGGTGGTGCAGGTAACGGCCATGTCGAGTGAACTCCTGATGGTGCGGGCAATGCTAACAAATGGGGGAGGGTGCTTGCCCCTTCCCGCATTTTTGATTTTCGCCAGGCGTTGGTCAGTAGTGGTACCACTTCACTTCAAGCATCACTTCATTGACCGGTGAGGATAGATGGCTGTATTGGCGCTGGGCGCTCAGGCGCAGGCCCAGGTTGCGGGACAGTTCCCACTGTTGGTTGAGGCTGAGGCTGCGCCGCACTTCGCCATTGGTGAAGAAATCGCCTTTGGCTTCCAGGCTCAGGTTGCCCAGCGGGTTTTTCCACAGTACGCCGGTGTTGAAGCCAGCGGCGGGGGAGACGGCTTCGTTGAAGTCGTTGTTGTGTTCCACACGCACGGTGCCGAGGGCGAAGCCGAGCATGTCGTCGCGCAGTTGCCAGGTGCTGCCGGCGCCGCCGTTGACATGGGCGACCAGGGTTTCGTCGTCGTGTTTGCCCGGTACGCGTTCCAGGCCACCGGTGACTTGCCAGGACCAGGGCTGCAGCAACGCGTTGCGCGGGGTCAGGGAGCGGATGGTGGCCAGGTCCAGTTGTTGCAGCTGCCAGTGGTTGCCTTCGTACTGGCGCAGTTTCATCTGTAGGATTTCGATCTGCGCGCCGAGGGGGAAGCCTTCAGCGTTGTCGTTGAGGTCGTGGTAAGCCATGCGCAGGCCGTATTCGCCGAAAGCCTTGTCGCCACGGGTGCCGATACCGGCTTGCCAGGTGCGGGATTCATGGCCGTCTTCCGGAAGGCCGGGCGGCTGGATCTTGAGGTCGGGCGCAGGGTTCTGGTTGATCGCGCGCAGCAGCTCGAAGCTGCGTTGGGAGCGGGCGGTGTCGCGTTCCAGGCCATTGGCGCGGTAGCGGCCCAGGCGATAAGCCGCGTCGATAATCAGGGCCTGACGCTCGCGGGGCAGAGCCTTGAAGGCCGGTTCCTGCAATTGCTTCTGGTCGTCGCTGATCTTGAGCACCCATTGCTGCTCGTCGCCATCCAAGGGTTTGGCGCGTTCAAGCAATTCGCGCTCGCGGGACGGGCGATAGTCGATTTTCTCTACAAGGCCCGCGTCTTTCACGGCTTTGACTGTATCGGTGGGGATGGCGGTCAGCGGGAACTGTTCGGTCAAACGCAGGCCGGGGCGGGCGACTTGCAGCAGCTCCAGCAGGCGATAAGAGCAGTTTTCGTCGAAGAAAAAGTAATCGAACTGGATCTGCTTGAGTTCCCACACATGCTCGACCATGCGCTCGGTCTCGACCTGGGTGAGGTTGAGGCGGTATTCCCACAGGTCGCGGTTCTCCAGGCTACGGTACTCGGAGAGTTTTTCCTGGTAGGGCACCAGCGCGAACAGGCCGGGGTAGCCGCCCATCAGGCCCTTCCAGGCGTAGAGAATGCTGTTGTCCGAGCCTTCGATATACGCGCCGAAATTAATCGCGTAGCTAAGCAGTGCGGTGTTGTTGCTTTGCACGTCGGCCTGGTCGATACGCAACAACGTGTGGCCGAACATCGACGACGGACTGTTGAGGTAGGCCGCCGGGAAGATCATCACCGCACTGTGGGGGGCGACGTCCTTGAACCATTGCTTGAATTCGGCGCAGTCCACGGCGGGCAGGTCGGTCAGGTGCAACTGATCCTTGAGCCAGCGGGTACGTGCGGGGTAGACGCATTGGGCGTGTTTTTCACCCAAGCTGGCGGGCGCATAGAGTGCGTCGACGGTGGCCTTGAGTTCCGCGTCCGGATGGTGAGCACCATCGGCCGCCAGGAAGAATTTCTTGTCGCTGACATAACTGCGCCAGCCTTTGAGCTTGCCGGCTTCGTAATGGCCCAGGGAAAGCCAGAACGGATCGTTGGCCAATTGCTGCAAACGTTGATCATCAAGGTGCGGGGCCGCATACAGCGGGGCGCAGGCGAAGAGTGCCAGGCAGGCAATTCGTTTGAGCATAGAGGCAACTTAAGTCGGAAATAGAAAGACCCAAAGGGGAGGCGGGCCCAAAAATAAAACCCGCGCCTGGAGAGGCGCGGGCCGGTCGAGCTTAAGCCTGGGTCGCGTATTTCGCCAGACGGGCATCGCTTTTCAGTACAGCGAGGGTGTTGTTGTGCACGTCGTCAGCGGTCACGTCAGCTTTGCTGAAGATTTGCTGGAAGTGCTCGTGAGTCACGGCAGCGAAGTGCTCGCGATCTTCGGGCGCAACACCCAGTACCACGGCGTAGGTGGTCAGTGCTTCGCCATTACCCTTGGCCATGTCTTCGGACAGCTCGTTCATCATGCCATTCATGGCAATCCAAGACTTGCCGCCGTAGGTCAGCGCGCTGTTGGTGCTGCAACCATTGGTGCCCGAGGTCATGCCGAAGGTGGCGTTACCCGAGGTGCCGTTAGTGGTGGAAGCCAGGAAGTGAGCTGGAGTGCCGCGCTGGCCTTCGAACAACATGTTGCCCCAACCGCAGTTCGGGCCACCTGGTGCTTCTGCCATTGCATTGAGGGAGACGACGGTGAAGAGAGTACCGAGAAGGATCCGTTTCATAGCTTTGTTCTCTTTGTGTGCAAACCAATGGACAAGGGTTCAGGCACTTCATAGCGCCCTAGGGATCGGTTATTAGTCCAACCCGCGCAGTTTGGAGTTTAGGCACGTTCGAAGGGTTCCGTGGGTTTTTATAAAACCGATGGCGATTTGATGAAATATTTGCCGGCCGCCTCCCGCGTCTATGCTTTCCCAGAGACCCGCCTTGCCAGAGCGCGCAAGGGGGAGCCAGAATGCCGCTATCTGCCCCGCCTGATGTAAGGAAGCCCGATGCCTGATCCTGTTGCTGCCAGCCTGCGTCTAGCGCCCGATGCGCTGACTCGCCCTTTCTCTGCTGAACAGTTCAGCTTCTCGACCACCAATGATTTGGAGCCCTTTCGCGGTGTGCTTGGCCAGGAACGCGCGGTTGAAGCCTTGCAGTTCGGTGTGGCCATGCCACGCCCCGGTTACAACGTTTTTGTCATGGGCGAGCCGGGCACCGGTCGCTTTTCGTTCGTCAAACGCTACCTGAAGGCCGAAGGCAAGCGCCTGCAAACCCCGTCGGACTGGGTTTACGTCAATAACTTCGATGAACCTCGCGAGCCGCGCGCCCTTGAGTTGCCCGCCGGGGGAGGCGCAGCGTTCATTACCGATATCAACGCGCTGATCGACAACCTGGTGGCCACGTTCCCGGCCGTGTTCGAACACCCTACCTACCAGCAGCGCAAGAGCGCTATCGACCGCGCCTTCAACCAGCGTTACGACAAAGCGCTGGACGTGATCGAGCGCCTGGCCCTGGAAAAAGACGTGGCGCTGTACCGCGACAGCTCCAATATCGCGTTCACGCCGATGCTCGACGGCAAGGCCCTGGACGAGGCCGAGTTCTCGCAGTTGCCGGAAGCCGACCGCGAGCGCTTTCACACTGATATTTCCGAGCTGGAAGAACGCCTCAACGAGGAGCTGGCCAGCCTGCCGCAGTGGAAGCGCGAGTCGAATAACCAACTGCGCCAGTTCAACGAAGAAACCATCACCCTGGCCCTTCAGCCATTGCTGGCGCCGCTGTCGGAAAAGTACGCGGAAAACGCGGCCGTCTGCGGTTACCTGCAAGCCATGCAGGTGTACCTGCTCAAGACCGTGGTCGAGCAATTGGTGGATGATGCCAAGACCGACGCCCAGGCGCGCAAGCTGCTGGAAGAGCAGTACTGCCCGAGCCTGGTGGTGGGCCATCCGGTCAACGGTGGCGCACCAGTGGTGTTCGAACCGCACCCGACCTACGACAACCTGTTCGGGCGTATCGAATACAGCACCGATCAGGGCGCGCTCTACACCACCTATCGCCAACTGCGCGCAGGCGCGTTGCACCGCGCCAATGGTGGGTTTCTGATCCTTGAAGCGGAAAAAATGCTCAGCGAGCCGTTCGTGTGGGACGCCCTCAAGCGGTCCCTGCAGTCGCGCAAGCTGAAAATGGAGTCGCCGCTGGGCGAACTGGGGCGTCTGGCCACGGTGACCCTCAACCCGCAGATGATCCCGCTGCAGGTCAAAGTCATCATTATCGGTTCGCGTCAGTTGTACTACGCGTTGCAGGACGCCGATCCGGACTTCCAGGAAATGTTCCGGGTGCTGGTGGACTTCGACGAAGACATCCCGATGGTCGACGAAAGCCTGGAGCAGTTCGCGCAGTTGCTCAAAACCCGCACCTCGGAAGAAGGCATGGCGCCGCTGACATCCGACGCCGTAGCGCGCCTGGCCACTTACAGCGCGCGGCTGGCGGAGCATCAGGGGCGCTTGTCGGCGCGTATTGGCGATCTGTTTCAATTGGTCAGCGAGGCGGATTTCATTCGTCACCTGGCGGGCGACGAGATGACCGACGCCGGCCATATCGAACGCGCACTCAAGGCTAAGGCCACGCGCACCGGGCGGGTGTCGGCGCGGATTCTCGACGATATGCTCGCCGGGGTGATCCTGATCGACACCGCCGGTGCGGCGGTCGGCAAGTGCAACGGCCTGACGGTGCTGGAAGTGGGCGACTCGGCGTTCGGCGTGCCGGCGCGGATTTCTGCCACGGTGTACCCCGGCGGCAGCGGGATTGTCGACATTGAGCGTGAGGTCAACCTCGGCCAGCCGATCCACTCCAAGGGCGTGATGATCCTCACCGGTTACCTGGGCAGCCGCTATGCCCAGGAATTCCCGCTGGCGATTTCGGCCAGCATCGCTTTGGAACAGTCTTACGGCTACGTGGACGGTGACAGTGCGTCCCTCGGCGAAGCGTGCACGTTGATCTCGGCGCTGTCGAAAACCCCGCTCAAGCAGTGCTTTGCCATCACCGGCTCCATCAACCAGTTTGGTGAAGTGCAGGCGGTGGGTGGGGTTAACGAGAAGATCGAAGGTTTCTTCCGTCTCTGCGAAGCCCGTGGGCTGACCGGTGAGCAGGGGGCTATCATTCCCCAGGCCAACGTCGCCACACTGATGCTCGATGAAAAGGTGTTGCAGGCCGTGCGGGCTGGGCAGTTCCACATCTACGCGGTACGCCAGGCCGATGAAGCCTTGAGCCTGCTGGTGGGCGAGGATGCCGGTGAGCCGGATGCCGAGGGGCAATTCCCGGAGGGTACCGTCAACGCCCGGGTGGTCGAGCGCTTGCGCGCGATTGCAGAAATGATCAGTGAAGACGACCTCAAAGAAGCGGAGAAGGAACTGGCGCAACAGGCGCTGGCCGAGGCCAAACCCGCTTCATAACAGCCGATGTCACTGAATGCACCGATTTGTGTGGTGAGCGAGCCGGCCTCGCGCGGGGCAAGCCCGCTCACCACATGGGTTGGTGTGTTGCCACAGAACGTGAGTTGATTGCCGCTTCTTTCAAACGAAATGGCGCTGGAAATCCAAGCCTCTGCCCCGATCCCTGTGGTGAGCGAGCTGGCCTAGCGCGGGGCAAGCCCGCTCACCACATGGGTTGGTGTGTTGCCACGGAACCTGAGT